>CAYTJL010000143.1:15342-24714 GCA_964437785.1 uncultured Polyangiaceae bacterium
GCTGCTGCACCGAAGAAGGCTGCTGCACCGAAGAAGGCTGCTGCGCCCAAGAAGATCGCTGCGCCCAAGAAGACCGCTGCCAAGAAGGCGTGATCAGCGCAGGCGCTCTTCGAGCGCCGTCGATCGTTGTTTGCGCGTCCACTCGATGACCGGCGTGCGCCAATCGATCGGGGTCTCGCGCACGTCGGACGCGACCTTGGCGAACGTGAAGTTATCCCCGCCAAAGAACAAGAAATCGAGCGTGGCCGCGCGGTAGCGCTTCTGCGGATCGATCGGGTCACGGACGCCGTCGGCGACCGCGGCCTTGTTCGCGAGGTTCTTGGCGAGGTCTGCGCCCGAGATCGTGAAGAGGATCACCTTGTTGTCGAACGGGAGGACCGACCACACGGTCGCCTTGGTGATGGGCCCCTTGGGCAGCGATTGACGGATGCCGTGCGCGTTGACGATCGCGACGTCGGCGCCCGTCTCTTCGCGGATCGCGCCCGCGACCCAGCGGCGCACGAACGCGGAGTCTTTGTCGTGCTCCTCGTTCGCCTTCCCGATCTCCTCGCCGAGCGCGCGATCGAGCTTGGCTTTGTACGCGGCGATGATGCGATCGATCGCGGGCTCGCTGCCGGTGGGCGCGCTGCCCTCGGGCCGATCGGTGTCGATCACGTCGACCTTGCGCGCGACCACGCGATCGTTCGCGGGCCGCGCGGGATCGATGCGCAGCGCGATGCGCACGTAGCGATCGAAGCGCCACCCCGGCGCGATCACGGGGACGCCGCCCGCGTCGAGGCTCGCGCCCTTGTGACAATGACCGCCGCCCACGAACGAGAGCCTCCACTCCGGGTGCTTCGCGACGATGGGCACGAGCTTCTCGGCGCACTCGTGCGCGACCACGACGACCGCGTCCACGCCCTCGGCCCACGCGCTCTTCACCGTGCGATCGAGCGCCGGCTCCATGGCCTCGAACGTGATGCCGCCGAAGCGGCTCGCCATCGCCATGGTGAGCGTCTCTTCGGTCGCGAGCCCCACGATGGCCACGCGCGCGCCGGGCCACGCGTACACTTCGAAGGGCTTCACGAGCGTGGCCTCGTCGGGCGTGCTCGGCTTGAGGTTCGCCGCGAGGTAGCTCACGTGGCTCACGGCGCGGCCTTTGTCGAACGCGGCGCGACCGAAGTCGAGCTCGTGGTTGCCGAACGCCGACGCGGCGTAGCCCATCTCGGCCATCACCTCCGCGGTCGGCATGCCTTCGTGGAACGACGAGATCGCGGGCCCGGTGAAGTTGTCGCCGCCCGAGATCGCGAGCGTCTTCTTGCAGCCCGCTTTGGGCGGCGTCGGGACGCGCGGGACAGCGCGCGCCTCGGGGCAATGACCTTCGTCGCGGCGCCATCGCGCGAGCACCTCGGCCGCGCCGCCGCGCGTGCGCGCACCTTCTTTTTGCTTGTTTTTGTCGGCGTACGGCTCGATCCAACCGTGCTCGTCGGTCGTGTAGAGCAGCACCACGTCGACGGGCTCGGGCTTCGCGGCGGGCTCGACAGGCCCCGGCCCTTCAGGTCCACAGCCCGACGCGATCGCCGCCAAGACGATCGCCGCGCCCCACGGCGCATGCGCTCTTGCCTTCACGATCACCCGCCCATGCGCTGGATGAAGGGGACGATGCGCTCGACGAACGCCGCTTTGTGAAAGCGATCGAACTCGGCCCACGTGCACAACGTCTTCGGATCCTCGACGCGGTCGACGAAGATCACGCCGTCGAGGTGATCGACCTCGTGCTGGAACGTGCCCGCGGTGAGGCCGCGCGCGACGCGATCGAACGGCGCGCCGTGACGATCCAAGCCGGTGACGCGCACCTCGGCGAAGCGACGGACGATGCCGCGCAGGTTCGGCACGCTCAAGCAGCCCTCGTAGTTTTCGAAGCGCTCGTCGGTGAGCGGCGTGATGATCGGGTTCACGAGGATGGTGAGCGGGATGTTCGGTTTGTACGGGTAACGAGGGTTGTCCTTGACCTCGATCGCCGCGATGCGGACCGGCCGATGCACCTGGATCGCCGCGAGGCCCGCGCCGTTCGCGTCGTGCATGGTCTCGACGAGGTCGTCGATGAAGCGCTGCATCTCCGGCGAAGCGAGCTCCTCTCGGCTCACCTCGACCGCCCGCTTTCGCAGCACCGGGTGCCCGATGTGCGCGATCTTCAAGAGCGTCACGCGATCGAGGCTACCACGCCGCGCGCCTCTTCAAGCGTAGTCGTCGGGCTCCAAATTGGCCTCGGGCTCGCCGTCGGCGATGCGTTTGTTGCGGATCGCGTCGACGGCGATGTCGATCACTTCGAGGCGCGTGGTCGGCGCGAACAGCTCGTCCTCGGTGACCGCGGGCAGATCGTCGAGGCGCGCGGAGATCATCGCGCGATCGCGCTCCTCGACGATCAACGGCTCGTCCTCTCCCGCGCCCTCGTCGCGGAGGATCGCGTCCGCCATCATCGAGACGGGGCGGAGCGAGAGGTACACGGATCCAAGCTCGATCGACCACTCCGTCGGATCGTCGTCCTCGACGCGCCACCACGACGCGTACCGCCGCCGCACCACCTCGCCGAAGTACGCGCCCGCGGCCTGGGCGGCCACGACGCCGGCTTCGCGCGTTTTTGCAGCGGATCGGCGCGCTTCGGCGACGTAGTGATCGAGCACCGAGAGGGTCTCGGGCTCGTAGTCGAGCTCGACGCCGGTCGCCGCTTTGACGAAGCGAACGCACGCCTCCGCGAGCTCGCGCACCGCGGGCGGCGCGGGATCCACGCTCCGCGCGGGGCTCCTCGGGGAGCCGTCCTCGGCGAGCCCGTCCACGACGAAAGGCGCAAAAGGCAAGGGTGAAGGCGCTGCGGGAGGCGGTGTGTCGTGCTCGTTGTCGCGAATCATTGACGCCCGAGAATACTTGCCGTTACGAGAGAGGGCGACCGTGTTAGACTCGCTCCACTTCGGCGCGGTGCCGACGTGAGGAGCGGGCACAGCGAAGGCTCTATGCGGCTTGGGATCTTCAGCGACACGCACGCCAACTACGAGGCGCTCTGCGCGGTGTTGGAGGCGTACCGCAAAGAGCGCATCGACGTTTATTACTGCTTGGGGGACACGGTTGGCTACGGCGGATCACCCAACGAGTGCGCCGATCTCGTCCGCAAGACCGCCAAGAAGACGATCCTCGGCAACCACGACGCCGCCGTCGCCGGCCGCATGGACTACTCGTATTACTACGAGGCCGCGCGCCAGGCGCTCGACGCGCACGCGGCGGTGCTGACGGCCGACAACGCGGCGTGGCTCCGCGGGCTGCCGTACATGGAGAAGCTCACCGACATCGACGTCGATCTCTGTCACGGCTCGCCGGTGCGCCTCGAAGAGTTCGAATACATCTTCGCGCCGGAGCAGGCGCGCGAGTGCTTGCCCATGTGGAGCGACCTCGGGCACATCACGTTCATCGGGCACTCGCACCTCTGCAAGGTGTTCGCGCTCACGCCGACCACGGTCGAAGAGCTGCCGCCCGTTGATTTCGCGCTCGATCCCAACCGCAAGTACATCGTGAGCGTGGGCTCGGTCGGCCAGCCGCGCGACTACGACAACCGCGCGAGCTACACGGTGTACGACAGCGACACGAAGCGCTTCGAGTTCAAGCGGATCGAATACGACATCGAGACCGCGGCCGAGAAGGTGCTGCGCGCCAAGCTCGAACGAAACTTCGCGCACCGCTTGTACATCGGCGTTTAGTCGCTTCCACGCCGTTCACTTGGCCCTCTCGCCGGGACGAAGGCAGGGTCCGCGCATGCCTCGCTGGATCCGCCTCTGGGTGTTGTCGCTGGCGCTGGTCGCGCCGCTCGCGGCGCCTTCGATCGCCGCGGCCAAGCCCGTCGTCACGTGGGCCAAGATCGACGCGCCCGATGGCCCGAGCCAAGCGCGTTACAAGCGGATCTTCAAAGAGGCGCTCACCGCGGCGTCGAAGCGCGCGAGCTTCGGCAACGGCAAGCAAGTGTCGCTCGAAGCGCGCATCACCGAGCTCACGTTCGAAGAGCGCGGCGACGTGCTGCACGTCGCGTGCACCGTGAGGGGCCGCGTCAAAGGCGGCCCGGGCGCGCGATCGAAGATCGCGTTCGGCGGGGACAAAAAAGATCGCGCCGCCCTCGAAAAGCAGGTGCTCACCATGGTCGCGAACGGGCTCGTCTCGCGGCTCGCCCAAATCGCGCGGGGCCTCCCGGCCGAGGCCGCTCAGGAGAAGAAGGCTACGGCCAAGAGCAGGCGAGCGAAGCGCTGAAGCCCATTGAAAAGGGATCGATCCCGGCGGTCGTTGGCGCTAAGGGGGAGCGCTGATGGACTACGACCGCATGCTCGCCGAGCTCTTTGGGGAAGAAGATCGCGCGCGCTCCATGGCCAAGCGCCTCGCGGAGATCTCGCGCCGATCGGACGAGGCCGCGGCGGCCGAGAAGGAGAGCTTGCTAGCGTTCCTTCGCGGCCCGCTCGAGCGTCACTTCCAATACGAAGAGCAGATCCTCTTCCCCAAGCTCAACGAGAAGGGCCTCGGCGCCGAGGTGCAGGTCGCCACCAAGCAGCACGATTCGCTGCGGCAGCTCACCCAAAAGGTGCAAGAGACGCCCGCCGGCCACGCGCTGAGCCAGCTCATCTTCGAGGTGGCGCGCCTCATGTTGCACCACACGAACTTCGAGGGGGACTACATCTACCCCGAGCTTACGCTCGACGACTTCCGCGATCTGATGAAAGAGACCGTCGAGCGCCGCTGAAAGTCGTGTACCATGGGCTACCCGCGATCGCGTTGCCCCGCGGGGAAATGGGTGTGGTGTGAGGTCGAGAGGCGTACGCTGACAGGTCCCGAATGGTGAACCAGTCGGGCCGAATCCTGAGCCAACGCTACCGGCTCATCCGCTCCATCGGGCATGGATCGCAGGCGTCCGTCTGGGTTTCGGAGCACCTCGCGCTGCAAACGCACGTCGCGGTCAAGCTGATCGACCCCGAGCTCGCCAAGAAGGAGTCGGCGCGCGAGCGCTTCAAGCGCGAGGCGACCGCCGCCGCGCAGCTCCGCAGCGCGCACGTCGTGCAGATCCTCGATCACGGCATCGACGACGGTCAGCCGTTCATCGTGATGGAGCTGCTCGACGGCGAAGACCTGTTCGAGCGCTTGTCGAAGCGCACGCGGCTCACGCTCAAAGAGACGGCCAAGGTCGTCACGCAGGTCGCGCGCGCCCTCTCCCGCGCGCACGCCGCGGGCGTCATCCACCGCGATCTCAAGCCCGAGAACGTGTTCCTCGTCTCGAACGAGGACGACGAGGTCGTGAAGGTGCTCGACTTCGGCGTCGCCAAGGTCAAGGACCCGGCCAAGGCGCAGATGCAGAAGACCAGCGCCGGCACGCTGATCGGCACGCCGCACTACATGAGCCCCGAGCAGGTGAAGGGCATCGGCGAGATCGACTACCGCGCCGATCTGTGGGCGCTCGGCGTCATCGCGTTCCAGTGCATCACGGGCGAGCTGCCGTTCGACAGCGAGGGCGTGGGCGATCTGCTCATCAAGATCACGCTCGCCGAGATCCCCGTTCCGTCGAAGATCTTCCCGGGCACGCCGCCGGGCTTCGACACGTGGTTCGCGCGGGCGTGCGCGCGCGAGGCGGTCGATCGCTTCCAGAGCGCGCGCGAGATGGCGCTCGCGCTCGCTGCGCTCGTGAGCGGCGAGGGGACGCGCGCGCCGACGATGCGCCCGCCTCCTGCGCTCGCCGGCGCGGCGCCCGCGCCCAAGCTCACGCAGGAGCTCGGCGAAGCCGACCTCGAAGAGATCTTCGATTGGGAAGAGGAGCTCCCCGCCGCCAAGGTGGCAAAGCGATCTCCGAGCGAGGTCGACGACGAGGCGCCCACGGTCTTCCCGCCGCGACCGCTCTCCGAGATCACCGGCTCCGCGCATATTCGCGTTCCGACCGCGACGCCCGCGGGCGGGGTCCCGAGGCCTCCTTCGTCGCGGCCGTCGAGCGAGCCTATCAATCCTTTTTTGGTCGACGCGCCTCTGCCTCCACCCGCCAAGGTCGCGGTCATCGCACCTCATAAGGTGGAGATCAACGCGCCTCCCCCGCCGGCGTCATCGCCCGAGCCATTCCCCTCTACCGTTTCGGGCCTCTCGCGATCGGGCATCCCCACCATCCCTCCTCCCGAGCTCGACGCGGGCTCGCGCAGGCGAAAGATGGTGCGTGTGCTCATCGCAGGCATCGTGATCGCGGGGCTCGCCGTGGCGTGGGGGGTCATCAAATCACAGCTCGTGTCGCAGCCCGCCGCGGGTGGTTTGGACTCGGCCTCTGCGCCGCCCCCGCCGGCGCCCATGCCCTCTCCCTCCGTCACCACCACGGCCGCGCCCACGGTCAGCGCGGTGGATCCGGGCAAGGTGCTTCGGCCCATCAAGCCTACGCCCACGGGCTATAAGGCCCCTCAAGGCGGGCCCAAGCCGCCTCCCAAAAAGAAGCCTCCTCAGCAGCCCTCGGACGGCACCATCGAGATCCCGGATCCGCCCGCGGGCGACGCGGTGCCTCCCGCGGATTGAAGCCAATCTGCGTCGTGATGGGCCGTTGACGTGCTCGCGGCGATCAGGCATATCCTCGTCATGCGGCTCCACATGATTTTTCTCCTCGCCTCAACGCTGACCGCTTGCGGGACAGCCATTACGTACACACCTCTCAACAGCCCACCTCCGGGGGCTGAGCGTGTCCCCCCTGAGCAGGTGCGCGTGTTCATGGCGAAGGCGCCCCCCGACGAATACGTCGAAGTTGGCTTGCTCGAAGCCCAGCAACAGAGCGTCTGGAGCCTCGACGCTCAAGCCGTTGTCCTCGAGAAGATGAAGCTTCAGGCGTCGGAGGTAGGCTGCCATGCGATCGCGATCCTTGGGCCCAATGACAGGACCGTCGTCTCCGGCTCTCGCTATGGCGTCACCGCCAGCACGCTCAGGGGCTATCGAGCATCATGCCTCGTAAAGGCCACCAAGTAGGAGACCGCATAAATCGTCGCGACGGGGAGGGCTTAGAGCGGCTTTCATGATGCTCGGACCGCGCCGGCTCATCATCGCCTGCCTCGCCCTCGGGTGCGCCAAGAGCTCGGCCGAGCCTTTGCCCGCGAGCGCCGCGCCCTCGGTAACGCCCGCTCCCAAGGCCCCTCCGGCGGACCCTTGTCTCTCTGTCACGTGCGGGCCGCTCACCCGATGTGAGGCCGGCGCGTGTGTCTCTGCGTGCCCCGCGGGCGAGGTGTACATCCCGCCGACTGGGCCTGAGGGCTTTGTCATGGGCAAGGACCTGGTCCCCTCCATCGCGGGCAGGGCCACCGGGAGGGTCCTCGGCAAGGGTCATAAAGCAGGTTGGGACAGGCCTCATAAGGTGATCCTCACCAAGCCCTTTTGCATGGACGAGACCGAGGTCACCGTCGCGGCGATGATGGCGTGCGTGGAGGCCGGCCGATGCGATCTCCCCAAGGTCTCCGAGGTCCGCTCCAATTACCCCAAGAGGCCGGATCACCCCGTCAACGACGTGTCGTTCCCCAAGGCCAAGAAGTTCTGCGAGGCCCATGGCAAGAGCCTCCCCACCGAGGCACAGTGGGAGTGGGCGGCGACCGGCGGAGACGGCCGCTCATGGCCTTGGGGCGAAGATCAACCCACGTGTGAGCACGCCGACTTCACCCTTGGATCGTTGCCCTCTCCCGCCGGCAACGCGGGTTGCCACGGGGGCGGCACGTCGAAGGTCAAGGCCCATCCCAAAGGCAACAAGGTTTGGCCGAGCGGCCCGCTCTACGACATGGCAGGCAACGTGTGGGAGTGGTGCCTCGACACGTATGAGGCTTATCCTGAAGGCACGGTCACCGATCCGATCTCTTCGAACCCCGGCGTGCTCGTCCACGTGGTGCGCGGCGGGGCGTGGAACCGCTCCGTGCGGGGCATCCTCGCTGCGTTCCGCGGGGCCGCGATTGTGAGCTACGAAGTGCCGGGGCTCGGTTTTCGGTGCGTTCGCAACCCATAACGGTGCTCCCGGGCCACGCGCCGCGAGGAGCGTGATATAACGCGTGGCTGTCCTCCCGAGGGGCACGCATCATGGCGAGCGGTCACGTGAGCGAGAGCTTTGCGATCGGGCCGGGCGACGTCGTCGCCGGCAAATACCGCATCGACGCGCTCCTCGGCGAAGGGGGGATGGGCGCGGTCTTCAAGGCCACGCACGTGAAGCTGGGCGAGGCGTTCGCGGTCAAGGTGATGCACTCGCAGCTCGCGAAGAGCCGCGAGGGGAGCCAGCGGTTTTTGCGCGAGGCGCAGGCCGCGGCGAGGCTTCGGAGCGAAAACGCGGCGCGCGTCTTCGACGTGGACGAGCTGCCGACGGGCGAGCCCTTCATGGTGATGGAGCACCTCGAAGGGCAGGATTTGGCCTTGGTGCTCCAGGCGAACAAGCGGGCGCTGCCGTATCAGGAGGTGGTCTATTACGTGCGCCAGGCCTGTTTCGCGCTCGAAGAGGCACATCAGAGGGGGCTTGTCCACCGCGACATCAAGCCTTCGAACCTCTTTCTCACGAAGCGCGGCGACGGCGCTCCGTGCATCAAAGTGCTCGACTTCGGCATCGCCAAGGCCGCGCCCATGCCGGGCGGCGAACGGACCACGCTCACCGCGCCCGGGATGATGCTGGGCACACCTGCGTACATGTCGCCCGAGCAAATCGAGGGGCAAGTCGAGGTCGATGGGCGCGCGGACATTTGGGCGCTCGGCGCGTCGCTCTACGAGCTCGTCACGGGCAGGCTCCCGTTCATGGATATGAGCTTGGTCAAGCTCTATGCGGCCATCGTGAACGACGCTCCCGCGCCGCCGTCGTCGATGGCGCCGGTGCCGCCCGAGCTCGACAGGGTCATCCTTCGTTGCCTCGCCAAGAGCCGCGACGATCGTTTTGGGACAGCACAAGAGCTCTCCGAGGCGCTGCGTCCATTGGGGCCGCCGGGCGATCAACGGCCTCCCGACCGCCTGCGCAAGCTTCGTTTTGCGGCGCTCGACCCCACCGAAGAGACCACGCGTTTCTTCAACCGTGATGCGTCCGTCTCCACGCCCGCGGGCACGCCGCCGGCCATGGCGCACTCTCTACCTCCCACGCTCGCCGCGCCGCCTCCCGCCGAGTTGTTGAAGACACGATCGCACCGCCGTATGATCCTGCTCGGCGCGAGCTCGGGTGTGCTCGCGGCGTGCCTCGCGGTGGGCATCTCGGTCGTGGCGAAGTGCTCGGGCGAGGCCCCTCAACCCTCCTCGCCACAGGCCGCATCCATGGGGGCCCCGAGCGCGTCGGCCTCCGCCGCGCCTATGGCATCTTCCGCAAAACCATCCACGGCGAGCTCGCCGCCGAAGGGCCGTTGA
>CAYTJL010000144.1:0-24688 GCA_964437785.1 uncultured Polyangiaceae bacterium
AAGGCCATGGCCGTCAATGCAATCCGAGCGCTTGCGCCCCGATCTTCGATCTTCGCTCTTCGATCTTCGACTGTCGACCTTCGATCTTCGACCATCGACTGTCGATCTTCGACCATCGACCATCGACTGTCGATCTTCGACTGTCGACTATCGACTATCGACTATCGACTGTCGACCATCGACTGTCGACTATCGACTGCGACTGCGACTTCGACCTCGACTGCGACTGCGACTGCGACTTCGACCTCGACTGCGACTGCGACTGCGACTGCGACTGCGACTGCGACTTCGACCTCGACTGCGACTGCGACTTCGACCTCGACTGCGATGGTGCCCCCTCACCGGCCTCCAACTGCCGCCCTTCGCCCCTACCGCGCACCTTTCGCGCCACCGCGGAGCGCAGCGCTCCGCGGCGTCACGAAAGCTGCGCTTTGGGGGGCGAAAGGCCGGCAGTGGAGACCGGCGAGGAGGACAGCCATGAACGATTCAACAATGCTCGCGTTCCAACGACTCGATGTCTACAAGGTCGCCCGTGAGTTGGCGAGACGTGTACACGAAGCCAAGATCAACGACAAGGAGCTCTGCGATCAGGCGACCCGCGCTGCCAAAAGCACCTTCCTCCAACTCTGCGAAGGACTCCCGAACAACGGCGCAGCGATGCGCCGCAAATACTTCACGATGTCCGCGAACAGCCTCTGCGAAACCATCGGCGCAGTAGATTTGGCCGCCGCCATGGAGATGATGAGCCCCAAAGACGCCGCCGAGATTCAAGCGCTCGGCGTCCGACTCAAAAGCATGCTCCGCGCCCTCTCCTTGTAATCGTCCCACGACCACGATCGGCCGGCTCCTCCCCGGCCGATCGAAGTCGATGGTCGATTGTCGAGGTCGATGGTCGATGGTCGATGGTCGATGGTCGATCGATCACCGTGCCTTGTGCGAGCGCGGCGCTCATGGGCGCCTCCCCGCCGCGCCTCGCGGGATCGTCCTTGTTTCGGTTCGCGGCGCGGACGTTCGAGGGGTTGTCATGGTTCCAGCCACCACCACGGTTGACACGGGCAACATGCTCGGGCGGTGAAGAGGGTACGGTGAACGCGCAGAGATTGGCAAGCCAGGAACCGTGGCTCTCGTTCCAGGAACTGTGTCTCTCGTTCCAGGAACCACGTTTCAACTCCTATGCTCGCCGGGTGATTATGCCGTAGGGTCCCCCACGGCAAACGAGCAAGCGAGCGAGGGGAGGCGAAGGGGGGTTATCGCTGTCCGGTGGAGTGGGGGTGAGCGAGAAGGGGGAGCGAGCTCGTGTTCCTCCGCGTAGAACGTTCCCCCCTTCGAGCGAGCGGGCTCGCTCCACCGGGCAGCGATAACCCCCCTTTCGCCATCCCCGAGCGACCCCCTCAGTCTTTCCGCGCGCGCTGGTTGAACAAGATCTCTTTGGCTTGATCATCCATCTTGGCCACCCTGAGCTCCCCGCCCACGGCAAAGCCCTTCTGCACCGCCGGGCGCGCCCCCATCGCTTCGAACCATCGCTTGAGGTGCGGGAACTCGTCGAGCGATTGGCCTTGATTCTTGAACGGCACCACCCACGGCCACGAGGCCATGTCCGCGATGGAATAATCCCCCGCCAAGAACTCCCGGTCGGCGAGGCGCTTATCCATCACGCCATAGAGCCGATGAACCTCGTTCGTATACCGATCGATCGCATACGGGATCTGGTCTTTGGCATATTGACGGAAGTGGTGCGCCTGCCCCGCCATGGGCCCGAGCCCGCCCACCTGCCAGAAGAGCCACTGCATCACCTCGACACGACCCCTCGTGTCGCTCGGCATGAACTTGCCGACCTTGTCGGCCAAATACATGAGGATGGCGCCCGACTCGAACACGCTGATGGGCTCGCCGCCGCCCACGGGGGCGCGATCGACGATGGCCGGCATGCGGTTATTGGGGCTCAACTTCAGGAACTCGGGCTGGAACTGCTCGCCTCGACCGATGTTGACCGGGATGACGTTGTACGGAATGCCCGCCTCTTCGAGAAAGATAGTGATCTTCCAACCGTTCGGGGTGGGCCAGTAATGGAGATCGATCATGCGCGCTCCTTCCTGAGCGGGTGAATGGGCGAGCACCTTAGCACCGATCCACGAACCGCGATCGCGCGTTACGATGCGTCCCCCATGGCCGAGACCGTCACGACCTTCTGCCGCATCTGCGAGGCCCTCTGCGGCCTCTCGCTCACCGTCGAGGGAGGCGAGGTGACCCGCATCGACCCGGACGAGGCGCACGTCGCCACGAGCGGGTTTGCCTGCATCAAAGGGCTCAAACAACACAAGATGTATCGCTCGCCCGACCGCCTCCACGCGCCGCAAAAGCGCACGGGATCGCGCTGGGACGAGATCCCGTGGAGCCGAGCCCTCGCCGAGATCGGCGCCCGCGTGAAGACGATCCGCGAAGAGCACGGCCCCGACTCCATCGCCATGTACGTAGGCACCGCCGCGGGCTTCAGCGCCCTCCACCCGGTGTTCGCCCAAGGCTTCATGACCGGCCTCGGATCGAAGAGCATGTACTCGTCCGCGACGCAGGACTGCGCGAACAAGTTCGCCGTCGCGCGCGAAATGTACGGCTTCCCCTTCACGCAGCCGTTCCCCGACGTCGATCACACGCGCTGCCTCATCATGGTCGGCGCGAACCCCGCCGTCTCCAAGTGGAGCTTCCTCCAGGTGCCGAATCCGGTGAAGCACCTCAAGGCGATCGAAGAGCGCGGCGCCTCACTCTTCATCGTGGATCCGCGACGCACCGAATCGGCCAAAGCCGCGGGCGAGCACGTGCCCATCCGGCCCGGCACCGACGTGTTCTTCTACCTCTCACTCCTGCGCGAGATCGTCCGCGAAGGGTGCGTCGATCGATCGCGCGTCGATCGCTTCATGACCGGCCTCGACGAGGTGATCGCGATCGCCGAGCCGTGGACGCCCGAGCGAACGGCCGAGGTGACGCGCATCCCGCCCGAAACCCTGCGCGCGATGGCGCGCGCGTTCACGCGCGGCACACGCGAAGGCGGCGCCGCGATCTACTGCTCGACCGGCGTGAACATGGGCCCGATGGGATCGCTCGCGTTCTGGATCCAAGAGGTCATCAACGCGATCTCCGGCAACCTCGATCGGCGCGGCGGCACGCTCGTGGGCCGCGGCATCATCGACTTCGCCGCGTTCGGCAAGAAGACAGGCGCGCTCCTCCGCCGCGATCGATCGCGCATCGGAGGCTTCCCCTCAGTGAACGACGCGTTCCCCGGCGGCGTGCTCGCCGACGAGATCATGACGCCCGGCAAAGGCCAAGTGCGCGCGCTCTTCGTCACGGGCGGTAACCCCCTCATCACCATGGCCAACGCAGGCAAGCTCAAGCAGGCGTTCGCGTCGCTCGACCTGCTCGTCACCGTCGACCTCTTCAAGAACGAGACAGGATCGATCGCGCACTACATCCTGCCCGCGACCTCGCCGCTCGAAAGAGCCGACCTCCCGTTCCTCTTTCCACTGATGCTCGGTATGCAAAAGAAGCCTTATTTGCAGGCCACACGCGCGATCGCCGAGAGGCCCGGCGAGGTGCGCGACGAGCCCTCGATCTACCTCGACCTCGCGCGCGCGTCGGGCGCGCCCATCTTCGGTTCGAAGATCGCGCAGCTCGCCTTCGAGGCGATGCGCGCGGCGAACAAACGCATCTCCAAGGACGATCGCGCAGGGCTGCCCGAGGAGCTGCTCCTCTCGATGCTGCTCCGCGCGTCGGGCGCGCCGAGCTTCGGATCGCTCGTGAAGCACGAGCACGGCTTGCTCCGCGACGATCACCGCGCCGACGATTTTTTGGGCAAGCGCGTCGTCACCGACGACGGCCGCGTCCACCTCGCGCCGCCCGTGCTCGTGGCCGAGGCGAAGCGCGCGCTCGAGCCCGCGTTCACCGAAGAGCGCACGGCGCAGCGCCAGCTCAAGCTCATCACCAAGCGCGCCGTCGCCACGCACAACTCGTGGACACACAACCTCGATGAGCTCGTCGCGGGCGACAAAGGCACGAACCACCTCTACATGCGCCCCGACGACGCGAAGCCCCTCGGCCTCGGCGAAGGCTCGTTCGCCGACGTGAGCACCCGGGTCGCGACCGTGCGGCTGCCCGTCAAGCTCACGAACGATCTCGCGCCGGGCGTCGTCGCGATGCCGCACGGCTGGGGACACCAACACGCCGATGGGCTCTCCGTCGCCAAGAAGACCCGGGGCGTGAACGTCAATCTGCTCGCGAACGACGGCCCCGATCGCATCGAGCGCGTCGCGGGGATGGCGCACCTCACGGGCATCGCGGTCGACGTAAAACCCGCAGAAGGACCGCACGACCCCACGAGCTGGTCGGGGATTCGCCCGTAAATTGGGCTTGTCCGAGGGACATCGGTAGGATCGCCCTCAGATGTTTCCGGCGGAACGAGCACCTGATCAAATCGGGTCGTATCGCATCGTCCGGCGCCTCGCAGGCCAGCCGCCTGTCGAGGTGTTCCTCGCGCGCGAGGAGGGACCTCGCGGCTTTCAGCGCGACTGCGTCCTCAAGGTGATGCCCGATGTGTCCGAGGGCGATGCTGCGTTCTCGCAGGACCTCGCGCGCGAAGCCGCGATCTGCGCGCGCATGAATCACCCCGCGATCGTGCGGGTGATCGAGCTCTTCGAGCACGACAAGAAGCTCATCTTGGTGCTCGAGCACGCCGAGGGCACGACGCTGGAGCAGCTCCTCCAACACCTCGCCGACAAAGGCCAAAAGGTGCCCGACGGCGCGGCGTTTTACATCGTGCACCGAGTCGCGTCGGCCATCGCGCACGCGCACGCCGCCACCGATGAGCACGGCATCGCGACGCCGATCATCCATCGCAACCTCACGCCCGAGAACGTGCTCATCGGCGTCGACGGCGAGGTGAGGCTCACGGGCTTCGGCGTCGGCAAGATCGTCGGCCGCACGCCGGAGAGCGCGATCGGATCGGTCAAAGGCACGCCCGGGTTCATGGCGCCGGAGCAGGCGCGCGGCGAGCCCGTCACGCAGAAGGCCGACGTGTTCGGGTTGGGCCTCTTGCTATGGACCATGTTGAGCGGCTTTCGACCGCCGACCGATGGCACGTGGCCGAAGAAGATCACCACGCTCCGCACCGACTTGCCCAAAGAGGTGATCGCGATCCTCGACGCGGCGCTCGATCCGTTCCCCGGCACACGCAAGATCGGAGCGCGGGAGATCGAGCAGTGGCTCTCCAAAGCGTCGGGCGCGAGCAAGGGCCGCGCGGAGCTCAAAGATCGCGTGGCCGCGATGCTCTCGGGCACGGCGGCCGAAGCCCCGCTCCCCACGGCGCCGGTCGCGAAGAGCGCTGAGCCCTTCAAAGGAGCTCAGTTTGGTCCGCCGGGATCCGCCGCGCGAGGGACCGCCGCGGTCAAGCGATCGGCGCCGCGCGAAGAGCCGATCATCGCCGCGCCGTCGCCGCCTCCGCCGCGCGCGCGGCTCGAAACGCTGCAAGGCATCGAGCCCTCGACGATGAGCGCCGCGCGCGCGATCCAAGCCGCGCCTTCGCCCGCGCTCAATATCGAACCTTCTCCGCCTCCCCCCGCGGTGATCCGTTTCGGCGAGCCGCCCGCGCAACCCACGCCTCCTGCGCAACCTGCGCAACCTGCGCACCGCGAGGCGCCGACGCCGGCGCCCACCGGTGTTGTCCCGGCGGTCGTCACGTTTGGCGCGCCTCCGCCCTCACAACCCGCGATCAACGCAGCGCCCGTCACGCCTCAAGCGCCGGCGGTGATGCCGGCGCAACAACCCGCGCCTCCACCGCCCGCGCAACCCCAGCAGGCCGCGCGCCCGGCGCCGGCCATGCCCGCGATGACCATGCCTCCTCCAAAGAGCTTGAAAGAGCTCCGCAAGGAGGCGCGCGACACATTGCCATTCATCACGCGTGGCAGGCGCTCGCTCACGTTGACCGGCACCATCGCTGTCTCGGCGGGCACCGCGACCGCGGTCGCGCTGATGCTCATTTACTTCTTCAGCCGGGGCGACTCGACCAAAGGCGCCTCGCCCGGCGCGAGCGCGCGCGCCTCTGCGTCGGCGAGCGGCGCGCCCAAACCGCCTCCGCCGCCCAGCACGCCTGCGCCCGCGTCCACACCACCTCCCCCCGCATCGGCGCTCGCCGCGAACCCGAACGATCTTCCGTATGGATATGGCTATCTGATCGTCACGGCGAAGCGCGACGCCAACGTGTATGTGTCGGGTAAATTCGCCGGACCCGTCAATCAAGCGCTGAAGGTGAAGTGCGGGCGTTTCTTCGTGCGCCTCGCCTCCCCGCGCGAGGGCCGTTACCCGGAGTGGGTGAGCGGCGGCGAGACGGTCTTGGTCGGCTGCCAAGAAGTGACCCGCATCGACATCTCACCGTGATCGGACCCCGAGCCCCCTCCGTACAGGGTCTGTGTTAGCCTCGCTCCGTGGAGCAGGGCACCCTCGTCACCGAACGGCTCACGCTCATCCCTATCACGGTCTCCATCGTGGCCGCCGTGCTCGAAGAGCGGCGCGCGGACCTCGAAGCGTTGGTAGGCGCCAAGCTCCCACGCGCGTGGCCCGGGCGCGCGCTGGTCGAGCGCGCTTTTTCGGCCTCGCTCGAGCGCATTCGCGCTGATCCCACGGTGCGCCTTTGGGGCGACCGCGTCATGATCCTTCACGGCGAAGAGCGCGTGGTGGGGAGTGTGGTGTTCCACGGCGCGCCCGACGAAGCCGGCGTCGTCGAGGTGGCCTATGGCGTCGAGTTCGACTCCCAAGGGCGCGGCTTTGGCACCGAAGGCACGCGCGCCAGCGTCGAATGGGCGCTGTCGCAACCCGACGTGCGCGCCGTCCGCGCGACCACGCCGACATGGCACCGAGCGTCGCAACGTGTGCTCGAGAAGTGCGGGTTTGTCGCGGTGGGGAGCCGCGACGGGGATTTGGTGGGGGAGCTGCTCGAATACGAGCGAAAGAGCTGACGATCGGTGATGTCGCGCGCGCCGATACCGGCGTTGCTCACTCTTCTTCGCGACGATCCTCGCCGTCTTCGCTCTCGACGCGCGCGCGGGCAGGACGTTTGATGACGACCCATTTGCGCGCGCCGGGCTCGAGCTCGCCGTTGGCGCCGCCTTCGGCGGCCTGAGGTGCGTCGGTCAAGCCGCCACCTGCGAGGGCCGCGACGTCGGCCGCGCGCGCCACGTCAACCGCTGTCGGCGCGAGCTCAACAGGCTTGGGCTTGGCAGGAGAGGACGACCTCCGGCGACGGCCGCGCGGCGGCAGGACTTGAATCGGGGGCAAAGGCCCAACCGGACGCGGGGGCTCGCGCTTTGGCTCGAACGGCGCTGTGAACGTAGCAGGGATAGGGATGATGCGAGGGCCGCGGCGGGTCGAGCTCGGCGCGGCGGGCTGCACGTTGCCAACCACGCTCGCGATACGCGACAGCGACGCAGCCTTGTGGTCCTTTGAGGGACCCGCGGCGGCCGACGTGCCTGAAGCTCCGGCGGCGCTCGCCTTCTCGGAGCGGACAGTCGCAGGGCCGTCATCGAGAAAGCTCAACTGCACCGGCGCCCTCCGGCGTTTGGACGGCGGGGACTCTTGCTCCGGCGCACGAACCGAGCGCGGCGCGCGGGAAGAGCGAGGCGCGCCTGCGGAAAGAGAGCTGGTTGGCCGGCGCTCATCACGCCCCAAAGACGACGCCGACAGAGGCGATGCGGCAATGGCCACACGGACCTCTTCGAGCGCAGCTTGACGGACCATCGCGGTGAGTTCGGACACGAACGCATCCACCGCGGCGGAGATCTTCGCCTCGATGCTCATTGTTGCTTCGCTTCGCACGACATCATGGCCCGCGTCAATCACCTTTGGAGATAAAACAAAAAAAAGATGCGCGCGGCCCCTCACCTGCCCTCACCCGGGCTCGTTGGGATCGCCGGGCTCGTTTGCGTTTCCTCCGCGGACGCTCTTCGTTAAACATGAGCATGGCGTTGGAACCCCCTCTCGACCCGAGCTTGGTTGATCTCGCCGCGCGCCTCGCGCGCGCGAGCGGTGAAGTGATCTGCCACTATTTCCGCGGCGACCTACACGTCGACACCAAAGACGACCGGAGCCCCGTGACCCGCGCCGATCGCGAGGCTGAGGCGGTGATGCGCTCCCTCCTCGCCGACCACGCCCCTGGACACGGGGTCATCGGAGAGGAGCTCGGCCGAGATCGCGAGGACGCCGAGCACGTATGGGTGCTCGATCCCATCGATGGGACCAAGGCCTTCCTTTGCGGCAAACCCCTCTTCGTCACCTTGATCGCGCTGCTCCGCGACGGCCGGCCCGTGCTCGGCGCGATTCATCAACCCATCGTCGGTGATCTCTGGATCGGCGCGGACGGCCACCCGACTACGCTCTCCGGCCGCCCCGTCCGGGCGCGGCGCGACGTTCCCCTCGCGGGCGCGCGGCTCTCCACCACCGGCCCTCAATACTTCAGCGCTCCGGGCAAGGCGCTCTTCGAGCGTCTCGCGTCGCGTGCGGGGGTGTTGAGCTACGGGGGAGACGGTTATCAATACGGTCTCGTGTCCTCCGGCGGCCTCGATATCGTGTTCGAAGAGGGGCTCAAGCTGCACGATTTCGCGGCGCTCCCGCCCATCATCGAAGGAGCCGGCGGCGTCGTGACCGACCTCCGGGGAAGGCCCCTCGATCGCGAGAGCAAGGGCGATGTGCTCGCCGTCTCCGGGCCCGCGCTCCACGCCGAGGCGCTGCGCTTGCTCGGGTGAATTTGTGCTCCGGCTCCGGCCCGACCCGTGCGAACATGGGCGAGGAGGTAATGCGGATGAGAAGGCTGTTCGCAGGGCTGCTCTCGGTAGGTGTGGCGATCTCCGCGTGCGGAGGCTCCGGGAACACGACCGGCTCCGGCGCGTCCTCCTCCTCGTCGAGCACCGGCGCCGGAGCCGCGGGGGGCTCGGGCGGGGGCACAGGCGGTGAGGGCGCGGTCATCAACCCTTCCGGCTGCACGCCGCCTTGCACGGCGCCCCAATTCTGCAGCGTCGAGAAGACGTGCATCGACCAAGGCACCTGCCTGGGGGACGGCGACTGCGAGGCAGGCACCATCTGCGATCTCACCACCAAGACCTGTATCCCGGGCGGCGGGTGCGGCGCGCAAGAGGCCGTCGCCACGGCGATCCCGCCCAACATGATCGTCGTGCTCGACCGATCCTGCTCGATGACCAACGTCGTCTCCCAAGGCATGACCAAATGGGACATCGCGGTCGCCGCGCTGAACAAGCTCACCACCGACTATAACGGCAAGATCCGATTCGGCCTCACGCTCTTCCCCGACACCGTCGGCGGCAACTGCGGCCAAGGCGCCATCCCCATCCCGATCGGGACCGGGAACGAGGCCGCCATCCAAACGCTGCTCACGAGCGCCCTCGCCGCGAACGACCCCAACTTCCCGGATGGGCCCTGCGTGACCAACATCGATACAGGGGTCCAGCAAGCCTCCACCGATCCGGCGCTCAACGACGTCGATCGCAAGAGCTTCCTGCTCCTCATCACCGACGGCAAGCAGGCCGGGTGCAGCGCCGCGGGGGGCGACCCGGGGACCCTCATGATGATCACCGATCTCTATCAAATGAGGCAGGTCGGCACCTTCGTGGTCGGCTTCGGGAGCGGCGTCGACGTCGCGCAGATGAATCAATTCGCGGTCGCGGGCGGCGTGCCCAACCCCGATCCGACCAACGACTTTTACGACGCCTCGGACCAAGCGAGCCTCGACGCCGCGCTCGCGATCATCGCCTCCCAGACACTCTCGTGCGACTTCGCGCTCGACAAGGTCCCGCCCGACGCGAGCCAAATCTTCGTCTTCTTCGACAACAACCCCACGGGCATCCCCAAAGACCCGACCCACATGGATGGTTGGGATTACGACCCCTCGACCAACCAAGTCACGTTTTATGGGCCCGCGTGCGCGGCGCTCCAGGCGGGCACCATCACCGACGTCGACGTCATCTTCGGGTGCAACTCCCCCTCACCGGACTGACAGCCCGTTGATTTATCTGCTCGCCCCCGCCTGACGCGTCCTCGCTGCGCTTCCGGTGCTCAAATACGTGAGTATTCTCCGCTCCGGGTCTCGCTCGGACGCGTGATCCGGGAGCTCGCGACGATAATTCAACGAGCTGCTGACAGCCTATCATCCGGCCCGGATGAGGGTTGACGGACATCACGCGACGGCCGCCAAGGCCCCTGATGTCCGTCAAGTCGCGTCGTTGGCGCGGAACGTCGCCGTCGCGACGTAGCGGAGCGAGCAGCCGCACTCATCGCAGCTCGCCTCACCTTCGAATCGGGCCGAGCGACGGCGGAGCTCGCGCAAAATGGATTGCGTGACGTCGTGCTGGCCGTGACAGCTCGATACGGTGCAAGGCACCACGAAGAGCGCGGGGGCGCTTTGAACGACGATCCGGCGCGTGTGCCCCGCGTCGACCAAACCCCCGGAGGGCCTGTGCTCCTCGATGGCGAGGCTCAACCCCGTGAGCTCCGGGACCTCGGCCAAAAGGCGCGGCGACGCGTCCTCACGCCGGCGCCGCTCGGTCATTGCTTGCTGCGCTTCTCCCCGTCGCCATCGGCTCATCATGAGGAGCTGTGTGTATCGCCGCCCGCGCGGGGGCGCAAGCCGCATATCGTCTTTCTTTTACCAATCCCAATTCGAAAGCGGCTTTGAGAAATGCTGCCTGCGGAGCGACGAAAACCCCGCTCGCGAATAAAGCCCCAAGGCGCGCTCGTGGTCGGACTGCACCTCGAGATCGACGGCGACACACCCCCTCGCCTCGGCCCGCGCGCACACCTCGGCGAGCAGCGCGGCGCCGAGGCCCGCGTCGCGGCGCTCCGGTGTTACGTAAAGCTCTTCGAGCCACGCGACCTCGCCCGCGTGCTCGAGCGGCGTCGCGAACGACACGTACGCGACGCCCGCGATCGCGCCTTCGACGATCGCCGCGAGCACGAAGCCGCGCGACGGATCGTCGAGCACCGCCGTGACCGATGCCGCGATGCGCGCGGAGGTGGCGGCGATCCCGTGCTCGCGGAGCTGCGCGACGAGGAGCTCCGCGAGCGGGCTCACGTCGTCGCGCTGAGCAGGCCGGACCAGGAGAGAAGGATGGGTCATGACGCTCTTCGTTACGTCTCAGGGCGCACCCTCGTTTCATCGCACCTTGCAGAGACGCTTTTCGAAGATTAGCGTCGCGGCTCGCGGGATGAGCAAAAAGGACAAACGCAGGCGCGAGTCGCGGCGCACCGACGACACCGGCTGGCTCGGCGACGAGCGAGGCCCGGTCGCGTCTCCGCGCGGCCTCGAAGCATCCTCGATGGGAGGACCCGAAGGGGGTCCCCAAAAACTCCCCCGAGTCGCCGAGCTCGCTTGGCAGCCTGGTCTTGAAGCATCCCCGACGACGAGGCGCTCCACCGAGGCGGGCGCCGACGAGGGCCACGACGTCGTCGCGAGCGCCGGCGACGCCGAGCCGCTCTACATCCCGAAGCTCGCGCCGCTCTCGCTCTCCGCGGTGGACGCGCCGTCGCGCGCCGACGATCTCGGCGACGAGACCGCGGCGGACATCGCGCCCATCGGCCCGACCGAGGTCGCCGCGTACGCGATGGAGAGCAACGCTGCGAGCTCCTCGTTTGGAGGGACCTCTCCCCAAACCCCTCAAGCGACCTCCCACGCCGACGACGCCGACAAAGTCCCTCCGCGAGGCCCCTCGATCGACTCCGAGCGCAACCCCTCCACGTCGGGTCACGCGCCGACGGTCGAGCAGCTCGAACAACACATCCGCGATCTGGAGGCCAAGCTCGACGCGATGATCCAAGCCGCGGAGCCCGCGGAGCCCGCACCTCCCGCGCGCGACGACACCACGCGCGACGAGGCCACGCGCGATGACACCAAGCGCGACGAGGCCACGCGCGACGAGGATCGCCCGATCGCCGCGGCGCCCGTCGAGCAGAGCTCCACCGCGCGCGAGCTGCTCCCGGCCGAGTTCTACCTGAAGCAATGGGGTCGCTCGGCGCTGCGGAGCCGCACCGAGGAGGTCGACGAATTCGGCCTCGATCCCAAGCTCGAAGCGCGGCTCATCCCGTCGTTCGATTTTCTCTACAAACACTATTTCCGCGTGTCGCTCACGGGCGCGGAGAACGTCCCGAAAGAGGGGCGCTGCCTCATGGTCGCGAACCACTCGGGCGGGCCTCTCCCGTACGACGGGCTCATGCTCCGAACGGCGGTGCGGCTCGAGGTGGAGGCGGCGCGCGAGCTGCGCTGGCTCGCGGAGGATTTTCTTTATTACCTCCCGTTCGCGGGCACCGTGATGAACCGGCTCGGCGCCGTGCGCGCCTGCCAAGAGAACGCGGAGCGGCTGCTCGCGGGGAACAAGCTCGTCGCGGTGTTCCCCGAGGGCGTGAAGGGCATCGGCAAGCTCTTCCGCGATCGCTACAAGCTCCAGCGCTTCGGCCGCGGCGGCTTCATCCGGCTCTGCCTCCGCACGCGCACGCCCATCATCCCCGCCGCGATCGTCGGCGCCGAGGAGGCCAACCCGATGCTCTACCGCGTCGAGTACATGGCGAAGGCCCTCGGCCTGCCCTACCTGCCCGTCACGCCCACGTTCCCCGCGCTCGGCGCGCTGGGCCTCGTGCCCGCGCCGACCAAGTGGCGGATCGCCTTCGGCGAGCCCATCCGCTTCGACGGCTACGGCCCCGAGGCCGCCGACGACGAGATCCTCGTCGGCCGGCTCTCCGATCGCGTGCGCGCGACCATCCAGGCGATGCTCGATCGCACGATCGCCGATCGCCGATCGATCTGGTTCTGATCGACCTCATGCGATCAGGCGTCCTCGTCATCGACAAACCCAAAGGGCCGACGAGCCACGACGTCGTAGGCAGGCTCCGCCGCGCGCTCCGCGAGCGCCGCATCGGCCACGCAGGCACGCTCGATCCCGCGGCGTCGGGCGTGCTCGTGATCGTGATCGGCGAGGCCACGAAGCTCGGCCCGTTCGCGACCGCGCACGACAAATCGTACGACGCGCGCGTGGTCCTCGGCGCCGCGACCGACACGCTCGACGCCGAGGGCACGGTCACCGATCGCGCGCCGCTCCCGGCCGCGATCCGTGACGAGCTCGCAGCGCTCGCGATCGACCTCGCCGCGCCCGCGCCGATCGTCCGCGACGCGATCGCGGGCGAGCGCGCGAGGACAACGCAAATTCCCCCTATTTTTTCGGCGATCTCCGTCGGCGGCAAGCGGAGCTACGACCGCGCGCGCGCGGGCGAGGACGTCGAGCTCGCGCCGCGGCCCGTCGAGGCGCGCGCGATCACGATCACGGGCGCGGCGCTCGCGTCGCCCGACGAGGGCTCGATCGACCTCGCGATCGACGTGAGCAAGGGCTACTACGTGCGCTCGCTCGCGCGCGATCTCGGCGAGCGTTTGGCGGTGCCCGCGCACCTCGGCGCGCTGCGACGCACGCGGAGCGGGCCGTTCGTCATCGCCGAAGCGGCGCCGCTCGACGCCGATCCCGAGGCGCTCGCCCGCGCGATCATCCCGCTCGCGGAGGCCGCGTCACGATCGCTCGCGACGGCGCGCCTCACCGAGAGCGGCGCGGCGAAGGCGGCCGTGGGCAAGCGTCTCACGGCCCTGGACTTCACGCTCGCGCCGCCGTCGATCGCGCCGTGCGCCTGGCTCGACGCCAATGGATCGCTGATCGCGATCGGGCAGTCGGACGCGGCCGGCGAGGCCTCCGTCATCCGCGGGTTCAACGACGATGATGGCTGACCCCACGAACGAGGCTCCTGCGTTGCCATTGCGCCCTTCGTGCATCCTTGGCTACGCTCCGAAGGGAGGGCTCAGGAGGGCAGGAGCTCAGGTTTGAGTACAAGCTCGTTTTCCGTAGCGCCGTTCGTCGGCGCGATCGTCTCCGCGGTGGTCGGCGCGCTCGCCGCCGGAGCGGACGCGGCGATGTTGAGCTTGAGCCCCACGCGGCTGGAGGCCTTGATCGAGCAGTCCTCGGGGCCTCGCAAGGCGACGTTCGAGCGCATCCGTCGCGACGACGCCGCGCTGCGATCGCGCTATCTGGTGGGCCGCATCGCCGCGACCGCGCTCACGTTCGCGTGCCTCACCCGGGTGCTCCTGCCCTATTTCCCCGAGCTAGGCCTATGGATCGCGCTCGGCGCGAGCGTCGTGCTCATGGCCGTGCTCTTCGAGGTGAGCACCACGTTGGGCCGCACCTACGCGGATTACGTCGCGCCCGCGGCCGCGCGCTATCTGCGCCCGCTGGAGCTCGTCCTCGCGCCGCTCGCCACGCCGCTCGGGTGGCTCGGATCGCGCGTGATCAAAGGCAAGGAACCGCCGAGCAACCCCAAGGTCACCGAGGCCGAGGTGGAGGCGCTGCTCGACGTCGGCGAGCGCTCGGGCCTGTTCGCGCGCGAGCCCGCCGAGATAATCCGCAACGTGCTCGACTTCGTTGATCGCACCGCCAAAGACGCCGCCATCCCGCGTTCGAAGGTCGAGGCGATCGACATCACGCTCCCCATCGAGGACGTGCTCGAGCGCGTGACCGAGAGCGGCCACTCGCGCTACCCCGTCTACAAGGGCGAGCTCGACAACATCATCGGCCTCCTCTACGCGAAGGATCTCTTCAAGGCGATGCACATCGTCCCCCACGAGGGCGAAGCGCAGCCGAGGACCGCGCGGCCGTCGCGCAAATCGATCGAGGACCTCGTCCGCACGCCGGCGAACTTCGTGGCCGAGTCGCAGCCGCTCTCCGTGCTGCTCAAGGACATGCGCGCCAAGCGCAACCACCTCGCGATCGTGGTCGACGAGCTCGGCGCGGTCTCCGGCATCGTGACGCTCGAGGACGTGATCGAGGAGATCGTCGGCGACATCCGCGACGAGCACGACGACATCGACGAGACGCCCGCGGAGGCGCCGGTCGACATGCGCGTGAGCCGCAGCGACGTGACCTGATCGAGCGACCCGCGGACGCGGAGTCGCGACCCATGTCGATCGATCAGCGCGGATCGCGCCGCGTGAGCCGCGCGAGGTGCCTCACGTAGTCGAGGTAGACGCGGGCGCTCACCTTGCTCTCGCCCTCGCTCCGCTCGATGAACACGTAGCCCACCTCGCGCACGCGGCGGATCTCGGCGCGCGCGAGCACCTCGACGAGGATCTTGTAGCCGACCGGATCGAGCGCGCGCCCCGCGATCGCCGCGCGCGTGATCATGAAGTAGCCGCTCATCGGATCGCTCACGCGGAGCGCCACGCGCGGCAGGAGCGCGAGCGCCAGGAGCTGCGCGCCGCGCGAGAGGAGCCTCCTTCGCAAGCTCCAATCGCTCACGCCGCCGCCGCGCACGTGACGGCTCGCGACCGCCAGATCCGCGCCCGCCTCGATCGCTTCGAAGAGCGCGCGCGTGACCTCGGGCGGGTGCTGGAGATCGGCGTCGATCACGCCGAGCACCTCGCCTCGCGCGGCTTGCCACCCGCGCACCACCGCGGTCGCGAGCCCTCGCTCGCCGGTCCGTCGCATCACGCGGAGGCGCGGGGACGACGCGGTCAACGCGAGCGCCTTCTCCCAGGTCCGATCGGGGCTGTCGTCGTCGACGACGATGAGCTCGTACGCGTCCCCGAGCGGCGCGGTGAGCAGCGCGTCGAGGCGCTGCACGAGCTCCTCGACGTTCTTCGCTTCGTTGTACGTCGGGATCACGATCGAGAGCCGCACGCGCGGCGCTCCGCCGGCGAAGGGCGCGACGACGAGCGCGCCCTCGGGCACCTCGGTGAGCGCCACCTCGCTCACGTCGCAGGGCGCGGGGCGCGTTTGTCGCGCATGGTCACGAGCTCCTCCGCCGCCGAAGGATGGATCCCGATCGTCGCGTCGAGATCGGCCTTCTTCGCGCCGCATTTGAGCGCCACCGCGAAGCCTTGGATGATCTCGGGAGCGTCCTCGCCCACGATGTGCACGCCGAGCACGGTCCCGGTGCCCGGCGCGACCACGAGCTTCATCATCGTGCGCTCGTCGCGACCGCTCAACGTGTGCTTGAGAGGGCGGAAGCTCGACACGTAAATGTCGGCGTCTCCATGGGCGGCGCGCGCGGCCTGCTCGCTCATCCCGACGGCGCCGACCGGCGGCATGCTGAAGACCGCGGTGGGCACGCCGGTGTGGCTCACCTCGGTCGGATTCCCGTTGAACAGCGTCTCGGCGACGGCGCGCCCCTCGGCGATCGCGACGGGCGTGAGGTTGAACCGATTGGTGCAGTCGCCCACCGCATAGACGCTCTCGACCGACGATCGCGAGAGCCCGTTCACGACGACGGCGCCCGCGGCGTCGAGCGCGACCCCCACGTCTTCAAGCCCGATGCCGCGCGTGTTCGGGGCGCGCCCCGTGGCGTAGAGGATGGCGTCGCACGCGAGCGTGTCGCCCGCGTGCGTGAGCAGATCGAGCGCCCCGCCCCTGCGCTCGATGTCGGAGATGAAGGTCTCGCAGCGGATCTCGATGCCCTGCTTGCGCATCTCGTTCGTGAGCGACGATCGGACGTCGTCGTCGAAGCCGCGGAGGACCGTGTCGCCGCGGAGGAGCATCGTCACTTTGGTCCCGAGCGCGTTGAAGATGCACGCGAGCTCGACCCCGATGTAGCCGCCCCCGACGACCGCGAGCCGCTTGGGGAGCGCGGGCAGATCGAGCGCCTCGTTCGAGGTGATGGCGTGCTCGATCCCGCGCACGTCGCCCGGCAAGCTCGGCTTGCTGCCCGTCGCGATGAGGATGGTGCGCGCGGTGTAGCGCCGGCCCGCGACCTCGACGGTGTGCGGGTCGACGAGCGTCGCGCGCCCTTCGATCAGGGTCACGCCCGCGTCACGCAGGAGGCGCAGGTAGATGCCGTTCAGCCGATCGATCTCTTTGTTCTTCGCGGCGATGAGCGCGGGCCACGCCATCGTGCGCGCGGGGATCGACCACCCGAAGCCCGCGGCGTCGTCGAGGTCGTGCGCGAAGCGCGCGCCGTACATCAGGAGCTTCTTGGGCACACAGCCGCGGATGACGCACGTCCCTCCGACGCGGCTCTCTTCGCAGATGGCGACCTTGGCGCCGTACGAGCCCGCGCGACGGCTCGACGACACACCGCCCGAGCCTGCTCCGATGGTGAACAGATCGAAGTCGTAGGTTGCCACGCCGGGACTCTATCGGATCCGCGCGAGGAGATCGGGGGATTTTGAGCTTTTTACTGCTGCAAACCGATCTTGTGCAGATCGTTTTGGAGATCGTCTGCGAGCTTGATGAGGCCCGACGTCTCGGCCGCCGGGTTCTCTTTGTTGCCCTCGAGATCGCTCTTGAGGTCGTAGATCGCTTTACGCAGCTTGCCGAGCGTCGCGTCCGCGGTGAAGCCCGCCATCGATTTGGGATCGATGGGCACGACGATCGGATCGTTGCCGACGAGATCGCCCTTGATCCAGCGCGTGGCCTTCTTGTCGGCGGGCCTGCCGCCTTCGAGCTTGACGATGGTGTAGCTGCCTTGAAAGTCCCCCTTCCAAGGGAAGGCTTCTTTGTTCGGGACGATGTCACCGACGACCTTGTCCTTGCCCTCGCTGCGGAAGAGGATCGAATACTTGGCCTTGGGGTTGGCCTCCTCTTCCCAGCCTGTCGTGATGGGACCCTTCGCGAGGCCGAGGATGTTGCGGAGACTATCCTTGGTCTTGTTCACGTCCTCGGCGCCGGACGAGAACTTGAAGAGCATGGTCTGCACGCGGTTCGGCAGGCCGCCGACGTTGCGCTTGTCGAGGCGCGTCGCATCGAACGGGATGTTGAGGCCGCCGAGCTCCGTGACGAGCTCTTCTGGAAACTTCTTGCTCTCGAGCTGGGACTGCGCGTCGGCGAGCTTCTGCGCGAGCTTCTGCATCGTCTCGCCCGCCGTCTTGACCTCTTTCTCGAGGTCTTTTGCGCCGCGCGCGGCGGCCTTCGCCACGTCGCCCTTCTCTTTGGATCCGCCGGCGACGAAGCCGATCGCGAGGCCGAGCAGCGCGCCCGCGGCCACGCCGAAGCCTACGCGCTGCTGCCACTTCTTGCGCTCTTGGTGGATCTCCTCGCCGATCTCGACCTTGATCGTCTCTTGCGCGGCCGTCTTCTTCTCGGGCTTGGGAGCCTGCTGTTGCCGCGCGAACGGCGGCAGCGGGATCCCGCCCGAGATGGCGGGCGGAGGCGCGATCACGGCCGGAGGCCGGATGCTCCCGGGAGCCGAAGGAACTGCGGCCGGGACCGGCGTCGCCCCCACGCCTCCGTTTGCTGCGCTGGGTGCGCCGCTTCCTTCGCTCGAATCGGGAGGCGGCGGAGCGCCCAGATCGGGAGGCGGCGGCAACGCGCCCGGCGTACCAACGCCCATCTGGGTCTTGAGTCTGGCCTTGAGATCGATCTTCTTCTTCGGTTTCTCTTCCGGCATCGGCTCCTCGACGGGGGACCGGTCCTCGACGGGTCAACCGCTCGGCACGTTAGCGGCGTCGAGGTTAAGATGTCAACGCGCGCCGTCGGGTTGGGTCCGTGGCGAGCGCAATTTTTTGATCACATCGGCGAGCGCGGGCGTGCGGCCTTACAAGAAGCACTCAAGAGGTCCAGCTTCGTGGGGAGAAATGTGCGCTCGTGTAATTACGATGCTCTCATTCGTTTACGTTAATCTACCCTTAAAACCCTCTGAATCGGCAGCGCTCCGCCCGTTGACAGGACAAAAGTGTCCATGATACCACAGATGAGCGGCGCTTAACGTATCGAGACTGACTCGGGAGCTACATCGATTCGCACGGACCCTCGCTCACCGCTCCGGGTGAAAGGGGGGGTGTCGCTCTCTGGTCCTGCGCTGTAGGAGGCCCCACCCCATGCGGAGATTCCCCGGTGGCCAATCCCGTATTCCCATCCTGTCCGTCGTAGGTCTGACGACGGCGTTCGCTCTGTCAGGCAGCGCGTGCTCAGGCTCGTCGTCGGACTGCGTGACCTCGCGAACGTACTTCGAGCAAAACGTGTGGTCCGCCTTCATGGAGCAGAAATGCGGTAAGTGTCACACCCCCGACGGTGTGGCGGTGAGCGAGAAGGGCGCCAAGTTCGTCCTTCAAGCGTCCAACTATCCTGGGTTCGTCGACGCGAACCTCAAGATGCTCGGCGAGATCTCGCAGATTGAGTATCAAGGTCAGAGCGAGCTGCTCCTCAAGCCGATCGGCAAGATGGATCACGGCGGCGGCAAGGTCATCGAGGAAGGCGGCGCCGAGTACCAGGCGCTCCAAGAGCTGATGACCATGCTCAAGGACGGGGACAGCTGCGAGCAGCCCCCCAACGAGACGCTCGCGTCCGTCACCACGCTGACGAGCCAGCAGACCCTCCGCAAAGCCGCGTTGAACCTCGTGGGGCGGCTGCCCACCAAGGCCGAGACCGATCAGGCCTCGAACGACGGCGGGCTCGAGAAGGCCCTCGACGCGATCATGACCGAGCAAGCGTTCATCGATCGACTCCGCGAGATCTGGAACGATATCCTCCTCACCAACAAGTTCCTCGCCTACGACGGGTACGCGCTCAACTTCATGAACGACGAGCAGTACCCCGGGGTGATCCCCTTCGACGATCCGATGACGCCGCAGGACGACGAGCTCCGGCCCAAGGTCAACTACTCGCTCGCCCGCGAGCCGCTCGATCTGATTGGGTACGTCGTCAAGAACGACAAGCCCTTCACCGAGATCCTCACGGCCAACTACACGGTCGTCAACTACTACTCTGCGATGGCGTACGGCATCCAGGGCCTCTCGTTCGATCCCAACAACTACTATGAGGATCTCAAAGAGGCTCAGGTCGTCCTCGCCAACACGGGCGTCGCGTTGCCGCACGCGGGCGTCTTGTCGACGCCCGTCTTCCTCAACCGCTGGACGACGACGCCCACCAACTTGAACCGCGGCCGCGCGCGGCGGCTCTTCAAGTTCTTCTTGGCGACCGACGTCCTCAAGATCGCGGAGCGCCCGGTGGACGCGACCACGGTCACCGCCGAGGACAACCCCACGCGCAACTCGACGCTCTGCAACACCTGTCACAAAGTCATCGACCCGGTGGCCGGCGCCTTCCGCGGATATGACGACTTCGACTACGAAGAGCTGGATCCCAAGGCCGAGTGGCACAACGAGATGTTCCCGCCGGGCTTCGGGACCGAGACCTTGCCGCCGTCCTCCTACGAGACGGCGCTCCCGTGGGTCGCCGCCGAGATGGCCAACGATCCGCGCTTCGCCATCAACGCCGTCCGCGTGGTGTACAAAGGCTTGACGGGGCACGAGGCGCTCACGTACCCGGCGAACAACAAGTCGCCGACCTTCAAGCAAGAGCTCGCCGCGTGGTCCGCGCAGGACGACTTCTTCCGCGCGCTCGCGCTCGATTTCTCGGCGAACAAATCGAACCTCAAGCGCATCGTCAAGAAGCTCATCCTGAGCCCGTATTTCCGCGCCGAGTCCGCGCCCAAGGGCACCGACCCAATCCTCCTCAAGGACATCGGCACGGGCCAGCTCCTCACCCCCGAGATGCTCAATCGCAAGATCGCGGCCATCACCGGGTATCACTGGCGCAAGCCTTGGGACTGGGAGAACCAGCACGATTGGCTGCGCGAGGACTACGAGATCCTCTACGGCGGCATCGACTCCGACGCCGTCCCCGCGCGCCTCACCACGCCGAACGGCCTCATCGCGGCCGTCGCGGCGCGCATGGCGAACGAGACCGCGTGTCGCCTCACCGGCTTCGACTTCACGAAGCCGCAGGACCAACGCCTGCTCTTCCCGCACACCGAGCTCATCGAGGCGCCGGAGTCCGCGGGCCACACGGTCGAGGGCTCGGTCACGAACATCAAGAAGAACATCGTGTATCTGCACGAGCTCTTCCTGGGCGAGAAGCTCACGGAGGCGGATCCCGAGGTCGAGCGCACGTATCAGCTCTTCCTCGACACGTGGCGTGAGCTCGAGACCATCGGCGACGACTCCGTCGTGTGGGATTGCCGCGGGCGTTGGGACCCCAACACCGGCGCTGACCTGCCCGACGCCGTCATCATCGACAACGACCCGAACTTCACGATGAGAGCGTGGATGGCCGTCATCACGTATCTCTTGTCGGACTGGAAGTTCCTGTACCAATAGGAAGGGTGAACGCCATGAACCGACGACGCTTCATGCAGGTAACCGGCTTGGCCGGTCTCGCGGTGATGGCCCCGATCGCCCTTCGTGAGGGCCGGGCCGATGCTGGTACGTACGGTGGTCCTTATTGGATCACCGTCGACGCGGGCGGCGGGTGGGACCCGACGCTCGTCTGCGATCCCAAGGGCGGGATCATGGATGATCGCACCACGGTGAACCAGACCTTCACCAAGGGTGAGATCGTCCCGATGGGGGCCTTCCAAGTCGCGCCCACCGTCTACACCGCCGACGGCGTTGATATCCAATCTGCGCCCGCCTTCTTCACCAAGCACGGCGGCCGCATCATGGTGGTGAACGGGCTCGACACGACCACCAACAACCATGACGCCGGCTCACGCATCACGTGGAGCGGCCTCCTCGGCGAGGGATATCCCTCGCTCGCGGCGATGGTCGCCGGCCAGGTGGCGGCGGGGCTGTCCTTGCCGATGGCGTACCTCTCGAACGGCGGATACGACGCGACCGGCGGCCTCATCCCGCTCACGCGCATCGGCAGCACCGATGACGTGCAGCGGCTCGCTTATCCCAACAGGCGAGATCCCTCGGATCCGATGTCCGAGACCTATCACACCAACGAGACGGCCTCGCGCATCGCCAAGGTGCAAGCCGATCGCGTCCAGGCCCTCCGCGACAAGGCCTCTCTGCCCACCATCCGCAGCGGCGCCAACGCGCTTTACCTCGCGCGCGAGGGCAACGGCGGCCTCGTCACGCTCGGCGAGGCGCTCCAAGGGCTCCAGCAGGTCCAAAAGGATGACTTCCCGGATCTCGTCCCCGTGAACAACGGCAACGTGGATGAGTTCATCCGCATCGCGCGCCAAGCGCAGCTCGCCCTCTATGCGTTCAAGGCCGGCGTGGCCGTGAGCGCGAACCTGGCGATCGGCGGCTTCGACACGCACGGCAACCACGACAACAACCACATCCCGCAGATCATGCAGCTCGTCCGCGGCCTCAGCTATCTGTTCGATCAGATCGACGCGATGGGCCTCAAAGACAAGGTGTATGTCCTCGTCGGGTCGGACTTTGGCCGGACTCCGTATTACAACGAGGGTAACGGCAAAGACCACTGGAACATCACCAGCATGCTCCTCTCGGGTCCGAGCATCCCGGGCGGCAAGCTCGTGGGCGCCACGGACGACGGATTCAAGCCCAAGACGGTCGATCCCAAGACGTTGGCCGAGTCGGCGAGCGGCATCCGCATCGAGCCGAAGCACATCCACAAGGCCCTTCGCAAGGTCGCTGGCCTCACCGGCACCGAGATCGACAAGGCGTATCCGCTCGCCGGCGAAGACCTCCCCCTCTTCGTCTAGCTCCCCCCTCCTCTCCCAGCCCTGTTCCCGCTCCGGCCCCAAATACGGCCGAGAGCGGGGCTTTTTCTATTTCTCGCCATATCGCCCAATCAAAACGACCTCGGGCGAAATTGTTCTTGCCTTGGGGCAAAACTGCGAGTACGGGTGGCCCTTTGTACGTTGGCGTGCTCTACGCCGACATCGCGGTGGGAACCAAGAACGTAGAGAGGGAACCGATGAAGAAGAGCTTTCAGACGAAGGCGTGGCTTGCATGGCTGCTCGCGCTCGGCGCGCTGCTGCTGGTGCCCCATGCCGCAGACGCCATTATTGTCATCCCGATGACGCCCCGAGTCAGCCTCGACGCGACCTGCGGCAACGCCGACGACGCCAACCCGATGACCCTGGAGAAGGGCACGCCCATTTATCTCTGTTACGGGGTCACCAACGCGATCCCGACGCAAGAGACGCTCTTCAACGTCAAGATTCAAGACGCCCTCGTCCCCTCCATCACGCCTGCGTCGGCGATTATCCCGCTCACGCAGACGGTCCATTTCCGCTCGACGAACCCTATCATCGCGAACACGAGCCAAGTCCACCAGATGCGGGTGAGCGGCAGCAAGGCCGGCGGCGCCGAGGCGTTCCTCCGCGGCCCCAACTACATTACGTATTACGTCTTCGAGTCGAAGCTCTCGATCGCGACCACCGTCTCGACCGACGGCACGTGCCCAGGGCAAGAGATCGTAAACGTCCTTCCGAACGACGATATCACGTGGTGTTACACGGTCACCAACACGGGGACGGCGACCATCAAAGACATCTCGATCACGGATGACATCTACGGCGGCGTCCCGGGCGCGATCCCCACGCTCGCCCCGGGCGAGAGCTACACGCTGAGCCGCGGTGACCTCTCGTCGGTCGACATGGTCCTCACCGCGCACGCCAACGGCACCTCGGTGCAGACCGGCGTGAGCGTCGTGAGCAACTACGATCCTGCGGCCGTCAACGTGGTCAACCCGGACATCGACATCGACGTCACGGTCTCTGTCGACGGCATCTGCCCCGGCGTCGACTCGGCCACCGTGCCCGCGGGGACCACGGTCAACTACTGTTATGCCGTCACCAACAACGGCACCGAGAACCTCGTCAACGTCACGGTCACGGACGCGAACAACAACGTCCTCTTCACCATCCCCTCGCTCACCGTGGGCGGGAGCCAGCTCTACGCGGGCGCGCCCTTGGTGGCGGACGCGGACGGCTCGGAGACGGCGACGGCGAGCGGCACGGACATCTATGGATTCCCCGTCGCGGACACCGACTCTGCGCTGCTCCACGTGCTCTATGCGAACCTCGTGATCCAAAAGACCGGTCCCTCGCAGCTCAACTACGTGCCCGGCGGCACGCCGATCCAATACTCCATCACGGTGACCAACACGGGTGACGCCGTCGCGCTGAGCCCGATCGTGACCGACGCGCTGCCCCTCGGCTCCACGTTCGTGAGCGCGCTCTCGACGAGCGGCAATTGCTCCTTCTCCAGCCTCGTCACCTGCGCGCTCTCTGACCTCGGTCCCGGCGAGTCGGCGACCATCATCCTCGACACGCTCAGCGTCGTTCCGAGCTGCTCGGTGACCAACACCGCTGTCGTGGACAACAACACGCTCGAGACCAACTACAACGACAACGCCTCCAGCGCGACCACGCAGATCATCCCGGTCGGCGGCGCGACCCAGACGTACAGCTTCTACGCGAATCACCCGGGCCTCGTCTCGCAGTGCCTCGCGGCCAACGCGGGCTCGATCAACCTCGGCTTCATCACGATCCAAGACGAGTCTGCGGACGACCAGATCGACGCCGACGCCGACAACACGGCGGACACCGGCCTCGCGCTCGCGATGGGCGTGCTCAACGCGAACTACACCAAGTATCGCAACAACGCGGTTCGTCCGTTCGTGCAGCGCGAGCGCATGAAGGCGGCGCGGCACCTCCTCGCCGCGATCTGCAACTCGACCCTGCTCGGCACGCCCGCGCCGTTCGACATCCCCGCGGCGATCGCCACGCTCTCGGGCTCTGACGCCGTGGCCATCAGCCAGGTCGGCCACTACGCGAACGCGTACAACAACATCGGTATCGCGGTCACGCTGCCTGTCGACCCGGGCGCGCTCGACAACAACTTCGCGTGGGACGACCC
>CAYTJL010000145.1:0-24583 GCA_964437785.1 uncultured Polyangiaceae bacterium
GTGGAGGCGCCGGGAATCGAACCCGGGTCCGCGAGGCGGCGAGGCTAACCCTCGTTCACGTGCGTAGCCGTCTTAACCCAGTCGGCCGGGTTCGCGGATTCGGCCGCGACCTATCCCCCACTAATCTCGACCGCGCTATCGGGGGCTCCCTCGCGCAATCCAGCCCTGTGGTTGACGCCTTTTGGGTACTAGGACGACCTTCCCATCAGACGGCTCAGCGGTTTCTTACGCCGCGAGAGCGAGCGCGTTGTCGTTCGCACGTATACGTCCAGCTTGGTAAGGCGGAGCAGGAGCCGCCAGCACGCAGGCGAGCCTTCCGTCCCCACGTCGAAGCCGATCGCCCCCGAAGAGGGTTGGAAAGCGACGCGCAACCTAGCAGCGCTACAACGGCCCGTCAACCGGCTTTTTTCTCAGGCGCGTTCAATCAAGCCGCTTTGCCAGGTCGAGCGTGGCGCGGTTCTCGGGGATGTTCTCCAAAAAGCTACGGCGCAAATCCACGTCGTTGACCCGCCGCGCACGCTCCATGAGCCGCTGCCGCGCCGCCGCGAGATGCGCATTCGCCGATCTATGCCTCCTCGTCGCGTCGAGCACCTGCGCGTGAACGAGCCGAATCAACGACTCCCCCTCTTCGACACCATCCAAGTCCTCGAGCAGATCCATGGCCTCTTTGGCGAGCGCATACGCCTTTGGCACGTTCTGCTCCCCGAGGAGCAGCTTGGCCATCGCCGCGAGCGCGTACGCGCGCAAAGGCGGATAAGGCTCCGCCGTCGCGAGCGCCGCGCGGAGCAGCACCTCCGCGCCCTTTACGTCCCCCCGGCGCTCCGCGATCTCCGCCAAATAAAGCCTCGATACGGCCTCGATCCGCCGCGAGCCTTGGCGGATGTTCTCCTCCAACGCCTTTGTCTCCTCCACGTACGCGCGCTCCAAATCCCCCAACCGAGAGAGGCAAAGCCCCAAATTGGTCCTCGCCACCGCGATGAACGCGAGCTTCATGGGCTCCACCACCGCGAGCGTGTCCGCGAAGATCTGCGCCGCCATCGTGTACGCGCCGAGCTGCATATACGCGTTGCCCAGATTGGCGCGCTGCAAACACGCGTTCCGCACGTCTCCCGCCTCCGCGAAGCTCGCGGACGCAGACCGGAGGAGCGTCAGATACTCGAACAAATCGCCCGCGAGCGACGCGAGCTCCGCCACCACGATGTCAATCCATGCCTGCTCCACCGGCTCCACGTCGCGCCCAACCGCGAGCGCACGCGCGCTCCCGAGCATCCGCTCCGCCGCCTCGAGCTCCCCCGCCCGCACCAACATGAGCGCACACCGCGAGCACGCGATCGCCCGCGAAGGGCCTCTATCCCCGCTCGCCTGCGCCTCGGTCTCGGCCACCACCCGTAACAGATCTTGATTCTTCCCTTGATACCCATACGCCATCGCGAGATGGCCCGCCGCCGCGTACCAACCCGTGCCGCCGCGCGGTAAGTCGTTCATGGCCGCGACCGCGCACCGCTCGGCGTCGGGGTGATTGCCGAGCCACAGATGGGCGATCACCTGCACGAGCCTCATCCGCCCGGCGTCCTCCCCCCTCACACGAAGGACCGTGAGCGCCCGCTCCGCGTCGCCGAGCGCCTCGCGAAGCGCGTTGATGCGGAGCGCCTGCTGCGCAGACTCCATACAACGCGTGTCCGCCTGCGTCTGTTTGGCGGTGGTCTCGCTCCAATCGATGTCTAACACACGCGCGCTGGGCTGCTCGGTCAGGCTCGTGCGCGCGTCCTCGTCGACGATCTGAACGTCGATGGAGTCGTGCTCGTCCGAGCGAGGGATGGAGCGCGCGTGACGCGCGCGAAAGCCGCTGTCCTCCCCGTCGGCGAAGTCGCAGAGCGCGCGGAGCATCTCATGGATGGTGCGGTATCGCTCGCTCGTCGAGCGGCGGAGCGCCCGATCGACGATGGCCGCGAGCGCCTCGGGGACGCCCTGCACGCCGGGGAGCATCGCGTCGAGCCGCGGCACAGGCTCGTTCATCAGCTTGGAGAACACCGCCATGACCGTCGCGCCCTCGAACGGACAGAGCCCCACGATGAGCTCGAAGAGCACGACCCCCATCGCCCATACATCGGTCTGAGCGGTGACGTCCCTCCCCTGCACCTGCTCAGGCGCCATGTAACAAGGCGTCCCCCAAACGCGATCTCGATCCGCGGGGGTGAGGGTGTCAAAAGGCCCTCTCGCCTCGGGCTTCGGCGCCGACACCTGCGCGATCCCAAAGTCGATGAGCTTGGGCGTCACCTCGCCTTGAGGCGTCCGCGCGAGGAAGATGTTATCGGGCTTGAGGTCGCGATGGACGATGCCGACCTCGTGCGCCGCCGCGAGCGCGCCCATGATGGGCACCACCACGTCGAGCGCGTCCATGGGCTTGAAGCGCCCGCGCACGGTGAGGTGTTGGCGCAAGCTCACCCCTTGTAAGAGCTCCTGGACCAAATAGTAGCTCCCGTCGTGGCGCTGCCCGACCTCGTGGACCGCCACGATGTTGGGGTGATTGATGCGCGCCGCGGCCCTCGCCTCGCGACGGATGAGCCGCACGGTGTCCGGGTTCTCGGCGACGTGCGGGTGAAGCACCTTGAGCGCGACGCGACGCCCGAGCCACGTGTCCTCGGCTTCGAAGACGATCCCGGTCGCGCCTGCGCCGATCTCGGCGATCAGCGCGAACTTGCCACCTACGACCGTGCCGATGTGCACGGAGCTCGTCTCTTGCCGCTCGACCTGGCTCATTCAGCCCGCACTCTTGCCATGAACCGCGTCCGAAAGGAACATCAACGAGGCTTCGCCCGCGCGAGCCCGTGCGCCTTGATCAGATCATTCAAGTGCGATCGCGCGAGCCCGATCCGCCGCGCGGTCTCGCTCACGTTCCACCCGCTCCGCTCGAGCGCCTCTTTGAGGAAGCGACCTTGAAAGCGGCGGAGCGCGTCCTCGTAGGTCTCGGGCTCGCCCTCACCGGACGGCGGCGCGCGATCCGGGAAGAGATGCGCGGGCTCGATCGCGCTCGCCCCCGCCGCGAGCGCCACCGCCCAACCGCGCTGCAGCGTGTTCTCGAGCTGCCTCACGTTGCCCGGCCATTCGCCCTCCGCGAGCGCGATCTTGGCCGCGCGCGAGAGCGGCAACGGACGATCGTGCGCGCGCCCGATCGACGCCGTGATCGCCTCCGCGATGATCGCGATGTCCGATCGCCGCGCGCGGAGCGGAGGCACCGTGACCTCGAGCACGTTGAGCCGATAATAGAGGTCCTCGCGAAAGCGCTTTTGCGCGACGAGCTCGGGCAGATCGGCGTTGGTCGCCGCGATGACCCGCACGTCGGCCTCCATCGCGCTCGCGCCGCCGAGCCGATAATAACGCTTGCTCTGCAGGAACATGAGCAGCTTCGACTGCACGGAGAGCGGCGTCTCCGCGATCTCGTCGAGGAACAACGTGCCTCCGCGCGCCGCGTCCACCTTGCCCTCGATGCGCCGCGTGGCCGTCGAGTGCGCGCCCTTCTCGGCGCCGAACAGCTCACTCTCGAAGAGCGCCTCGGGCAACGCCGCGCAGTTGAGCTCGACGAAGGGACCTTTTGCGCGCGGCGAGCTGTCGTGGATCGCGCGCGCGATCGCGGTCTTGCCCGTGCCGCTCTCGCCCGTCACGAGCACCGCGATCGGCACCGGCGCCGCGACCGTGATCTGCCGCAGCACGTCGGCCATCGCGCGGCTCGTCCCCGCGATGCCCGAGACCGACAGCTTGGCCCTGAGATCGGCCGTGTGATCGATCTCGATCGAGGCCTCCTCGCGCGCGATCAAGCGATCCGCGAGCGGCGAGAGGTGCCGCGCGAACAGCTCCGCGCAACGCCGATCCGCCTCGGGGAAAGGCCCTTTGCCGCTCCTGCCTTGGAGGTAGAGCACGCCGAGCGGGGGCGACCCGACGGGCGCGCAGAGCACGGCTTGAATGCGCTGCACCTGCACGCTCTCGTTCGCGCGAAAGCGCGGATCGTCGAGCGCGCTCGCGGTGCTCACGGTGCGCCCCGTGGCGATGGCCTCGGCGATGATGCCGGTCGAGATCTCGCCCCGCACGAGCGCGATCTCCGCGTCGGAGAAGCCGTGCGCGATGAAGAACGGCGGTCCCGAGGCGGGCCTCACCTCCAGGTAACCGCGCGCGGCGTTGGTGGTCGCGACGATGAGCGCGAGCGCGCCGGTGAGGAGCGGCGTGAGATCCTCGCGCGCGCCGAGCTCCAAGAGGCCCAAGAAGAGATCGCGTTCGAGGCGCAGCCGGTTCGCGATCTCAGCGTCTTCGCTCATCTTGGTCCTTCTCCGCGCAGAGGATGATAACGTACGCGACTATCGCGCTGGGCGAACATCCTTGGAGGGGAGAGCAGATCCCGTATGGTCGACTATCAACCGAAGAGCTTCTTCAGCATCGTCTTTCAAGTCCGCGGCTCCGTCGTACCCATCTTGGTCCCTCGCATCGTGCTCTGCGCCGCGGCGGGCGGGCTCGCGTCGTACCTCTTTTGGAGGTACGGCTTCAAGATCCCGAGCATCGCGCACACCCTGCTCGGCGTAGCGCTTGGCCTGCTCCTCGTGTTCCGCACCAACGCGTCGTACGACCGCTTCTGGGAGGGCCGAAAGCTCTTCGGCGCGCTCGTCAACCGCTCGCGCGACATCGCGCGCCAAGCCGCGAGCTACGTCGAGGGCGACGATCCAGCGGCCAAATCCGCGCGCCGCGAGATCCGGCACAAGGTGGTGATGCTCTACGCGCTGCTCCGCCAATACCTCCGCGCGGAGCGCGACCTCACCTCACTCGGCGTGTCGCTCAGCGACGACGAGCGCGAGGCGCTCGAAAAAGCGGCGGTGCGGCCCAACCTCGCGGCGCACTGGCTCACCGAGGAGCTCGTGAAGAGCGCGCGCGAGGGCCGGCTCACCGAGGAGCGGCTCAAGCTCATGGACCAGAACGTGAGCGCGATCCTCGACTGTTGGGGCGGCGCCGAGCGCATCATGAAGACGCCGATCCCGTTCGCGTACGCGCAGCACATCAAGTCGTTCCTCACGCTCTTCTGCTTCTCGGCGCCGTTCGCGATGGTCGACACCATGAAGGGATACACCGCGATCGCGGCCGGGATCCTCGCGTTCGGCATGTTCGGCATCGACGAGATCGGCGTCGAGATCGAGGATCCGTTCGGCTACGACCCGAACGATCTGCCGCTCGACGCGATCGGCTTCCGCATCGACGAGGACACGAAGCTCATCCTCACCCACCGCGACCCGCCGTCGTGATTTACGCTGCGGAGCGGCTCAGGCCGCTTCGTTCCCGTCGCGATCGAGGTTCCGCGTCACCACCGCTCCGTCGCGATCGCGCGTCGTGTAGACCTTCACCTCGCCCGTGTCCCAATATGAATACGTGTGCTCGAAGAAGGGCTTCTTCGTGACGCGCTTGGCGGACACCACCGCTCCGTCCTCCTTCGTCGAGAGGACCAGATACGCTCCGAGGGGCTCGGTCTCCGGGAGCGACAGCTCCGCGACGATCGCGATCGAGCCCTCCCGCTCTTCGAAGGAGAAATAGCGCGCATCGCTCTTCGCGCGCGAGAGCTTGTCGAGGCCGACGATGGGCCGCGTGACCGGATCACGATCCAACAGATATTTCGCGAGCCCCGCGAGGCGCCCGTCGTCCCCTACGGCGGCGCGGTAATAGGCGTTCTTCCGCTGCGACTCGGCGTAGCTCACCTCCGCTTCGAGATCGGGAGGGATAGAGTACCCGGATGCGCCGAGATGATACGACCACTTCATCGTTGTCCCTCAATCACGCGTCAACTTGCCGGCGTCCATCAAGGCCTCTTGGAACGAGTGGCAGTTTTGTCCGAACGGCCAGCTCCACTGCCCTGAATATTCCTTGGCGAAAGCGCGGAGCTTCGTCTTCACCTCCGCGGGGGTGTCGCCGCTGCGGATGTACGGGTTGAACTCCTCCTCCGCCGAGTCGCCGTGGTGAGCGTCTTGCGTCGACGATCCACCGAAGTTCTTGCCGTTGAGATCGCCCGGCACCCCGGTCACCACTTTGTAGAGCATCTTCACGTTGCCCCCGCTGAAGGGCTTGTCGGGCCACCAGCCATAGCTCTCTTGGCTGCTCATCGACTGCCCCTCGAAGGCCGCGATCTCGGTCCACCAGTGCCCGAACTGATCTTCACCCTTCAGGGCGATGTGCTTGCGCTTCATCGTGACCGTGCGGAGCTTGCGCTTGACCTTCATCTCCAAAGCGGTGGTCTTGCACTCCGCGACGCTCGCGGTCTTCTCGTCGGGCTCGTTGTCGATCTCGTCTTCGATGATGGTGATCGTGTAGTCCCCCGGATCGATGGACGTGAACCGGACGACCCCGGATTTGTCGGTCTTGCCTGCTTTTTTGGACGGGCCGGCGATCTTGACGGTGGCCTCCTTGATGGGCTTGCCGCTCCGCGCTTCGAGGAGGGTCACCTCGAGCGTCGTCTCCTCCGCGCAACACTTGCTCTTCGTCGACTTTGCGGCGGTCTTCTTGGAGGTCTTGCCGGCCTTCTTCTTCGCGCCCGCGAGCTTTTTCTTCTTTGGCTTTCCCATGACGCCCTCTCGCTACGCCGCTTCTTCCTCGTCGTCGTCGCCCATCGCCAACGCGTACGCCCGCTCGATCCGCGCGGAGGGCTCGACCCCCGCCTCTTCGAGCGCGTCGCGGAGGTGCGCCTCTCCCGGATCGTCCCAGAACGCCCCCAACGCGAACATCAACGTCAAGAAGAGGCAGACATCATATTCCATCAACAACCCAAACGACGCTGCCTTCTCGATGCCCTCGTGGATCCGAGCGAGGAGCTCCTCGCTCGACGATCGCTCGTACTCCTCGGGGAAGAGCTCCTCGAAATGCTCGAGCATCCGGCGCTCGAAGTCCTTCGCGCAGACCTCCTCGAAGGCCCTCTTGTGACGCTCAGTGATCTTGAACATCGAGGATCACCTCCGTCGCTCCTTCAGCCCGCCGAGGTCGTCCTCGCTCAAGAAACACCCGACGGCGCGCATGAAGACCTCGACCTCGGCCGCCGTGCTCGCGCTGAGGAACGTCGCGAGCACGATGGGGTCGTAGAACCGGAAATAAAGCTGCTCGTTGGTCTGCTCGTCTTGGACCATCAAGAACCTTCGGAGGTGCCTCCGCACCTCCTTAAAAGGCTCATCGCTCACGAGGTAAATGCCCCAGCGCTTGCCCCACCCCTCTTGAACGAGCTTGGGCAGGAGCCTGGATTCAGGCTCGATCTTCACCAGATAAGGCGCAACGTCGGCGAGCGCCTCGCCCTCGACGCCCTCATAAAGCGATCTGCTCTCGTCCACCGCCTCGCGCACGAGCTCGGTGATGCGATCGTCCCTCGCCGCGTCGAGCACCGCATAGAGATGCCCTGTCGAAGCTTCTTGCGAGAGCCTCTTCAGCGCGACCTCGGCCGCTCTTTGCCGCTCCACCTCGCGCGCTTTGGCGGCGCGAGCCCGGGGATCATCGTCCTCGTCATCCGTCTCCTCATCACGTTTCGGCGTCGCGCCCTCGACGTGAACGGTGAAGATCGTCTCCCCCGCTTTGACGAAGCCTCCGCTCTCGATCTCGCCCTCGGTCCTGCCCGGCTCACCGTCGATGAGGGTGCCTGTCACGCTGCCGAGGTCGCGCACCGAGATGCGCTTTCCGTCCCACGCGATCTCGAAGTGAACCCCTGACATCTGCCGATCGTGAGGCACGATGAAGCCCGCGAACGCCGTGCGCCCAAACGAGAGCGAGCTCCCGGCCGCGATCACGGCCTTCTTGCCCGAGAGCGGGCCCCACGGCACCGCCACGATCAAGCGACCCGCGAACGCGGAGTCGCGACCCACGTTGATCGCGCGCGGAAGATGGGAGGCCGCTTCGTTCATCGCCTACGCTCTCCCCTTCTTCTTCTTGGCCTCGCGCTCCTTGCGCTTCTTCTCGCACTCTTCGCAGAAGGGTTTATCGGTCTTGAGCGCCGCGCCCTGCGCGCTCGAACCGATGATGACCGTCGGACAACCCGCCACGATGACGCCGCCGTGGCCCGTGGGGTCACCCATCCTGGCCGCGTTTTTACCGCCGATGTTGACCGTGGGCTCACCGCTCTTGATGGAGTCGGGAGGCCCGCAGCACACGAGCATGTCGCCCTTGCGCGCGGCCGGCATGAAGCCGATTCGCACCGTGGGCTCCCCCGCCGACACCGGGCCTCCCACGTGCGGGACCGGCCCCGGCTCCACCTTCGGGCACGTGTGCATGTCGCTGATGCGCGCCGCAGCAGGCATATCCAAGACCTCCTATTGGGCGAGGCCCGATTTGGCGACGTTGTCGGGGATGGGCTTTTCGGGCGCGATGACCACCGCCTCCACCGCCTCGTCCGGCGCCTCGGGCGAAGAGCCGCTGCCCGAGCCGGGCGAGCCGCCGCTGTTGATGTCGACCTTGTTGCCTTTGATGGTCACGCCGCCCGCGTCGATGCGGATGAAGCCGCCCGGCCCTTTGATGGTGAGGTCTTTGGTCTCCAGGACGAGGGCGGTGCCCGCTTTGAGATGGATCTCCTTGCCCGCCGAGAGCGCGTGGTTCTTGCCCACCTTCTCGAGCTGATTCTTGCCGACGGAGAGCGATTGATTGCGCTCGATGCGCTGGCTCCGCTTGCCCTTGACCACGAGGTGGCTGTCCGCGTCGATGCGCTCGCGCTTGCTCTGCTTGACGACGAGGTCCTGATCGCCGCCCACGAGCACGGTGAGGTTCGTGTCCGTGCGCTCGATCTCGCTCCCCATGACGAGCTTCTCGCGGTTGCCACCGATGACCGTCATCCGGTGAAGGCCGGTGATCTCGGTGCGGTTGACGCCCGTGACCTCGGTGCGGTTGACGCCCGTCGTCTCGAGCTCGTTCACGAGCACGAACTTTTGACGGTTGTTGCCGACGGTGATGGTCTCGTCGTTCTTGACGAGCTTGCGCAGGTTCTTTTGCGCTTGGATGTAGACGAGCTCCTTGCCCTTCAGGTCCTCGAACATGATCTCGTTGAAGCCGTTGCCGCCGAGCGACGAGTCGCTCTTCCACGTGCTGCGCGTCTTGTGTTGAGGCAGCTTGTAAGGCACCTGCTCGGTCGCGTTGAACACGCGGCCGACGACCACGGGCTCGTCGGGATCACCGTTCAAGAAGCCCACGAGCACCTCGTGGCCGATGCGCGGGATCACGATCATGCCATAACCCGTGCCGGCCCATCCTTGGCTGACGCGGATCCAACACGAGCTGTGCTCATCGAGCTTGCCCTCGCGATCCCAAGGGAACTGCACGCGCACGCGGCCGAATTCGTCGGTGTGGATCTCCTGCCCTTTGGGGCCGACCACCACCGCGCTCTGAACGCCGTTGACGCGCGGCTTCGCGGTGCGGATCGGCGGCCGATACGGCACGTCGATGAACACCGCATGACCGGACATGGTCCATTCGCCGCCGGAGCTGCCCTCGATGAAGAACTCGGTGACCATGATCTTCTTGTCGGGGGCGAGCGCGGCGTGCGGGTGGCCGTCGATCGAGAAGATCATCCCGGGCCAAAGGTCGATGCTGTTGGTCTCGAACCACACCGATCGATTGCCCGTGCGCCCGCCGCCGAGCGCGCGCTCGGCGAGGCCGGTGCCGTATTTTTGGTCGTACCGCGCGATGCCTTGATCGTCGGCGACCGGGGTGTCACCGCCCTTGGCCCCTTCGACCAAGAACGATCCGGGCCGATAATGATATTGCTCGTACTTGGCCTCGAGCCCGGCGACCTTGTCGGCTTGGCTGAAGAGGGGAAAGGCGGGGTTGCGGAAGTCGTAGTCGCGGACGGTGTGCGCGCCGGGCCGGACCTCGTGCGAGAGGCGGGTGCGCGTCACGAATTCGAGCTCGGACTCTTGATTGGGATTGTCGACGTAAGGCAGCGCGCCGCCCGGCCGCGCCGGAGCGCCGTGGAGCGCATCCCCCAACGTCAGCTTGGAGCCCGCCGCGTCGTCGTCCGGGAAGGTGTAGGCGATGCCCGCCTCTTCGAGCAGGCGTGAGAAGAAGTCATAATCGGTCTCGCCGTATTGGACCTTGTATTCGAGCTTGGGGTACTTGCCCCGATCGATCTTCCAGACGGGCTCGATGCTCCACTCTTTGAGGAGCTTGTCGATGATGTCCGGGATGGCGATGTGCTGATAGATGCGATAGTTGCGCCGTTGCCCGAGGAGCCAGAGCTTGGGCACGATGCGCAGCACGTACGTGGAGAGGCCCGTGGGCTCGGCCTGCGTCTGCTCGATGACGCTGCACACGCCCGTCCAGAGGCGCGCGCCGCCGAGCTTCGCGTGGGCCCACCCGGCGACCACGCGGAACGACGCGGGCTTGCCGACGATCCCTTCGAGATCGGCGTCAGGGTTGGGCGTGCGCGCCCACACGTTGATGGTGAAGAGACCCGAGACAGACTCGTGCACGGAGAAGCGGCGCACCGAGAACGAGTCGTCGCCCGACGCAAAGGTGAGCTCGAGGACAGCCATCGCAGGGCCAGCGTACGCCTCTTCGCGAAGAGAAGATAGCCCCTTCTTTTACCTCGTCCTCGTGCGTCACGAGCGGCGCGGCGACCAAAACCGGCGCGGCGCGCGCCCCCTCCACGACCGCGCTCCGCCATTGACCCGCACGGGCGCTCCGCTTAGCGTGCCGATGGGCGACACGCGCATGAAGATCCCCTACGGCGTAAGCGACTTTGGCCAGATCCGCGAGGGCGGCTTCTTCTACGCGGACAAGACACCTTTCCTCCCCGTGCTCGAAGCGGGCTACCGGCACCTCGTCTTCCTGCGCCCGCGGCGCTTCGGCAAGTCGACGCTGGTGAGCACGTTGGAGCACTATTATGATGTGGGCCGACAGGCCCGCTTCGACGCGCTCTTCGGTGGCCTTTGGGTCCATGAGCACCCGACGGCCGAGCGCGGCCTCTATTTCGTCTTGACGCTGGATTTCTCGCGCGTCGCGACGGACGGCGGCGAAGACACGCTCAAGCGCACGTTCCTTTCGGCGGTGCGCGGCGGCGTGCTCACGTTCCTGCTGCGTTACAAGGACCAGTTCTCGCCGCTCGCCGACCTCTACGTGCGTATCGATCGCTTCGAGGACGCAGAGGCGTTGATCGGAGAGGTCTTGGACGTGGTGGCGGCGCTGCCGCACAAGCTCTATGTGCTCATCGACGAATACGACCACTTCGGCAATCGGCTCCTCTCGGCCGGGCAAGAGCCGCTCTACGAAGCGATCGTCACGAAGACAGGGTTCGTGCGCAGCTTCTACGCGGCGCTCAAGACGGGGACCCGGTCGGGCGCCGTCGCGAGGATGTTCGTCACCGGCGTCTCCCCGATCATGCTCGATGACCTGTCGAGCGGCTTCAACATCGCGACGCACGGGTCTCTGTTTCCGCGCCTCGCCACGCTCGCCGGCTTCACCCGCGCAGACGCAGAACGCGCGGTGGACGAATTCCTCGCCGCCCGCCCTCACCTCGCGGGCCCGCTCGGCGATAGACGCGCTCTGCTCCACGTGCTCGAAGAGCACTACAATGGATACCGCTTCTCGGAGGGCGCCGGAGAGCGGGTGTTCAATTCGGACATGGTGCTCTACCTGCTCCGCGAGATCGACGATAGAGGCGCGCTCCCCGTCAACATGCTCGACCGCAACGTGCGCACCGAATATGGCCATCTCCAGCGCATCGGCACCATGAGCGGCGCGGGCTTGCAAGAGCGGCGCGCCCTGCTTCAAACCATCGTGGGCGAGGGGCATATTCGGAGCGAGATCGTCGAGCAGTTCGGCGTCAAGAGCCTCTCCTCTCATCAAAGCTTCCTCTCCCTCCTCTACTTCCTCGGCATGGTGACGTTGGGCCCCCTGCCGCGGAGCGCAGGTGGATACGACCTCACGATCCCGAACCGGGTGATTCGAGAGCTGCAATGGGAGCACCTCGCGTTGATGTTGGAGGACGAGGCCAAGGTCCACATCCACGTCGACGAGCTGCGCGCCGCGCTCGCCGAGATGGCAGAGCAGGGGGAGATCGAGCCCTTCTTGGAGGTCTTTCACACGCAGGTGCTTCAAACCTTCTCGAACCGGGATCTGCGCGGGCTCGACGAGAAGACCATCAAGCTCCTGCTCATGACGTACGCCTCGCTCGGCCGGGCGTTTTACCCGCTGAGCGAAGGGGAGTTTGCGCAGGGCTACGGCGACCTCTTCTTGGGCGCCTCGCGCGGGGTGGCCGGGGCCAAGTACGCATGGCTCCTGGAGCTCAAATACCTCAAGACGGGCGCCAAGCAGGCCCAGATTGAAGCGGCGTTCGCCGAGGCGCGAGCGCAGGTCGAGAGGTACGCCCAAGACCAAGCGCTCTTGCCGATGTTGCTCGGCGACCGGGCGCTCAAAGCGGGGATGCTCGTGTTCGTGGGCGCGAAGAAGGTGCTCTATCGACCGTGGGACGCCGCCCCCTCGAAGCCCGAGAAGAAGAAGCGGTCCACGCGCCGCTCGTGACGCCGGGCCCAAAACCAAGGCCCTCCACGGATCGTTCGCGATTGACGATCTTCAGCGAAACCATGGCCACGCTCGAACGTAATGGCCCTCGCTCAGGTCTGCCCTTTCTCCCAGGAAGCCTGTAACCTTCGGCGCGCGAGGCCACCATGACCATCCTCAAGCTCACGTGCGGCACCGGCGCAGAGTCGCTCTCGGTGCGGCGATTTGCGGTGCAAGAGCGCGTCTCCGATCTCTTCACCGTCAACGTCTGGGCGCGCGCCGAGAACCCCGCCGTCGATCTGGAGGCCATCGTCGGCAAGCCCGCGAGCCTCCTCATCACGAGCGGCGTCGCGCACGTCGCCAAAGGAACGAGGTTATGGACGGGCGTGTGCGCCTATGCCGAGCAGACCCACGCGGTCGTCCCCCAGCCCGGCGAGAAGGCGGAGTCAACCTATTACCTGCGCATCGTCCCCTCCGCGTGGCTGATGACGCAGCGCCGCAATTATCGCATCTTCCAACACAAGAACATCCCCGACATCGCCGACGCCCTGTTCGCCGAGTGGAGCGTCGAGCCCGTGTGGGAGATCGATCGCGGCAAGTATCCCAAGCTCGAATACAAGGTCCAATACGGCGAGAGCGACTACGACTTCCTCTCTCGCCTCTTCGAAGAGGCGGGCATCGCGTTCACCTTCCCCGACGACGAGGAGGCCGGATCGCGCATCACCCTCGGCGACAAGCTCCACACCAAAGGCCCGAGGAGCCCGTCGATTCACTACGTCGACAACCCGAGCCAAGCCGCCGAGAAGGAGTTCGTCACCCGCGTCCGCCTCGGCCAAGAGGTCCGCCCCGGCGCCTACGTAATCCGCGACTACGACTTTCGGAAACCCGCGTTCCCCCTCTTCGGCGAGGGGCAAAAGGCGCCCGACCCCGAGTCGCACTACGAGCAATACCACTACGATCCAGGCGCGTTCTTGATCGAAGGGGGCAAAGGCGGCGACACGCCCGTCGCCGACGACAAAGGGGTCGCGCGCTACGAGCAGCGCTTTGGGCACGACCGCGCCGACCGCGCCCTCCTCGGGACGCGCATGGGCCGCCGCTCCGTCTCGTTCCAAGCCAACGTGATCGACCTCGCGCCGGGCGTCATCATGGCCATCGCCAACCACCCTCACCCGTCGCTCGGCGAGGACGCTCATCTCTTGATGATCGAGTCGTCGCTCGAAGGCTCGCCCGAGGGCGAGTGGACCGCCACGGGGCACGCGGTCTTCGCGGACGTCCATTATCGGCCCCCGCTCTCGACCAAGAAGCCCGACGTGGTCGGCGTGCAGAGCGCCGTCGTCGTGGGGCCGGCGGGGCAGGAGATCCACACCGACGAATTCGGCCGCGTCCGCGTGCAATTCCCTTGGGATCGTGAGGGCAAGCTCGACGACTTCAGCACGTGTTGGATCCGCGTGAGCCAAGGTTGGGCGGGCACCGGCTTTGGCATGATCATGACCCCGCGCATCGGCCAAGAGGTGCTCGTCGGCTTCCTCGCGGGCGACCCCGATCAACCCATCATCGTGGGGCGCGTCTTCAACGCGACCAACCAAGTGCCCTACAAGCTCCCCGACCACAAGACGCGGAGCACCTGGAAGAGCAACAGCACGATCGGCGGCGGCGGCTTCAACGAGATCATGTTCGAGGACCAAAAGGGCAACGAGCTCGTCTGGGTCCAAGCCCAAAAGGACCTCCGCAAGCTCGTCAAGAACGACGAGACCATCACCGTCGGGCGCGACCGCCAGAAGCTCGTCAAAGGCAACGAGACCGAGACCACGGTCCTGAACCGCACCGAGGTGACCGGCGGCAGCCGCACCGAGATCACGGCCGTCAATCGCACCACCGTGATCGGCGCAAACTCGATGAGGCTCGTCCGGGGCGACGAGATCGAGAAGACAGAGGGCAAGCTCCTCGTCTTCGTGGGCGGGCGGCAAGACATCGTCATCACGCGCGACAAGCGCGAGCGCGTCGAGGGGAGCAGCCACCTTTATATCAAAGGCAAGCGCAACCAGCGCATCGATGGTGTGGAGTCGCTCTCGGTCGGCCGCGACCGCCACGAGAAGGTGGGCCGCGATCACGCGCTCGAAGCCGGCGAAGAGATCCACATCAAAGCAGGCTCCGCGCTCGTCATCGAGGCTGATCACGACCTCACGCTCAAGGGGCCGGGCGGCTTCGTGCGCATCGATTCGAGCGGCGTGACCATCAAAGGCACCATGGTGAGGATCAACAGCGGCGGCGCCGAAGGGTCGGGGAAGGGCGCGAGCCCCGAGCTGCCCGAGGAGGCCGTCAAAGCGGCCTTCGAAGCGCCCGACAAACCCGTGCCCGACGACGTCAGCGTCACCTTGATCGGCAGGGGTTAGCGCCCATGGATCCGCGCGCGATCCTCGAAATCCAGCTCGGGCCGCTCAGCGGCGCGAAGGCGGTGATCCCCAAAGGGGGCACGCTCAAGGTGGGCAGGAGCGAGCGCGCCGGCTTCACGATTGGCCACGACACATCCATGTCCGCGCTCCATTTCGAGATCGGTTGGGACGGCGAGCGGGCGACGATTCGCGACCTCGGGAGCGTGAACGGGACGCGGATTGGCGGGCTCCGGGCGCGCGAGGGCGAGGTGAAGAACGGGGGTTGGGTCCGCGCGGGGGACACCGACTTCATGATGTTCATCGAGGGGCGCGCGCCCGCAAAGCACCTTCGCCGCGGCGAGGCGGGGCCGAGCGAGATGGAGATCGCGCACCGGCGCTCGGTGATCGCCGCGCTCCGCGAGGGCGCGGGGAGGCACCTTTACGCGGTGCTCGACGCGGCGAGGGACGACCGCATCCTCGCGCTCTGCCACACCGCGGTGGAGGAGGCCCACTCGCTCTACGAGGGGCGCGAGGGCGAGGCGCTCGCCGACGTGGCCCCTTATCTGGTGTCGTTCGAGCCGAATTCGAGGCTCCTCGAAGCGCTCATCCACGAGGGTTGGGGCGAGCGTTGGGGCATCTACCTCGTGTGGAGCGGCCGGCGCAAAGACCTCCGCACCCACCTGCGAAGGTTCTTGATGGTCGAGGACGAGGCGACCGAAGAGCGCTTGTATTTCCGCTTCTACGACCCGGCCGTGCTCCGCGTCGTGGCGCCGACGTTCTCGCCGCGCCAACGATCGTTGTTCTTCGGCGACGTCCAACGCATCATGATCGAGGGCGCGGATCGCGGGCTCTCGACCCTCTCCAAAGAGGTGGATTGATGCTCAAGATCCGGCCTCAACAACGGGAGATCGTGCGCGACGCGCTGCTCTCTGATCTCGCGCTGCGGATCGCCGAGCACGTGCGGGAGTGCCTGCCGGATCAGGCGAAGCTGCTCGGCGGCGAGCTGCCGGAGGTCATCGAGCACACGATGCAAAGGGCGCTCGCCCACGGCTTCGTCGCCGAGCTGTTGATGGTGCAATACGTGGACTTGGCGATCTATTTCGGCCGCGACTTCGACGTCGATCCCGAGCACCCGTGGGCCCAAGAGGCGCTGTCGATCGGCGCCGAGGACGAGAGCCCGTGGGATCGCATGGAGAGGCTCTATGACGCGGCCATCGAGGCGATCGAAGCAAACGAGGAGCAGGCGCGGCTCCTCGACGGAGAGGGCTGATGTCGGGCCATACCTTGAAGAAGGCCAAGAAGAAGGCCAAGAAGAAGTTCGGCACCAAACCCGCGGGCGCCTCGGCGTCGAGCTGCCCTGTCCCCCTGCCGAAGCTCCTCATCCATCTCGACGCCGATCGGGACGGCAAGGTGGACGACGCGACCGACGCGCTCGACGTGTGGACGCCGGGCAAAGGCAAGAAGGGCGCGATCATCCTGGTCAACAACGATGACGACGACGGCAAGAAAGACGTCGACAACGGCGACCAAAAGGTCAACTCCGACGACGACAAGTCCGACCTCGCGCCGCTCGTGATCCGAAGGACACCCAAAGACCTCTCGTTCCCCGCGGGCTACAAAGGTTACCTGCGGGTGAGCCAGGAGGAGATTCGGATCTTCGACAAAAAGGCCGCGGCGGGCAAGGAGATCATCGGACCCGCGCCCGGCCCCGGCAAAGAATACGAGTTTCCCGATCTCACCTTCGAAGAGCTCATCTACGGGATGGAGGCAACGCAGTACCCGTCGCGCACGTTCAACGGCCTCATCAAGCTGGAGGTCGAGGTGAAAGACCCGAAGGGCGCGTCCGTGTGCCTCCATAAAGCGGTGGTGCGCGTCGCGCCGTGGGTCATGCCCAATCACCTCGACCAGAGCGAAGAGGTGTACGTGGTCGACACGGGCGACAACGCGCAATTCATCACGGATCTCGAGGCGGGCGTCGCGCGAGGGGGATCTCCACCGCTGAAGAAGGCGGGGTGGAGCGATCCGCTCGAGGTCGATCGGTGGATGCAAGACGTCATGGAGATCGGCTATGGGAGCATGCCCCGCGAGGAGCACCCTTCGGACAAGCTCAAATGGCACACACATGCGGTTATTCGGACCGCCAACTCTCGTTACGACAGTGACTTCCTCGGCAAGTACCCTAAAGAGAGCCTCCTCGGGAAGAACTACGGGTACATCGAGCTCGTCACGCCGATCGCCGGATCGAGCTTGAACAGCTACGGAAACCTCGAGTGCTCCCCGCCCGTGAAGGTAGGCACCAAAGAGTACAAGCTTGGTCGCATCGTCTACGGCGCGCCCGGCGCCACCTCTGGTCACCGCCCCATGGAGACGACCATCACGCGCTTCTTGGAGGCGCAGAAGGTCCAAGAGCCGTTCTCGATTGATACAGGGTGGCTGATCGTCGGGCACGTGGACGAGGTCCTCTCATTTTGCCCCGACCCCAGCGCGGCGAACAAATTCAAGCTCGTGTTCGCGAGCCCTCGCGCCGCGGTCGACATCCTGGAGACGCTGAAGCGCACGGGGCAGGGCACCGCCCCCATGTTCCAAGGGATTTGGGAGTACCCCGGGGGCGCGCACCCCGCGCTCAGGGTCCGACGGAGCATTTACCGGCACCGGACCGTCGAGGACTTCCTCGCGGATACGGCCTTCGTCAACGTCCAAACTACCGTTCAAAGCACCATCAACACCATCGAGGACATCGTTACGCGAAACCTCGGGGTCGACAAGGCGGACATCATTCGTCTGCCCGTGCTCTTTCAAGAAGACAGCGGGGAATACATCGCTTACACCGCGGGCGTCGCCAACATGCTGGTGGTCACCCGCGCGAACAAGACGGCGTGCCTCTGCATCCCGAAGCCATTTGGACCCGTCGTCGGCGGCGCGTGCCAGTTCGAGGCCGAGACCGAGCGGCTGCTCAAACCGACAGGGAATGACGTCCAATTCGTAGACGATTTCGTGACGTATCACCAGCTCCAAGGCGAGGTGCACTGCGGCACCAACACCAAGCGAAAGCCGCCCATCGACCGCTTTTGGTGGGAGCAAGAATGGATTTGACGGAGGATCTCATGGCGACGTGGAGCGAGCTTTTTGCCTTGATGAGCCTGCGCGGCGAGCCTTATGTCACCGCGCGCGAGGAGGTGCTGGCGGCGAAGGGGCTGCGCGACAGGCTCACTCCGCTGCTCGGCGACGCGTCGTGGGAGACGGTGATCCAGGCCAAGATCCTGATCGGGTGGCACGATCAACGAAGGCTCTACGAGGGGATCCTCCGCGACCTCGACGCCGAGGACCCCGCCGCCGCGATGCGGACCGTGACCGGGCTCAACCTCATTTGGAACCGCTACGCCAAGCGGACCAAGGCCGAGCTCGGCGAGGCGATCCTCCCGCTCTCCTGGGAGGCGATCCTCCGGCTCTCCGGCGACATGCCCGAGTGGCGCGTGATCACCTTCCTGCGGATGATCGGCGCCGCGCCGAACGCCCTCTCGATCGAGCCGCTGATCGCGTACATCAACGCTGCCCCCGACCACCGGCTCCGGCACGCGGGGGCGGCGGCGCTCGGCGATCTGCCCAAAGCCATGATCGCGTCGCGCGGCAAACAAGAGCAAACGCGCCACCGAGAGATCGCGTCTCTCTTGGCCGACGTCTTGGATTGAGGGGCTATGGCGTTCTTCGACCTCTCCTTCGAATGTGGTGAGACCTCGCTCTCGGTGCGGCGCTTCACCATCCATGAGGCGGTCTCGGCGCTCACGGTCATCTCGGTGGTCGCCCGCTCGCCGCGGCCTGACCTCGATTTGGGCGCGTTCGTCGGCAAACAAGCCTCCATCCGCGTCTCGACCGGATATCGCTTCGCGCAGAGCGGCGCGCGCCTCTGGGGCGGGATCTGCACCCAGATGGAGCTCGTCCACGCCGCCGAGCCCATCCCCGGCCAAGAGCCGCTCTCGACCTACACGTTCCGCATCATGCCGCGCTTCTGGCTCATGACCGCGCGGCGCAATTATCGTATCTTCCAACACCGCACCATCCCCGAGATCATCACGACGCTGCTCGCGGAGCACCGGCTCGGCGCGGATTTTCAGATCGATAAGAAGCGCTACCCCAAGCTCGAATACAAAGTCCAATACGGCGAGAGCGATTTCACCTTCTTTTGTAGGCTCTGCGAGGAGGCGGGGCTCTCGTTCCACTTCCCGGAGGGCGAGCCGAGCGGCGACGGCGCCATCCTCTCGGACGCGCTCCACATGAACAAACCGAGGCTCGGCGATCCGATCCACTACGTGGAGGATCCGAACCAAGCGGCCGAGATGGAGTTCATGACCGAGGTCCACATCGCTCATGAGGTGCGCCACGGCGCGTTCACCATCCGCGACTACGACTTTCGCAAGCCCGCGTATCCCCTCTTCGGCGAGGCTTCCACGATGGGGGGGCCCGAAGGGGGTCCCCCCAAACCCCCCCAAGCTGCAAAGCCTGAAGGTCGGTACGAGCGTTATCACTACTCGCCCGGCGCGTTCCTCATCGAGCTCGACAAGAACGAGGCGAAGGGCGACACCCCCGTCGCCGACGAGAAGGGCGTCGCGCGGTACGATCAGCCGTTCGGGCACGGGCGGGCCGAACGCTCGCTCGCGGGCGCGCGGCGCGGCAGGCGCGCGGTGACGTTCGGGACCAACGCGATTGACCTCATGCCAGGATCGGTGATCGCGATGGGCGGTCACCCGCACCCCGACCTCGATCCGTCGAAGCTCCTGCTCGTGACCGAGCTGTCGCTCCGCGGCACGGCCGAGGGCTCGTGGACCATGACCGGAGAGGCGGTGTTCGCGGAGGAGCCTTATCGCCCGGCGTACCAAACGCCCAAGCCGAGGGTCCATGGAGTCGAGAGCGCGACCGTGGCGGGGCCGCCCGGGAGCGAGGTCCACACCGACGAATTCGGCCGCGTGATGGTGCAGTTCCCTTGGGATCGCGAGGGCCGGAGCGACGACAACAGCTCCTGTTGGATCCGGGTGAGCCAAGGCTGGGCCGGGACGGGCTTTGGCATGTTCTCGCTGCCTCGGATCGGCCAAGAGGTGCTCGTCTCCTTTTTGACGGGCGATCCCGATCAACCCATGATCGTGGGCCGGGTCTACAACGCTGTCGAGCCTACGCCCTATCGCTTGCCCGAGGAGAAGACCAAGAGCACGTACAAGAGCGACTCGTCCGTCGGCGGCGACGGGTACAACGAGGTCATGTTCGAGGACAAGAAGGGCGAAGAGCTCTTGTTCGAGCGCGCCGAGAAGGACGTTCGGAAGCTCGTCAAGAACGATGAGACCATCACCGTCGTCCGCGACCGCGTGAAGCTCGTGAACGTGAGCGAGACCGACACGACGATCCAAAACCGCACCGAGGTGACGCTCCTGAACCGCGAAGAGACCGTGGGCGGCGTGCGGCGCACGGTGATCGGCCAGGATCGTTATCAGGCCATCTTGGTGGATGAGGTCGAGCGATCGGCCTGCGATCGGCTGCTCCTCGTGGAGCAGACGCAAGACGTCGTGACCATCGACAAGCGGCGTGAGCGCGACGAGGCCGACGTCCACACGAAGGTCGTCGGCGACAGGCGCACCAAGATCGACGTCGACGCGTCGTTGATCGTGGCGGTCGATCGCCACGAGAAGGTGGAGGGGCGTTATGCGCTCGCGGCGGGCGACGACGTTCACCTCATCGCGCACAAGCAAGCTGTCGGCGAGGCGCCCGACGTGACCGTCAAGGGGCCTGGAGGGTTCTTGAGGATCGACGCGACGGGCGTCACCATCAGCGGCAACCTCGTCAAGATCAACGCGGGAGGGAGCCCCGGCGAGGGGCCCGGGTCGCACCCGGAGGAGCCGGAGAAGCCCGATTTGGAGCGCGTCCCGATGATCGTCGAGCTCGAGTGGAGCGAGCGCCGGGTGCGCGTGGGCGAGACGGTCAACGCGCTCTTCGTGGTGCGCAATTTCCAAGGCGGCGAGGAGGCCACGGTCACCGTCTATGAATACGATCAAGACGGCGACCCCACGAAGGTGGATGAGCGAAAGGCCACGGTCACCGTGCAAGACGGCATCGTGGAGGTGCCTTGGTCCCGCTCGCCCGAGGCGGCGGAGGGCGACTTGAAGGAGGACCTCACCGCCGGTGAGATCCGGCCGCTCGACTATCGCTTTACGGTCGAGGCGGGCGGCGTGCGATCGGCCGCGCCTTCAGACACCTTGAACCTCACCAACACCCTGGTGATCAAGGCGGTCGACGAGGACGGCGCGCCCGTCGCCGACGGCTCGACGGTCGTCGTCACCACGTTCGACGGCATCCTGGAGGCGACGACGAGCGGGGGAGAGGCGAGCTTCCCGGACGTCCTCGTGGGCGCCGTGAGCATCGCGTGTTACGAGGCCAAAGGCTCGAAGGGGTGATGAGACATGAGCGGAGCGGCCGGCGGCGGGCAAAAGAAGAAGGGCGGCAAAGGGGTCAAGACCACCAACACGCCCAACACCACGAACAAGACCAAGGTCGTCGCCAAGCCCCCTATCAAAGAGGTGACCATCAAGGTCACGGCCAAGGGCGGCGGCAAGACGGTCGAGGCCAAATCGGGGGAGACCAAGGAGCTCGCGATCGACTGCGGCAAGACGCTGGAGTCGATCACCGGTGAGGCGACCATCGTTTATCAGGACGGCTCGACCGAGCCCGCGACCGAGAAGATCAGTTGGATGTGGGTGAGCAAAGAGCGCGGCAAAGGCGCGAGCCCCGCGGGCGACGAGGTGAAGAAGGTCAATGGGTATTTCGATCGATCGGTGAGGCCGGTCTTGATCGTGGCCAAGGTCGAGCTCAGCAACGTCCACAAGGCCACGGCCAAGGTGCAGCTCACCATCGGGTGCAAGCTCGCCGAGAAGAAGAGCGATGACGTGATGCTGCTCGCGCGGCTCACCTACGCGGAGGCGGGCGGCCAGGGCGACGATGAGCGCACGGCCATCGCGTGGAGCGTGGTGAACCGCAAGAACCGCGTGGCGACCGGCGACGCCGAGGCCAAGCGGGCGTTCGGGGACAAACCCACGCTCCAGTCGGTGATCGAGCACAAGGCGGATGGGAGGGTTCAATACGAGGCGTATTGGAAGCAAGACGCCCAATGGAAGGCCATCGACAACCCCGAGACCCTCGCGTGTGAAGGCTGCGCGCGGCTCAAGCGGTGCATCGAGATCGCCGATGAGGTCCTGTCGGGCAAGCGCGCCGACCCGTACGCGGGCGAGGGAGGAGCGTATTACTTCCATCTCAGCCACGACGGCGTCATCGCGGGAGATCGCAAGTTCGCGATCCGGCGGCTCACGAAGCGCGCCGAATTCACCCACCACTTTTGGACCTACGACCCGTAGAGGGAGCGAGGCGGAGCGTGAGCGGACGAAAAGACGTCGAGAGCGGCAGGCTCGTTTACACCTGCAACTGCGGTTGGGTCGACAAGGGCCACGCGAACCCCACGTCGACGCGCCAGAACGTCGGCGCCGAGAGCCTGTGGAAGCAGATCAAGGACGAGACAGGGGTGGTGTCGAGGCAGGGCGGCGGCTTCAAGGTCACGTACACCCAAGACATGCGCAAATGGGGGCTCTCGGCCGGCGTGACCAAGACGTATTACGTCAAGAAGGGGCTCAGCACCGAGCAGAAGGAGTCCGTGGCGCTCGCCATCTTCATGGAGGTGTCGCACGGGTTCGAGTCGCTCCAAGCGAGCTTCCCTTATTCGGTCACCACCGACAGCGGCTACAGCGAGGAGGATCTGGTCTCGAACCTGATCGGGTTTTATCTGGTGGTGCGGCCCGGCGTCCGTTACTTGGACCTGTGCCAAGAGGTGTCCAAAGACGCCTCTCTCAAGGTGTGGGACACGTTCGGCGCCGTGGGCTCCAACAAGAATACGAGTTTCTCGCCGGTGTTCCACGAGTGTGACGAGTGCAAAGGCGCGCGGATGCAGTTCCCGAGCTCGCTGGAGGTCATCCGGCCCGCGCAGAGGGGCGCGCTCTACCGCGATTGGCGCCTCGTCACGGTGGGTGCTTGGCAGCTCGCGAAGATCGGTTATCCGCCGGAGGCCGAGGCGTCCGACGAGCTGATCTTGCCTTAATAAACCTCTTCTTCGTGGCCGCCGATCTGCACGACGCCGCGCTGCGCCGGCGCGCGGGGCGCGCCCTGCTCCAAGCGCTGCGCGACCTTCGCGTCGGGCTCACCGTCGATGGGGATGGTGAGGATGCGCGCCTGCCCGGCGCGGATGAGGTGGACCTTAATCGCCTTGAGCTTGGCGACGCTCTTCCACACCTCCCACGCGTGATCGGGAGTCTCGAGCGCGAGGTCGTTCACGCGCGTCACCACGTCGCCGGGCTGAAGATCGATGTCGCGCCACTCTTCGGGGAGGCCGGTGAGCTGCCACCCGACAAACTTGCCTTTTTGAAGGACCTCGCGGTGGAGCACGCGGCGGAACACCCACGCAGGCCCGACCTCGGTGAGCACGCGATCCACGTCGGTGCGGGCCAAATGCCCCCTCGGCACCGGCGCGGCGGCCGCCTCTTTGGGCGGGGGCGGGCCGAGGTCGGGGGGCGGCGCCTCGGCCATCTCGCCGCCGCAGCCGGCGAGGAGGAGGAGCGCGATGGGCAGGGCGAGGCGGATACGGCGCATGGCTCGACTATGCTCCTCTACGGGAGAATTGCCAAGAACTTCGCGCGCGTCATGGCCGGTCAGCGCCGTTCAACGGGCTCAGGCGTCATCGAGGGGACGCGCTCATAAAGGCGCTCTCCTTCGAGGAGCTTGTCCGTATCGGGATCCCACGCCAGCACGGGGCCTGAGCTGCCGCCGCAATCCACCTTCACGAGCACGACACCGCTCTTGTCGACGGAGGAGCGTTTTACATAACAGTGGTCGAACATCGATTGATCGCGGTACACCGCGCGAATCGCCGGATCGAGCGTGGACCGTTGCTCACCGAGCCGGAGGATCGCGAGGATGACCCCGCCGATGAGCGCCGCGGCCCCGCCGCGGGCGAGCGCGTTGCCCCAATCGGCGCCTTTGCGCGCGCCGGGCTCCGGCTCGTTCGCGCGATCGCCGGCCGTCAACTGCCCTCTTGCTTTGAAGATGCCGAGGACCGCGAAGGTGAGGGCGAGCGCCGCGACGGCGCGGAGGATCATCAAGGGTGCGATGACCACCCCGAGGAGCGAGACGCAGGCGAGCCACGCGAGCGACGAGACGGCGACCGTCAAAGGCCCTTCGTGCACCTCGCCGCGGGAGACGTGCCGCGCCGCGCGCCAGACGGCCCAATACGAGCCGAGGAGAAGAGGATCGATGAAGACGGCGACGAGCTCGCCGATGTGCGGCGCGATCGAGGGGCGGATCCCCTCGCCGCTGCCGAAGGCGAGGACCATGAGCTTGAAGAAGAGGACGCCTAGCACGCACGGCGTGAGGAGGAGCCACACGACCCAAGGGCGAAACGCGATGATCCCGCGCATGACGAGCGCCCACACCACACCTTGCCCGAGGGCGATCGCCGCCATGATCCCTTCGGCGTCGGAGCCTCCTTGGCCGGGCGAGAATTCCGCCATGACCGCCGCGGCGCCGAGCGTGAGCGCCGCGACCACGTTGCCGAGCCCATACACGATCGACGCGAGCGCGGCCGGCGATTCGAGCAGCGACGCGGATCGAGGCGGTGCGGGGGGAGCTTGGCGATACATGGG
>CAYTJL010000146.1:0-24507 GCA_964437785.1 uncultured Polyangiaceae bacterium
TCAAAGCCGAAGAAGAGCGCAAGGCCCGCGAAGAAGCTGAGCGCATCGAGGCCGAGCGCATCGAGGCCGAACGCATCGCGCGCGAGGAGGAAGAGGCCCGCGCGCTCGAAGAGGCGCGAAAGCTCGCCGCCGCGCTGAAGGCACAAGAAGAGCGCATCGCGCGTGAGCTCGAAGAACAGCGGGCGCGCGAAGAAGCGGAGCGGCTTGCGCGCGAGGAAGCCGAGCGCATCGCCGCGCAAAAAGCCGAAGAAGAGAGGCTCGCGCGCGAAGAGGCAGAACGCATCGAAGCCGAGCGCATCGAGGCAGAACGCATCGAAGCCGAGCGCATCGAAGCCGAGCGCATCGAGGCCGAGCGCATCGCCGCTCTCAAGGCCGAAGAAGAGCGCAGAGCCCGCGAAGAAGCAGAGCGCATCGAGGCAGAGCGCATCGCGCGCGAAGAGGAAGAGGCCCGCGCGCGCGAAGAGGCGCGAAAGCTCGCCGCCGCGCTGAAAGCGCAAGAAGAGCGCATCGCTCGCGAGCTCGAAGAGCAGCGCGCGCGCGAAGAGGCGGAGCGACTCGCACGCGAAGAGGCGGAGCGGCTCGCACGCGAAGAGGCGGAGCGACTCGCACGCGAAGAAGAGGCCGCGCGCATCGCCGCGCTCAAGGCCGAAGAAGAGAGGGTCGCGCGCGAAGAGGCCGAGCGCCTGGAGCGCGAGGTGATCGAGCGCGCCCGCGAAGAGCAGGCCGCCGCCATCAAGGCCGAGCTCGAACGCCAAGCGGGCGAGCAACAACAATTGCTCGCCCAAGAGCGCGCGCAGGAGCAGCCCCCGGTCTCGACGCGCCAACCGCGCGACGAGTCCCGCCCCGTGGACGCCGCGCTGGTGCTCGAGGACGAGGCGCCTGCGTCCGGCGAGGTCGCGAGCCAACGCAAACCCACGCTCATGCCCGAAGCGCCGAGCGCCGAGGTGCGCGTCGTCGCCGAGCCCGCGCCCGCCCCGGCCCCCATCCCCGAGGCGCTCGAAGCGGTGGCGCCCGTCTCGATCGAGGTGAGCGCCATCATCACGCGGCCCCCTCGCCTCGATGCCGTCGCCGTCGCGTTCCTCGGCGCCGTGCACGCCGACGCGCCGAAGACCTTCGGCGACCTGCTCGACGCATCGCTGTCGCTCGGATCGTGAGGCGCTCGCGCACCAAACCCACGACGTGGGGGAGCACGCTCATCGCGGTGATCGCCGCGGGCGGCTTGCTCCTCTACGCCGCGCGCACGTTGCGCAGAGCCGTCACGCACACCGCGCGGCCCGCCGCGACGTCGAGCGCGGCGCCCGCAGGATCATGACCCGCGCGCGATCAACGCGGGTCGCGCGATCGATCGCGATCACGATCGCGTTGTCGATCGCAGGCGCCGACGCGCGCGCGGACGACGAGGGCGCGCCGCTCCCGACCGGCAAGCCCTTCGTCCCCCCGCGATCGAGGCCCGATCGCGCGAGCGCGCCCACCAAGCTCTGCTCGTTCCGCGAGCGCGCGTGCGTCCACGCGGCGCCCTCGATCGACCCCGCGTTCGCGATGGCCACGCTCGCGCGCGCGGAGCGCTCGCTCTTCGCGCTGCGCGCGCTCGGCCTGCCTCCGCCCAAAGGCACGATCGATCTGTACGTGATGCCGGGCGCGGGCGAGGCCGAGACCATCGCCGATCTCCCGGATCCCGCGGGGCCCGTCGATCGCGCGAGCGCGTTCGTCGTGCTCGGACCTCCGCCGTGGCGCGCGGAGTGCGAGGCCGACGCCGCGATCGCGCGCGCCGTCGGCGAGGCGTCGATCGCAGGCCTCGACGCGGGCGCGGAGCCCGCGCTCGCGATCATGACGGGCAGCTACCTCGCGACGTGGATCGCGCCGTGCGCGTCCGTCGAGGCGCTCGCGATCGACGATCTCCAGCGGAGCCCCGAGCGATCGCTCTTCCTCGCGGGGCAAGGCGCGATGATCGTCCCTTGGTACCTCGACGACTATTACGGATCGGGCGCGCCCGGCGCCGTGATCATGGCGCTCGCGTCGGTCGCGTCGCAGCGCACGCCGCCGGGATCGTGGTGGTTCAAGAACGAGCCCGACCTCGTCGACGCGCTCCGCGCGAACGCCAAGCAGCGCGGCTCGACCTTCGACGCGATGTTGCTCGATCTCGCGATCGCGCGGGCGTTCATGGGCTCCCGGAGCGACGGCCTCCACCTCGACGACGCCGCGCGCTTCGGCGAATTCGGCCGCGTGCGCTTCGAATGGTCGGTGCCGTTCGCGACCTTGCCGCGCCGCCTCGCGCCCTCGCGCCCGATCGAGCCCACCGGCGCGACGTACCTCTGGGTCGATCTCACCGGCGTCGCGAAGGGCGCGACGCTCACGTTCGTCGCGGATTGGGAGCTGCCCGCGCTCTTTCGGTGGGCCTTGGTCAAGGTCGATCGCGACGGCGCCGAGGTGGGCCGCGTCGACGTCGCCGGCATCTTCGGTTCGAGCCACGTGGAGCGCACCGTGGTCGGGCTCGACGGGCTCGCGGGCGTGATCGTGGCCGGCGTCAACGCGGGCAGCGTCGATCGCGGCCACCCCTACGATCCCGACGAAGAGCCGATCATGCCGCACGGCTACACCGTGACCCTCGCGCCATGAGCACCAAGCGATCCGCTGCGATCTTCGTCGTTCTCGCGGGCGCGTGCTTCTCGCTGAGCGGCCCGCTCGCGCGCGTCGCGCGGCCGACGCACCCGCTCGTCATCGCCACGGCGAGGCTCGCGATCGCGGCGCTCATCTTGGGCGTGATCGAGCGCCGCGCGATCGCCGAGGCGCTGCGATCCCTCTCGTGGAAGCGGAAGGGCGCCGTCGCGCTCGCGGGCGCGCTGCTCGCCGCGCACTTCGCGTGCTTTCAGATCGGCCTCGATCGCACGTCGCTCCCGGCCGCGATCTCGCTCGTGTCGCTGGAGCCGCTCGCCGTCGTGATCACCGCGTGGACGCTGCTCGGCGTCCGGCCCTCACGCGCCGAGGGCGTCGGCGTGATCGTCGCGACGGTGGGCGCGGTGCTCGTCGCGCAGGGCGAGGGCAAGGGAGATCATCGCCTCGCGGGCGATCTCATCGTGCTCGTCGCGGTCGCGCTTTTCGGCTTTTATTTGACGGTGGCGCGCGCCCTCAAAGACGCGCTCCCCGCGCGCGCGTACGCCGCGATGGTGTACGGCGCCGCGTCCATCGCGCTCGCGCCCGTGCTCGCGCTCACCCCCGACGCGTTCCACGCGCCGCGCTGGCCCCTCACGAGCGACGCCGTCCTCTCGATCGCGGCCATCGCGGTGTTCCCCACGGTCCTCGGTCACACCGCGGTGCAGACCGCGTCCCGATCGCTCCCTCCCGCGATCGTCGCGCTCGTGTCTCCGGGCGAGACGCTGGGCGGCATCGCGATCGGCGTGATGTTTCTCCGCGCGATCCCCTCGGGCGCCGAGATCGCGGGCGCGCTCGTGATCCTCGCGGGCTCGTCGATCGCGATCCTGGCCGCTCCCCGCGCTCTTCCCACAGGCGCGAAGTAGCTGTAATGGACGTGGAATGTCGGAGGGAACCCCGCCGCTGCCCCCCAAGAAGGAGGTCGCGCTCCACTTGCTCGAAGCGAGCGAGAGCGTGTTCGTTCACCTCGATCCGCGGCAAAACGGCGTGCTCGTGCCCAAGTGGTTCACGAACCAGCCGCAGCTCGTGCTCCAGATCGGGCTCAACATGCCGCTGCCCATCCCCGATCTGCGCGTCGAGGACACCGGCATCTCGTGCACGCTCTCGTTCAATCGCTCGCCGTTCTGGTGCCGGTTGCCGTGGAGCGCCGTCTTCGCGCTCGTCGGCCAAGACCGGCGCGGCATGGTGTGGCCCGACGACGTGCCGCCCGAGATCGCGCACCAGATCCAAGGCTCGGCGCCGCAGCCGCGCAAGCAAAAGCCCAGGCTCCAAGCCGTCCCCAAGGCGCGCGACAGCGAAGGCGCGCACGAGGGCGCGCGCCCCATCCCCATCCGTCCCAACCTGCGCGACGAGCCTCAAGAGCCTCAGGTAGCCGGCGCCGAGACGTTCGCGCCCGCGGTCGAGAGGCCTGCGCTGCGCTCCGTGCCCGCGCCGCCGCCCGACGATCCTACGCCTTCGCCCGCCCCCGAAGAGACCGCCGCGCCCCCTCCGCTCGCCGCCGTGCCCGCGCCGCCGCCGGACGATCCTACGCCGCTCGCCGCGTCCGCGACGGGGTCGGATCCCAAGCCCGCCGAGGGCGAAGCGCCGCGCCCGAACGACGAGATCTTCGACGACGATCCCAAGCCCAAGAAGAAGCGCGAGCTGCCCCCGTACCTCCGCGTGATCAAGTGATCGGCAGAAGGCCATGAACCTCCGGCGCATCCTGATCGGCCTTGCCCTCCTCGCCCTGGTCTTCGGCGTCGAATTCGGCCTCGAACGCGTCATCCCCGACGCTGCGTGGCGCGCGGCGACGCTCTTCGCGATGGTCAACATCGTGGTCGCGCTCTCGCTCAACGTCATCAACGGGATGGCCGGGCAGTTCTCGATCGGGCACGCGGGGTTCGTGGGGATCGGCGCGTACACAGGCGCGATCGTGGCCGCGACGCTGCACCAAAAGCTCGGCGGCGGCGACGTGCTCTTCAAGAGCTCGTTCATCGTGATGCCCGCGGCCATCGTCGCGTCCGCGGTGGTCGCTGGGATCTTCGGCTTCGTCGTGGGGCTCCCGAGCCTTCGTTTGAAGGGCGATTACCTCGCGATCGTCACGCTGGGGTTCGCCGAGATCGTGCGGCTCCTCATCTCGACGGCGCAGGTCGGCGGCGATCAGCTCACCGGCGTCGCGGGGCTCCTCGCCAAGCTCGGCGGGCAGAACGGCTACGCGGGGCCCGACAACACGGGCGTGCCGCAATACGCAGGCCCGTTTTGGGTCTTCGGCGCGGTCGTGCTCATGACCATCATCGCGTGGCGCATCAAGTTCTCGGGCTGGGGCCGCACGCTGCGCGCGCTCCGCGAGGACGAGATCGCGTCCGCGGCCGTGGGCGTGGATCCCACGCGCTACAAGGTCATTTCGTTCGTGCTCGCGGCCATGGGCGCGGGCGTCGCGGGCGCGCTGCTCTCGTCGATGCGCGACGGTAACCCCACGGTGCAGCCCGATCAGTTCAACTTCAACTACTCGTTCGACGCGATCACCATGGTGATCCTCGGCGGATCCGGCAGCATCTCGGGCGCCATCGTCGGGGGCGTGTTCGTCACGTTCACGGTCAAGATGATCGAGCAGCTCCAGCGCCTCGACACCATCCAAGATCTGCTGCTCAAAAACCCGTGGCTCGATCTGAACGCGGTGCGCATGCTCATCTACGCGGCCGTGCTCATCGGGCTCATGATCCTGCGGCCCGAGGGGCTCTTCGGCGAGCGCGAGATCATCAAGCGCAGCTCGGCGCAGAAGCACGCGGAGGGCGGCGCGTGACCTCCTCCGTCGGCGCGGCGCTCGAGCTCAACGCGGTCACCAAGATGTTCGGCGGCCTGCGCGCGGTGAGCGACGTGACGTTCACCGTGCCGAACAAGTCCATCTATGGGCTCATCGGCCCGAACGGCGCGGGCAAGACCACGGTCTTCAACCTCATCACCGGCGTCTACAAGCCCACGAGCGGCTCGATCCGCTTTTATGGCCAAGACTTGGAGCGGCTCAAGCCCGCGCAGATCGCCAACGTGGGCGTGGCGCGCACGTTCCAAAACATCCGGCTCTTCGGGCAGCTCACGGTGATCGAGAACGTGCTCATCGCGTGTGAGAAGCGCCGGCGCGCGCACCTCTTCTCGGCGCTCCTCCGGTCGAAGCTCTTCTACGACGACGAGGCCGACATGTACGCGCGCGCGCGGAAGCTCCTCGCGATCTTCGACCTCGACAAGATGGCCGACGAGACCTCCACCTCGCTCTCGTACGGCAACCAGCGCAGGCTCGAGATCGCGCGCGCGATGATGCTCGATCCCAAGCTGCTCCTGCTCGACGAGCCCGCCGCCGGCATGAACTACGGCGAGGCCGAGGGCCTCAAAAAGCAGATCCGCTGGCTGCGCGACGAGTTCGATCTGACGGTGGTCCTGGTCGAGCACAACATGCAGGTGGTGATGGGCGTGTGCGAGGAGCTGCACGTGCTCGATCACGGCGAGACCATCGCGCACGGCACGCCCGACGAGATCAAGCGCGACACCAAGGTGCTCGCCGCGTACCTCGGCGAAGAGAGCGAGGAGGGCAACGGCGAGGACGGAGGCGCGCGCCCGGCGCCCGCGGTCGCGATGAAGACGGCGCACCCGGCGCGGCAGCCGCCCCGCGCCGAGACGGGCACGGAGCTGCTCGCCATCGCGGACCTCGCGGTCTCGTACGGCGGCATCAAGGCGCTGAAGGGCGTGAGCTTGTCGGTGAAGCGCGGCGAGATCGTCGCGATGATCGGCGCGAACGGCGCGGGCAAGACCACGACGCTCAAGACCATCGCGCGCCTCTTGCCCATCACCTCCGGCGCGATCCGCTACGACAAGCGCGACCTCGGCCCGCTCTCCACCGAAGACGTGAACGAGCTCGGCATCTCGCTCGTGCCCGAGGGCCGCGGCGTGTTCCCGAACCTCACCGTGCGCGAGAACCTCGAGATCGGCGCCTTCAACCACAAGCACCGGGCCTCGATGGACGAGACCATCGACGACGTGGTGAAGCTCTTCCCGAGGCTCGGCGAGCGCATGAAGCAGGAGGGCGGCACGCTCTCGGGCGGCGAGCAGCAGATGCTCGCCATCGGCCGCGCGATGATGGCGCGGCCGTCGCTGCTCCTGCTCGACGAGCCCTCGCTCGGCATCGCGCCGCGCCTCGTCGCGGACATCTTCGAGGCGGTGGCGCGCATCGCCGAGGCGGGGACCACCATCCTGCTCGTCGAGCAGAACACGCGGCTCGCGCTCAAATATTCGATGAGGGCTTATGTGCTCCGCACAGGCGAGATCGCCAAACAAGGCATCTCGAAGGAGCTGGCGGAGGACGACGAGATCAAGGCCGCTTACCTGGGTGGGTGAGCGGCCCCGTCACTCCACGAGGCTGATGCTCTGCGTGACGAGCGTGTTGTCATGCTGGAGCCAGGTGAGCGTGGCGCTCGCAGGGACAGGGGAGCTGGGCTCCCTAAGGTCGCTGACCTGGATCGCATCACCCGGGTAGAGATTGCTCGCGACGTTGTTGAACGTGCCTCCGCTGATCAGGTTCCCACCCGAATCGAAGAACTTGAGGGTCGTCGCGTCGAGCGGGCACAAAGTCGGCGGGAAGTTGCGATCGACCAGGATGTAAATCGTGTCGTCGGACTTATCGAATTGGCACGTCGGGCACGGCGGATCGTTCGGTTGCGGATACAGGTATTGATCGAACGGTTGAGCATGAGGAGCGGCGGGGGTCGGCGTCCACTTCTTCTTGTTCCACGTGATGGTGTGGAAGTAGTCGTCGAGCTCCGCTTGCTCCTTTGCGATGACCGTAGTGTCGACGGCGAACGACGATGAGGCGCAAGCGACCAACGAGACGCCTGGGCAACCAGCGCTGAGCGACGACGGACACATCTTCTCGAACGCCTTGCAGAGCGACGCCTTCTTGGGTTGGGCTCCGGCCGTCGCGAGCAGCGCCGCGTCGACGTTGAGCTGAATCGCCGTGCTTTGAAGGATCTCCATCACCTCATAAGCCTTCTTGTCAGGCGAATAAGCCCACACCGCCGCGGCCATCCCGCTCAGCGCGGCGGCGGACACGGAGGTCCCGGTCAGCGCCTCCGAATACGCGGGGTCTCGCAGCGCCACGCCGCTGTAGCCGGGCGCCGCGAGGGCCGGCATCCCGGCTTGCCGCGTGGTCGAGATAGGATAGGTGTCGTTGACCGCGCCCACCGGATAAAGGAGCATCTTCGATTGCAGATCCGGCTTGTCGACCCCGAGCTTCCCACAATCATCGCTGGTGGGCGCGTCTTCGGTCCCCCACAAGGCAGGGCACATGAGGCCCTTGAGGCTCGGATCGTACCCCGGATCGTTGCCCGCGGCGGCGATGACGATAGCCCCGTTGCAGACGGCGCGCTTGAGCTCCTTCTTGAGCTCCGAGGCCACGTTTTCGCCCTTGCCGACCGGAGCTGGCCTTACATCCTTGCCCCCCACCTTGACGGGGACGACCTCACACCTATCCTCCTTGCCGTTGTTGGGCTCCCAGCCGACGCTGAGGTTCAACACGAGGCGCTCCCCCTGGGGCTTGCGGTCGACGAGCGCGCGCACCGCGGCGGCGAGCTCACCGACGGTCCCGTAATGTCCGCCGCCATATGCGAGCGCGGGCTCGGTCATCACGTGAATGGGGCACGACGCATTGTCCTTGCAGCCCACCCATCGCGCGATGTTCGCCACGTTGTAACCGTGGTGAGCGCCGGTTCCAGGTGGGATGTTCCCGCTCGCATCTTCTTGTGGGGAGGAGTCGGGGACGCCGATGACCACCTTAGGAGCGGCCGGGTTTGGCCACGCGATGTCGACCGCGCCGACCTGACCGCGGTACGCGACCTGCAAGGAGCTGAGATGGGTCTTCAAATACGTCGTGAGCTTCAGATTGGACTGGAGCATGCCGAGCACGACGGGATCGGCCGACCAATTGTCGCCCAAAGCGCCGTAGTCGGGCCCTTTGCCCGAAGGAGAGTGCCACTCGTACGGGCAGCGCTTCATATTCTTGTACTGCGCTTCATGCCCCTTCGAGAGCTGCCATTGCCCTCCCGAGCCGGGCTTGGAACGTGGGCAATCTTCGCCTTGGACCAAGACACGGACGGTGTCGCTCGGCCGATAAGGCTGCTTCGTGTCTGCCCCTTGCTTCGTATTTGTCTCCGGCACGCAATGGCAGCCATACACGATGGCTCCCCCTGCCAAGAATGCCACCGCGCCCCCCGCGACATACAACCACTTCATTTCAGTCCCCCTTTTGAACCACCGATCGCATCACAAGAGAGTACGTGACGCAGAGGGAAGTTCTGACAATCTTGGCTATCCTCTTTTTTAGGGGACGAGCACGCGGAACGCCGCCCAATCCGCGCCTCCTTCACGCGCGAGCGTCACCTGCGCGTCGCGCAGGCGCGCTGGGGCGCCCTCTGCTTTGGACGCGTACAAGGCCATCATCAGGCGCTCCGCTTCGCGATCGTCGATGGGCCGCGTCGCCGCGATCACGGCCTCCGCGCCCGCGATCACGAAGGCCTGCCCGAGCCCGAGCCCCACGCCGCCCGCCTCCACCTTCGCGGTCTCGCACCCCGAGAGCACCACGAGCTCGGGCACCGCCAACAAGGCGAGGACGTCACCGACGCCGAGCGACGCTCCTTCGGCCAGGTGCATCCGGCTCTCCCACCCATCGAGACCGCTGTATTTGCCGTGCCCCGCGTAATGGAGCAGCGAAGCGCCCGGGGCTTCGATCGCCTCGCGCACCGCGCGGAGCGTGGCGGCCTCCCCTTGGAGCAACGTGGCGGGCCAAGGCGCCGACGCGCCGACGCGCGCCGCTTCGCGCCGCGCGCTCGGGAGATCGCCGCGCGGATCCGCGATCACGACCGCGCGGCGACGCGCCGGCGAAGGCCGCGCGCGCGGCGGGCTCAACCGATCGAGGCCGAAGACGACCGGCGCGCGCGCGATGAGCGGAGCGCCTTGGAAGGGCAGCGCGTGGATGTCCACGCTCTCGAGCTCGCCCGCCGCGATCACGCGGATCTTCGCGGCCCGCGCGATCCGCTCGGCGAAGGGCGAGAAGAGCGCGTCCGCGAGCGCCGCGCGATCGGCCTTGGGGTCGGGCTGGTCGATCACGCGCGCGTCGAGCGCGCCCTCGAAGAGCGCGAACGCGGCGAGCTTGGGCGCGTTCGCGCCCTCGAAGATCGGGTAATAAACGAGGATGATCTCGCCCGGCTCCGGGCCCCGGAGCGCGCCCGCTTCGCCGATCGACGCGCGATCGCCGAGCAGCGCGAGCGCGCGCTCGAAGGCCGACGCGATCGCGGCCTCGCGCTCTCGCCTCGCGGCGAGCTTGCTCTGGAGATCGGCCGCGGTGAGCGTCCAGTCCTTGCGCGCTTCGGACGCGATCGCCTCCCGCGCGCTCCTGTAGGCCGCGAGCGCCTCGTCCCACCGGCGCCTCGCGTCGGGGGCGAGCGCCGCGACGCGATCGGCCCACCGCAGCGCCGCGATCGTCCTCGCGCGCGATCGGCGCGCGACATCGGCGGCGCGCCCGGGATCGCGCTTCATCAAGAACGCGACGTGGTGCCGCGCGACCTCGTCGAAGCGCCGCAGGAAGCTCTCTCGGCCCTCGCCGAGCGGGATCAACAAGCTCTGATCGGTGAGCTTCACGCTCGCGTCGTCGTACGCGGCGCCCGCGTCGCCGATCCTGCCGAGCGCATCGAGCGCGCGCGCGCGCCCGAGCGCGGCTCTCCATCGCGCGGTGGGCAGGAGCCCGGCGTCCGCGATCGCGGCGAGGCGATCGTAGGCCGAGATCGCGTCGTCGAGCTTGCCGAGCGCGAGCGCGATGCGGCCTTCGAGCTCGCTCCACCACACGGCGATCCTCGCGTCGGGTTGCTCGCGCCCCGTGGCGCGAGCCTTGTCTAGCCACGCCACGGCTCCTTTGACGTCGCCGTCCTCGAACGCCGCGAGCGCCAGGTTGGTGAGCACGTTCGTGGCTCCTCCCACCTTCAAGCAATGTCCCTCGCCTTCACCGTAGAGGCGCAGAGCGCTCTCGAGCGCGGGCTTCGCGTCCGAGGTCGAACGCGGCCTGCGCGCTTGGAGCACGAACCAGCCTACGTTGTTGAGTAGCCCCGCGCGCTCGCACGGCGGCGCGTCGGGTTTGAGCGCGTGCTCGGCCTCACGCAGCTTGCCCTCGGCCTCTCGCTCACGTCCCAACACCTGAAGCACATCGACCTCGATTTGCAGCGCGGCGAGATGAAAGTCCGCGACCTCGGAGCGCGCGGCGACGCGCCCCGCCTCGCGGAGGAGCTTGAGGGCCGTCCTCACGTCGCCGGTCTCGTTCGCCAGCAAGCCCTCGTAGTAGAGCGTCCCCGCGCGTCCCTTCGCGTCCCTGGGATCGAGATCGTGCAGGAGCGCGAGCTCGTCGCGGGCTTCGACGAACCTGCGCTCACGCACGATCAACGTGTACGCCAGCGCCGTTCGAGCGACGAAATCCTCGGACCATCGCCCAGCTTCACGGCTCTCACGCGCGGCCTCAGTGAGCATGGCGAGGCCTACCTCGGTGTCGTCCCATGAGAGCGCGATGCGCGCGCGCAAAGACTCGGCAGCGGTGCGCGTCTCTCGATCGTCGCTCGCGCTCGGGATCGCCAAAACCGCCCACGCCTCATCGCTCTGCCCCTTCTTGCGGAGCGCGTCGGCGGCAGAGATCGCCGGATCGATCCGAGGCAGCGCGAGGCGCAGCGCGCGCGATCGCTCTCCTCGGGGCCCACGCGCGCGGACCGTGAGCCTCCTCGCGCCCGGCGGGATCTCGACTTGCGTCGCGCGCCCTCCGTCAATCGGCTTCGCCGCGATCGCGAGCGCGCGATGATCCGCGAGCAACGTGAGCTGCTCATCTTCGTTTGTCTGCGCCCACACGTGGAGCGTGCGATCGAGGGGCAGCTCACACGTCGGACCTCGCGTGAACGCGCTGCACCCCGAGACCTCGATCGTGAGCGCCTCGGGCTGCGCGCGCGAGGCGCTGTCGATCGCGAGGCTCGCGGCGGCGACGAGGGCGGCGAACGTCGCTCGTGAGATCGTCACTCCGCGATCGTATCGCGAAGCTCCACCTCTGTACGGATCAGCCGGCGCCCTGCTTTGGGCCTCAGATCATCGGCGCTGGGCGCGTCGCGCGGCCTGCTCAACGCGACGACGATCTCCCATCGCCCCGCGGGCACGCCGGCGAAGAGCTGCTCGCGCGTCCCTTCAATGCGCACGGCGCCCGCGCTGCTGATCTCGATCGGCGGGGACCAGACACGCGCGGATCCATCGCGCACCAAGAACGCGCGCGCTTCGATCGCGCCCTCGAGCTTCTTTTCAGGGCGGATCACGATGGAGAGCCGCGAGCCCGGCCCGATGATCGGCGTGCGGTGAGCCTCCTGCGGATCGCCGCGCACCGCCTGCTCGCCGCCCGCGATCGCGATCGAATACTCGGGCAAGGCAGAGGGCCGAGGGATGAAGAGGACGGCCGCGAGCGCCGCGGCGAGCGCGAGGCCGATGGCGGACGATCGCCACGTAGGCCTACGAACAGGCTTGGGTTTGTCGGGCGCGCGTGACGACTTGGCCGCGGCGAGCAAGCGCGCGGTGTAGCGATCTTCGGCCTCTTGGCCGAGGGGCCGATACGCTTCGAAGAGCTCTCGTATCGCGGGCGAATCCTCGGCCTCTTCGGCGAGCGCGCGCTCCTCGTCGGCGGACAGCTCGCCCTTGGCGAGCGCCTCCCAGCGCGGATGCTGGGACGGGTCCCGTTCGTGGGCTTCCTTTCGAAGCGCGGAGAAGATCGCGTCGTTGTCGCCCATGGGGGGTCCTTCTTGCCTCTCGGTGAAATACGCGGCTCTCTCTATTTCTCTGACAAGAGTTGATCAGCGATCTGCGACACGAGCCTTCGGATGCGGCTCCTCCATGCGTAGACCGCGTCGGGCTTCATGTTCATGACGAAGCACACGTCCTCGACCGAGCGCGCTTCGATCATGAGCAGATAAAAGAGCTCGCGACCTTGCTCCGAGAGCTTCGAGAGCGCCGTCGAGGTGATCTCCTGAAGGAGCTCCCGCGATCCCGTAACCTCCTCGGGGCTGTAGGACGGGCTCGAAGGACGCTCTAGATCGCCTTCTTCCGTGGGGTATTCGGTCCACGGGTTCTTCGAGATGGTCCGCAGCGTCGAGGCGATCTCACGCTCCGCGATGAGCGCGATGAAGCTCGTGAGCGGGCTCCGCTCGGGCTCCCACGCGCGGAGCACCTCGCCGTTGTTCTTGAAGAGATGGAGGAGCACGTTCTGCGTGAGGTCGTCGACCTCTTGGCGCACGTCGCGACCGCCGCTGCCCGCGCGCCGCCGGAGGAGCGCGCGCGCCGCCTTCGCTTGGATAATCGGTGTGAGCGCGCGCACGAGCGCTCGCACGGCGGTCTCATCGCCGCCGAGCGCGCGACGGGCTAGATCGAGCGTGAGCGCCAAAAGGCAACGTCCTCGCGTAAAGAGGTACGAAGATCGCGAGAGGTAACCCTTTAGCGCTTGGTCGTCAAAGCTTCGGGGATCGCAGAGAAGCGCGCGACATCAGCCTGCGTCGCCGCCGTCGGTCTCGCCGCCGTCACCTCCGTCCGCGCCTGCATCGACGTCGCCGCCGCCGCCGCCTCCGTCGGGCGGGCCTCCTCCGCCCGCGCCGCCTTGGCCGCTGCTCGTGCTGCCGCTGCTCGTGCCGCCGCTGCTCGTGCTCGTGCTGCTGCTGCCCACGTCGGTCGTGCTCCCGCTCGAGCCCGAAGCGGCCGTATGACTCGCGCCGGTCCCCGTCGCGTTGCCTCCGCCGGGATCGCCGTTGAGCGGGGGCTCGGGCTGCGGGTTGAACACGCAGCTCACGAACAGGACCATCCCGAGCAAGAACGTCAGCCTTCTCATCGTCACCTCAAACACACGAGACGGCGGCATGGAGCCGGTTTGTCCAGCCCCGCAGCCCCGATTGATTTTGAAGCGGCGACGCTGCGCTCAGCCCCCGTCCGCCCCTGCGTCCCCGCTCCCCGAGCCGCCCATACCGCCGGCTCCGCTCGAGCTCGCTCCGGTGCTGCTCGTGGTCGAACCGTTCATTCCACCCATGCCGCCCATACCGCCTGAGCTGCTCGACGGTCCGGCGGAGACAGCGACGTCCGCCGTCCCCTCTTGAAGCCCTTCTTGCGGGCGTGTCTCCGGGAAGTCCGTGTTGCATGCGGTCACGAGCACCGAGAACATCGCGAAGAGGCAGAGCAGAGTTCGCATAGGCTCGGCCTCTCAGTGTGCTGCAACCCGCGCGCCACGTCATCACCTTGTTTTCCACCCGGCTTTGGCTCGGAATTGCGCTCGGAGACGGCACAGGCTGGCACCATCCATGATCGCGAGGTCTGTCGATGAGCATCGCGGAGCGGCTCGCTGAGGTGAGGCAAACGATCGAAGCCGCCGAGGCGCGCGCGGGCAAGCCGCGCGGCGCGACACGTTTGCTCGCCGTGTCGAAGGGCAAGCCCGCGTCGCTGATCCGCGAGGCGTACGCGGCGGGGCAGCGCGACTTCGGCGAGAACTACGCGCAAGAGCTGCTCGAAAAGGCCGAGGCGCTCGCGGATCTCGACGGGATCGTGTGGCACGCGATCGGCCCGATCCAACGCAACAAAGCCAAGCAGGTGGCGCGCGTCGCGCGCGTGATCCACGCGGTCGATCGCGTCGCGATCGCGATCGAGCTCGGCAAGCGCGCGGTCGCTTCGATCGACGTGCTCGTCGAGGTGAACGTGTCGGGCGAGGCGAGCAAGGCGGGGTGCGCGCCGAGCGACGTGGGCGCGGTGCTCACCGCGATCCGAGGTGCGCCTGCGCTCCGCGCGGTGGGGCTCATGACCATCCCGCCCGCGACCGACGATCCCGAGGGCGCGCGGCCTTATTTTGCAGCGCTGCGAGCGCTCCGCGACGCGCACGGAGGAGCGGCGGAGCTGCCCGAGCTGTCGATGGGGATGACCCACGACTTCGCGATCGCGATCGCGGAGGGCGCGACGATCGTCCGCGTGGGCACGGCGATCTTCGGCGCGCGCGAGGCTTGATTAGGAGCCTCGAAACGCCTTGGGCCACGGCGCGGGCGCGCGCAACAGATCGGTGACCGCGAGGAAGAAGTCGCTCTGCGAGGGCTCGAAGTTGGGATCGTCGCGATCCAAGAACGAGACGCGCGGCGTGTAGACGCGCTCGAAGATCACGCGATCGCCCTCGCGCAGCGTGAAGCGCGCGCGGCCGCCGGGCTCCTCGCGCCACGCCGCGCGCGTGTGATCGCCGAGCGTGAACGTGCGGTCATCGACGCGAAAGACGAGGCCCTCGCCGCTGCGGTAGATCGCGACGACCTCGCCCTCGGAGCGCGTGTACCAGCCGTCGCACGGCGCCTCGCGGAGCGCGAGCGCGCGGCGCATCGCGCCCGTCGCGGGATCGATCTCGTAGCGAAAGAAGCCGGATCCGTAGGGCTCGACGCGGATCTTCCGCGCGGTCATTTGACGCCGTATTTTTTGTTGATCTTGTCGTTGGGCCGCGACGACGACTCGATGATCTGCTCCGGGGTCTTCCCGCGGCGGCGGAGCTGCTCGTACGACGGGCCGTAGATCGAGTCGTAGCCCTGCCCGCCCATCCACTTGGGCGCGATGTTGCGCACGTAGATCATGACGCGCTTGGGCCAGGGCGTGAGCTTCTTGTACTTCATCCCGATCTCGCGGCGCTCGCGGTGCGCGTCGCGCGCGACGGTCTCGGGATCTTCGCCGGCGCAGAGCCGCGCGTTCGCGCGCACGCCGATCTGCTTCACCTCGTCGTTGTACGCTTGGCGGATCTCCGCGACGCTCATCTTCGCGAGGCCGAGCGGATCGATCGTGGTGGTCGGCGCGCCCTCGAAGCCGTAGCTCACGATGCCGGCCTCGACGCCGAGCGGATCCGCCGAGAGGAACGAGCCTGTCTCGGGATCGAAGTAGCGGAAGCGGTTGTAGTGGAGGCCCGTCTCTTCGTCCTCGATCTGCCCCGCGAGGCGCAGATCGGTCGACGCGCGCGCGCCCTCTTTGACCTTCGCGCGGCCGAACGCGAGGCGATCGAGCTCGCACGCGATCGTGCCGTCGTCGGCGATCAGGCGATCGGCGGCGCCGGTCGGATCGGTGACGTGGTGAAGGAACGATCGCGCCTCTCCGCGCCGCGCCGGGATCGACTCGGCGAGCGGCGCGACGTCGTCGTCGTCGAAGGCGTACGTCTTCTCGATCACCACGGGATCGCCCGCGGCGCTCGCCTGCACGCGGATCGCGTGGACGAGCGTCTCGCCGTCCCACACGAAGCGCGTGCGCGCGATCTCGACGTCCGCGCCGGCCGCGTCGCGCTGGGTGGAGCGCTTCTCGATGCGGCGCGCGAGCGGGTCGTACACGAACGTGGTCCTCCGGCCGGCCGGACCCTCGATCGACGCGAGCATCCCCGCGGCGTCCCACGTGTACCGGTGCACCTCCTCGGCGCGGCCGTCGCGCGGGCGAACGCGCTTCTCGGCGAGATGGCCGTCGTCGTCCCACACGTACGTCGCGTCGCCCTTTTGCAGCAGCCGCCCGCCCGGACCGTAGACGTGAGGCACGGGATCGGAAGCGCCGTCGTGCAGGTTGTGCGCGGGGTCGTAGCGGAACAGCTCCGCGCGCGCGCGCTCGGGGACACGCGCGAGGAGCCTGCCGACCGGATCGTATTCGAAGCGCGTGACGCCGCGCCGGCCGTCCGTGATCTCGACGAGCTCGGCGCCTTCGTCGTAGCGGAAGCGCGCGTCGACGACAGGGCCGCCGTCGCGCGGGCCGAGCCACGCGGGCTCGTTCGGATCGCGCCGCGAGATGGGCGACGAGAGCGCGGGCCCCACGGCCCATCGCCGCGTGAGCCTGCCGAGCGGATCGAACTCGCTCTCGATCGCGCCGCCGCGCGGGAGCAGCCGCGCGACCTCGCGGCCGAGCGAGTCGCGCGTGTGCTCGATGTCCGTGACGCCGTCGAGCAGCGTGCGCACGCGCATCCCATGGCCGTCGCGGGTGATGCGCTCGTCGAAGCCGAGCGACGTCACGCGGCGAACGCGGTTGCCGTCGGCGTCGTATTCGCTCTCGATCGCGTGCTCCTCGTCGCCCGCGCGCAGCGCCTCGCGCACGATCCTGCCGGCGAGATCGCGCTCGAACGTGAGCTCTCCGAAGGGCCCCTTGACGCCGATCACGTCGCCGCGCGCGTCGTGCTCGTAGGCCTCGACCTCGCCGTCCCATCGCTCGCGCGCGACGACGTTGCCGGCCGCGTCGTACGTCATCACGGTCGCCCGGCCGAGGGCGTCCTCGACGCGGATCGGCCTCCCGAGCGCGTCGTTTTTGTAACGGTACGATCGGCCGTCGAACGCGCGCTCGCCGATGAGCACGCCGCTCGTGTCGTACGAGAACGTGTGCCGCTCGCCGAGCTCGTTCTCGATCATCACGAGCTCGCCCTCGCGGTTGTAGCGGAGCCGCACCGCCGCGCCCGACGGATCGACGCGCTCGCAGAGCTTGTGATAGCCGCCCCAAACGAGCTTGGTCACGCGGCCTTTGGGATCGATCACCTGCGCGAGGCGACGCTCGCCGTCGTACATGTAGACCGTCACGCCGCCGAGCGGATCGCGCACCGTCGTGAGATCGCCGCGCGTCGAATACGTGTAGCGCGTCTCGGCGCCGGTCGGATCGATCTCGGAGACGCGGCGGCCGAACGCGTCGTAGCCGAAGCGCCACACGGCGCCGCCCGGCGTGGTCACCGCGACGGGGTTGCCCTGCGCGTCGTGCTCGCTGCGCCACGAAAATCCCCGCGCGTCGACGAGCTCGGTCACGAGCCCGCGATCGTCGTAGCGGAGCGCCGTGGTCCCGCCGAGCGGATCGCGCGCGGACGTCATGTTGCCGAAGCGATCACGCTCGATCACGGTCACGCCGCCGTTCGGATCGAGCACCTCGACGGGCAGGCCGATCGCGTCGCGCCGAAATGTGCTCGTGTTCCCGAGCGGATCCGTGATCGAGAGGACGCGCCCGCGCGCGTCCCGCGCGTACGAGGTGACCGCGCCGAGCTGATCCGTGCGCGACGTGAGGAAGCCGAGCTCGTCGTACGTCGCGGTCACGACGCCGCCGCCCTCGACGCGCTTGTCGAGCAGGCCGTGGCTGTTGCCGAAATAGCGCCGCGTCTGCGTCGAGTCGGTGACCTCGCTGTAGCCGTCGGGGTGATATTCGAAGCGGCAATGGTGGATGCCTTTGGCGCGCGTGACGCCGTCCGCCAAGGTCGTGATCGCGTCGGGCGCGAGGCTCGGATCGCCGCCCTCGTAGTCGCCCCACGACTCGACGCACCGGCCGCGATCGTCGTAGCGGAAGTGGAACGCGAGCCCCGCGCGATCGCGATCTTCGACGAGCCTGTGATCCTCGTCGTACGCGTAGCGCGACGAGAAGCCGTCGCCGTCCATCGCCGCGGCGAGGTTGCCGTAGTCGTCGTACACGTAGCGCGCGACCGCGACCCATCGGCCGAGCGAAGCCGCGTTGTAGACCAAGATCTCGCTGATGCGCCCTTCGCGCGTCGTCTTGAAGCGGATCGTGCGGCCCGCGCTGTCCTTGACCTCGACGAGCTTGCCGCTGTCGTACGTGATGGTGATGCGGTTGCGGTTCCTGTCGTCGATCGCGGTGAGCCGCCATCGCTGCGCGTCGTCGCTCTCGGAGAAGAGCCTCCAGACGCCGTCGCCCGCGTCGACCGCGAAGCCCCAGCTCTCGCGGCGGAGCACCCAGCCCCACGGCCCGATCACCTCGCTGCCCGCGGGGATCATGGGGAAGTCGACCGCGGCGCCCTGCTCGTTCCAGACCGTGATCGTGCGGCGCGCGAGGGTGACCTCCCAGCCGAGCGAGTGCGCCCATCCAAAGCCGAGGCCGACGTCGCGCGACGCGGCCTTGGCGCTGTACATGCGGCGAAAATCGAAATCGAGCGGGCCCGGCAGATAAAGATCCGTGATGGGGTGCGTGAACGCGCGCCCGGTGACGACGTCGACGGGGTGCGAGGCGTGGCCGCACTCGGGGTGCTTCGCGTAGTCGGGCGCTCCGCGGCCATCCCCGCCCGCGGCTTCGCCGCCCGCGCCTGCGCCTGCGCCTTGGCTTCCATCACCGTTGCCTGCGCCGTCGCCGCCGCCGCCGCCGCCGTCGCCTCCTCCGGCGAGCACCGCGATGCTCGGGCACATGCCAGGGATCGGCGGAATGTCCGGGACCGGCGCGGTTCTAGCCATAGCGCGGGATCTTAAGAGCGCTCGGAAGGCGCATCAATCGCGCTTGTCTCACGTATGCTCGTCCCCTCACGACGCTCATGATCCCTCGATCCCTCGCGCTCGCCGCCCCGCTCGCGATCGCGCTGCTCTCGGGCTGCGCGGCGTCGATGCCCGCGTCCCTCCCCCATTCGCTCATCGGCGGCCCCGCGCCGCACTTCTACGAATCGTCGATGGGCGATCGCGACGTGGGCGTGCCCGGCGGCCCGCGCACCAAGGTCACCATCGTGGACTTTTGGGCCTCGTGGTGCGACGGCTGCCAGCAGTCGATCCCCGTGCTCGAAGCGGTGCACCGCGATCTCTACGACGACGGCGTCCGGGTGATCGGCGTGAGCGTCGACGCGAGCAAAGACGACGCGATCGCCATGGCGTTCCGGCTCCGCACGACGTTCCCTGTCATCCACGACGGCCGCATGCGCATCGCCGGCAACTACCGCATCGCGAACGTGCCCATCACGTTCGTCATCGATCGGCGCGGCGTGGTGCGCTGGGTCGGCCGCGATCCGAGCGACGCGCGCCGCGCGGCCAAGGCGATCCTCGCGGAAGATCGATGAAGAAGCGCGCGGATCCCGGCGGATCGACGCTGTTCGAGGCCGCGCTCAAGCAGAGGCCCGAGCTCAAGGAGACGGTGCCGCTCGCCGAGCGCGTGCGGCCGCGGACGCTCGCCGAGGTGGTCGGTCAAGATCGGCTGCTCGGCGAGGGGAAGATCTTGGCGCGCGCGATCGCGGCCGATCGCGTGCCTTCGATGATCCTGTGGGGGCCGCCGGGATCGGGCAAGACCACGCTCTCGCGCGTCGTCGCCGAGAGCACGCGCGCGCGGTTCGTGCCGTTCAACGCGGTGCTCGGCGGCGTGCCGGAGCTGCGCGGGATCTTGGCCGAGGCCAAGGAAGCCCGCAAATACCAGGGCCAGCGCACCATTTTGTTCGTCGACGAGATCCACCGCTTCAACAAGGCGCAGCAGGACGCGTTCCTCCCGCACGTCGAGGACGGCACCATCACGCTCATCGGCGCGACCACCGAGAACCCTTCGTTTGCCGTGGTCGCGCCGCTCCTCTCGCGGTGCAAGGTCTTCCGGCTGGAGGGGCTCGGGCCCGAGCGCATCGTCGCGCTCTTGGAGCGCGCGCTGACCTCGCCCGACGGGCTCGGAGGCCGCTTGGGGGCCGATCCCGAGGCGCTCAGCGCGATCGCGGCGCTCGCGCAGGGCGACGCGCGGAGGGCGCTCACCACGTTGGAGATCGCCGCCGCCGAGGCCGAGCGCGCGGGGACGACGCGCATCACGGCCGAGAGCGTGGCCGAGACGAGCGAGCAAAAGACGCTCCTTTATGACAAGTCCGGCGAAGAGCATTACAACGTGGTGAGCGCGTTCATCAAATCGATGCGCGGCTCGGACCCGGACGGGGCCATTTATTGGATGATGCGAATGATCGAGGCGGGGGATGATCCGTTGTTCGTCCTCCGGCGAATCATGATCTTCGCGAGCGAGGACGTGGGCAACGCCGACCCGCGAGCGATGGAGATCGCGGTCGCGGCGGACGCCTCGTTTCGGAGGATGGGCATGCCCGAGGGGCTTTATCCCATGGCGCAGGCGGTGTTGTATTTGGCGACGGCGCCCAAGTCCAACGCCTCCGGGGTCGCGTGGCAAAAGGCCCGTGAGGCGGTGCGCGCGGCGGGCGCGCTGCCCGTGCCGCTCAAGCTCCGTAACGCGGCCACCAAGCTGATGAAGCAAGAGGGGTATGGCGAGGGATATCGTTATGCCCACGACGAGGAGGGCGGCGTCGCGTGGGGAGAGCGGTATTTGCCCGAGGAGCTCGGCGACGCGCGGTTTTATGAACCGGCCGAGCGCGGATATGAGAAGACCATCGGTGAGCGGCTGCGCTGGATCCGCGAGCAGGGGCAAAAGCGCGGCGGGTCTCCATAATCAATCATCTCAACCACGTTCCGCGGACGTGGCATAGAGCCGTGAGAGCTCTTGACCATAGCTGTAGGCGTACACCTCGCCGCGCGCGTCCATCACCACCGACTCGACGCCTTTCCTCCCGACCACCGGGGGTGTGATGGTGAGATGCGGCGTCGAGGCGCCGGAGTCGACGTCGACCCTCCTCACCACGATGGGGATCTCCTTCGTTCGCACGAGGATCTCGCGATCACCTTCGTAAAACCCGCTCACCACCTCACCTCGAAACGAGCCTGGGACGGGCCGCGGCGGCGCGCCCGCGCCGAGATCGAGGATCCAACACTGCCCCTCCTGCGTGATAAAGGCAGCTCGCTTTCCATCATTGCTCACCTGCGCTTTGCCGCTCACGCCCTCTGCCGTGACCGGAGATGGCGGAGACCCGATCGGCACCAGCCAAAGCCTGCTCGGTTTGCCCTGCGCGGCGCCCGCCACGACGAGCTGATCCGCGCCGCGAAACCGCACGCTCGTCGCTTCGACGATCGGATCGAGCGGGACCGCGCGCGCCTCCCCTACCCCGATCTCATAGATCACGAAGCGCGCGGGCCCCTCGGGCAGCTCGGCGAGCACGCGGCGCCCATCGTCGGTGATCGCGCGGGGGATGCCCGCGCCGAGCCGCATCGCGCGCCCGCCCGCCGAGGGCCGGAGATACGCGCCGCCGCTGTCCGGGTTGACGTCGCCGATCTCGGCGAGCGCGAGCGTCCGCCCATCGGGCGTGATCGCGGTGACGATCGCGACGTCGGAGAGCGAGAGGTCGATCTCGGCCGCGGCGCGCGGGGGTTTGACCATCATGCGCAACCGCCAGGCGTCGTGCGAGATCAACGCGACACCGCTTCGCGAGCGATCGTGGAGGCGGAGACGCCCCGGGGTCTCGGCGACGAGGGACTCGCGACCGTCGAGCGAGACGGCGCGGATCGCGTTGTTGCCGCCCTCTTTGGACGCCGACAAAAAGAGCGTCCGCCCGTCCGCCGAGAAGGCCAGCCCGACCACGCTGCTCCACGCGCCGCCGGCGATCCGCGACGTGCCCGTCGCGCGCTCGATGATCGCGACGCGCCCGCGATCGTCGTGCGGGCTGTCGTGGAGGAGGCACGCCACGCGCGCGCCGTCGGGCGAGACGCGCGGGTGGCTGATCCATCCGGGGTGCTCGAAGAGCCTTGTTCCAAGGGGATATTCGATCCGAAACACGGCGCCGTCGCGGCGCAGGACGGCGAGCGAAGCGCCGTCCGGGGAGAAGTCCGCGTCTTGGACGTCGTCGCCCGCGACGCGCGGCTCACCGCCCTCGATCGGCGCGAGCGCGAGGCGGCCGACCTGATGAAACCCCTCGACGTAGCGGCGCCCGATCGAAATAGCGATCTCGCCGCGCGACGAGACCGCGAGCACGTCCGCGCTCGGTAGCTCGAGCTGGCGCGTGCCACCGCCGCCGAGGCGCGTCGTGTAGATCGAGAGCGGCTGATCATCCCACGCCGCGCCGTAGATCACGCTGCTGCCGTCGTGCGTGAAGCGCGCGCGACCGATGAGCCCTTGGCGAAACGTGAGCTGATGGTAGCCGCTCGCGCGGGCGCCCTCGGGCGCTGCGCTGGGCGCGATCGCGCGGCCGATCGCGAGCCCCGAGAGCGCAGCCGCGGCCGCGATCACGATCGTTCGCCGCGACGTGATCACGCGCGCGGCGGGCGCCTCGCGATCGGCGGGCGCAGCGCGATCGACGGGCGCCGATCGCTCCAGGATCCACGCGAGATCGCGCGCGGATTGAAAGCGTCGAGAGGGCTCTTTCTCCAGGCAGCGCGCGATGATCGGGCTCATGTCGCCGAGGCGCTCGGCGGTGAGCCCGGCCGGCGTGTCGCGCAGCACCGCGGAGAGGCGCTCGGCGAACGTCGCGCCGCCGAACGCGCGCTCGCCGGTGAAGAGCTCGTAGAGGATGGCGCCCGTGGAGAAGATGTCGCTGCGCGCGTCGGCCGGCTCGCCGCGCGCTTGTTCGGGCGAGAGGTAGCCGACGGTGCCGAGCACGGTGCCGGGCTGCGTCGCGTCGAGGTCCGCGACAGGATCCGGGACCGTGCGTTTGGCGAGGCCGAAATCGAGGATCTTGAGCGCGCCCGCGCGCGTGACGATCAGGTTGTGAGGCTTGAGATCGCGGTGGATCACGCCGCGATCGTGCGCCGCGACGAGGCCGTGGATCAGATCGAGCCCGAGGGCGAAGGCGCGATCGCGCGGGACCGGCCCGCGATCGATCACGCTGCGCAGCGACTCGCCGTCGAGGAGCTCGCTCACGAGGAACGATCGGCCATCCGCGCGGCCCACGTCGTAGACGGTGACCACGTTGGGGTGCGCGATCGCGGCGGCGGCGCGCGCCTCGATCTCCCATCGCCGCGCGCGATCGCCGCTCTCTTCTGCGCGATCCGAGAGCACCTTGATCGCGACGCGACGATCGAGCCGCTCGTCCCACCCGCGATAGACCTCGCCCGACGCGCCTGCGCCGATCAGCGCTTCGAGCCGATAAGGGCCGAGCGATCGCCCCGCGAGCGAGCCCGTGGTCCGCGCGCGCTCGCCCGAGGTGGTCGCGAGGATCGTCGAGAGGAGCGCGCAGCACGAGGGGCACGACGCGAGGTGCTCTTCGATCGCAGGTGCCTCGCCGAGCGGCTCTGCGCCCTGCGCGAGATCGAGGAGGACGTCTTCGGCGAGGCACCCGCTCACGCGCGGCATCGTAGGGGATCGGCGCGATAAAAATTTATGCCTGCAAAATCCGGCCGATGCTGAGGTCGAGCTGGCTCTCGACCATGCGCGCGATGGAGTCGACGCTGCCAGCCGAGACGCCGAGCCGCGCGACCAGCGCCTCGCGCGCGCTCGCGCCGACGCGCTCTGCGGCGGCCTTGAGCCGGCGTGAGACCGTGGACTCGTGGACGCCGTAGAGCGCGCCGATCTGCGCGAGCGTGAGTCCGTCGACGTAATGAAGGCGCAGCGTGAGACGATCGCGCTCGGGCAGCGCGGCGAGCGCTGCGCGCAGGGACGACGCGAGCTCCGCGCGGTACATCGCCTTCATGTGCTGGAGCTCGGGATCGGGCTCGCGCGCGACGATCTCGGAGAGGACGTCATCGGGCTCGACCTTGGGCCCCGAAGGACGCTTGAGGTTGAGCGCGACGCGCGCCGCGGCGACCCGCACCCAACCGACGAGGGGCCCGCGCCCTTGATAGTCGGCGATGCGCGGGGGCGCTCCCTCCGCGCCCACGAGGAGCCGTACGCGCAGCGCTTGACGGACCTCGTCGAGGAACGCGGGAGAAGGATCGATGTGCTTGACCGGCGGCTCGATCGCGCTGAGCACGCGCTCGTCGATCGCGCGGATCGCCGCGGGATCACCGCGAGACGCCGCGAACGCGAGGCACAGATCCGCGAGGTGCGCGTCGCCCGCGCCGCCTTCGTCGCGACGCCGCTCGACGAACGCGCGGAGCGCCTCGGGCTCAAACGCGACTCCGGGCCACGCCTCGCGGGCCCGCGCCAGCGCGTCGTCGGACACGCTCATGAGGGCCTCGGCGGTTGGAAGGGTGGATTCACGGTGTGCCGGAGAGATCGCTTATCGCGCCGGGTCACGCGATATAAACGGTGTTCACGTTGGGG
>CAYTJL010000147.1:0-6677 GCA_964437785.1 uncultured Polyangiaceae bacterium
TCTCTGCCAAGACCACGACCCAGCAGGGCCATCTGCCAAGACAACGCCCCAGCGTATGCTCGCCAGGTCGCTCGCACCAGCGCCGGGCTTTCGGCCGCCGATACGCTAAAGCAGGTATGTTATTTATGGTCAGTCCTGCACGCGCGCTCGCACCATGAGCGCGCCGACCCAGGGATTGCTCAGGTTGGCGAAGTTATCGTGGCAGTGGACGCACGTAGGGGAGAAATCGACGCTCACCGCCACGGACTTGCGCACATACCACTTCCCATCGACCTTCTCGGTCAGGGAGAAGTTCTGGCCGAGCTTCGCGGCCGCCAGCGCGTCGGCCTCGAAGCCGTCCTGCGGCAAGTTGGACTCTTGCAACGGGTCGACGTCGCCGACGAGCCTCATGTTCGGGTTGTCGTCGTCAAAGATGTTGCTGATGGCGGCGGTGCCGATGGGGGCGTTGGCCGGCGTCGTCACGGCGAACTCCCGGAACAGCAGCGCGACCAGCCGATCGATCATCGCGTCGGCGACGTCGTTGGCGAACGCTTGCGCCGCCGGCCCCGGCGACTGCACCGCGGCTTGGCTCGACCGCACCTGCTCCGGCGCGGGCTGCCGCTGCTCGACGCAGCCACAGAGAGAGACCATCGCCGTGAGCATGAGACACCGTGCGAGATCCAAATTCCTTCGCATCGTCACATCCTTTTGAGTGGCTGGTGTAAAGAGCGCTGCCGCCAAGGCAGTAAGACAACAAGCTACCGAGCGCCCTCTGCACGTCAAGCGTTCTCGAAGGGATCTGCTTTTACGCCTCGTCTCGTATGCCCCGTTCGCTCACCCCGCGTCTCCGCCGGCGCCTCCTTGCCCCGATGAGCTGCTGCTGCTCCCGGTGGTGCAGCCCTCGTTCTGCCAGCCACCGTCGGTGCACACATAGACGTTGACACAGCTCGTGTCGCCGAAGAGGCAGTCGTCTCCCTCCTTCGAACAAGCGCCCATGGGCGGCGCGAAGATGCCTTTGTCGGCCGGACATCCAGTGTCTTTGCCCCCCATCCCGCCGTTGCCTCCCGCGCCGGAGCTCGACGACCCCGAGCTGCAACCGAGCCAGAGGGACAACAGAAAGAGCGCGGTGAACAAGGATGCGTATCGAGACATGGCAGCACGTTCCTTTCGCAAGGGAGCCCAGCCATTTAGCAAACTGTACGCCGCGCGTTTTTCCGCGGAATTGCGGCCTCGACGTTGGGGTGTGGGTCGAGTTGTGTCAGCGCTCGTGGAGCCCGGGATCACAACGGCAGAAACATGATCTGCCCGTCGTACTCGGCCTCGACTCCGCACTCCTGAATCAACATGAGATCGTCGATGCACTGCGCGATCGGTGCGCGTTGAGGGATGATGATGACGCCCGGCATGCGCTCCCCGCGGGCGAGCCGTTCATACGCGTAGCGCGTGACCGTGTTCACGTCGTGGCTCACGACGATTCGGCCGTGTTCCGCGGCCCAAGCGAGGATCGAAGGATCATCGACGGCGCTCAGCCCCACCTCCTGCGCGCGCACGATGTCGAGGGACGGCCTGCGTCGGCGCAGGGCGCGCACGATGTCGGCGTCCACGTTTTCGTCAGCGAGGAACCGCACGCCGGCCCTCAGGAAGCGAGGCGCTTCCTGGCGAGGAGCCGATCTCGCAGACCTGCTGAAGAGCCGCGCCGCTCGATCTCCGCCCTGATCGCGTCCGCCTCCGTGGTGCGCTCATGCAGGTAGGCATCGACTGCCTCGCGGTTCCAGAGGTAGTAGGCGATGACCGCATAGACGTCCGCGAGATCCAGCGCGTCGTACTTCGTCGCGATTTCGTCGGCCGTACAGCCCATGAGGAAGGCGCCCACGACGGTGTCGAGGGTGACCCTCGTGGCGCCGACGCGGACAACGCCGTCGGCGTCGGTGCGAAGAGGGATGGCGCGGGGGGGCAGCGACGCGAGGTACGCCATGACGGCCACCCTACCACTACTAGCTAGCTTGGGGGCCGCTCAGTCAGAAATAAATAGCACTATGGGCCAGCCGTCCGCGGGCTTTGCGAACCTGACCCTCCTCCCATCCCCCAAAGGAGCGTCGAAAGACCGCGCCCGCACGGCTGCGTCATGTCGAACCAGTCGATGATGCCCGCGGTATTATGCGAATGGACTCCAGCGTTGCTCGGGCGGTGAGGTGCGCTGTGGTGTTGGCCGTACAGACGGACGGCCAAGCTCCAAAACCGGATCTGGTCTCCGCGCGTGTAACCGCCAGCGGCTCAAGGGCTCGCGCGCTTGGTGTTCGACGGCAGCGGCGGGGGCACGTTCGCGGTGCCCGGCAGATCGCCGCCGCCCTGCGCTTCGCCGCGGCGGATCGCGGCCGCCTGCTCAATCGCATCGACGATGCGGCCATAGCCCGTGCACCGGCAGAGGTTGCCCGAGATGGCGAGCGCGATCTCGTCGCGCGAGGGGCGCGGCGATCGATCGAGCAGCGCGGTCGCGCTCATGAGCATGCCGGGCGTGCAGAACCCGCACTGGCCGCCGCCCGCGCGGTCAAAGCAATCGAGCAGCGGATCGAGGTGCGGCGCGCCCGCGAGCGACTCGACGGTCGTGACGTTACAACCCTCGGCGTCGAGCGCGAGCGTCAAGCACGAGAGCACCGCGCGGCCATCCATCACCACCGTGCACGCGCCGCAATCACCCTTGTCGCAGCCTTGTTTGGTGCCGATCAAGTCGAGGTCGTAGCGCAGCGCTTCGAGCAGCGTGCGCCGCGGGTGCACCGCGATTTGAACGGGCGAGCCCGACACGCGCATGCGGAGCGGCACGAGCGGATCGAGCGATCCGCGCGGCGCCTCGTCGCGCGGGACGTCGCGGTAAGGGCGAGGCGGCGCGCCGTGGTGCAAGAGCGGATGATCGCGCGGGATCGTCCACGAGAGAGCCCGCGCCGCGAGCTCCATGTACTCGCGAAGATGGGTGATCGGCACCGCGGGCCGCGCGCCGAGCAGGCCCAAGTTGTGGACGAGCAGCTCCAAGCTCGTGTTGCCCACGCGCTCGCCCACGCCGAGGCCCGTGCCGTGGATGCGCTCGACGCCGAGCGCCGCGGCGCGCAGCGCGAGCGGGAGCGCGAGCCCGCGATCGTTGTGGCCGTGCCAGTCGAGCTCGACGCCCTTGGCGCCCATCGCGGCGATCTCGCCGCGGATGAGCGCGACGAGGTTCGCGACGCCGTCGGGCGTGGCGTGGCCGGTGGTGTCCGCGACGCAGATGCGCCGCGCGCCCGCGTCGATCGCCGCGCGATAAAGCGGCCGGAGCATGTCGGGGCTCGATCGCGTCGTGTCCTCGGTGACGAGGCAGAACGGGAGCCCCGCGCGCCGCGCGGCCTCGGCCGAGCTCGTGACGTTGCCGACGAGAAAATCGATGCTCCAGCCCTCGACCATCGCGCGGATGGATGAGCTGCCGATGAACGCGTAGACCTCGATCGAGATCCCCGCGCGATCGGCCGCGCGCGCGATGCCCTCGACGTCCGCGACCACGGTGCGCGCGGCGGCCGTCGCGATGAGCGGCAGCTTCGCGGACGCGATCTCGCGGCACAAAAGATGGGTGTCGGCCGCGTATTGCGCGCCCGCGGCCGGCAGGCCCACGCTCACGACGCCGGCGCCGATCTTCGCCATCGCGTGCAGCAGATCCACTTTGTACGCGATGGGCGGGTTCACGCCGGACGCGTTCTGAAGGCCGTCGCGCAGCGTCTCGTCGACGACCACCGTCGAGGCCGGGATGCCGCCGTAGAGGGATGGAGCCGCGGCGCCGGCGCTCGTGGTCGTGTTCCAATCGAAGGGGATCGCGCGCATGATCGTGGCGCCGCTCCTACCACGGATCGAGCGACCCGCGAACGCGGAGTCGCGACCCACGTCGCGCTGCGTACGAGACCTCTGATCCTCGCGCCGGTTCGTCAGCGTTTGTTGCGGCGCACCGCGTCGCGCAGCGCGGCCTCGAACGCGTCGCGCTCCGAATAGGCGGTGATGTTGCGCAGCAAGATGTTCGCGGCCTGCACCGCCGCGACGATGATCTTGGATCGGAGGAGGATGAACGTGCCGTCGTTCACGCTCTTCACCTCGGCGCCGAAGCGCGTGATGACGCTCCTCGCCTCGGCGTCGTAGTCGGTCATCCCCTCCCAATCGTGGTAGCCCACGACGCGCTTGTCCTCCGTGATGACGCGCCGGTTCGCGGCGATCATCGCGTGCACGTGCGCGACGGAGAAATGTCCCTCGACCCGGCTCACGAACAGCTTGGGCGCGGGTCGCCACATGAACATCGTCCCGTTCGGCGTGCGGTGCACCTCGGGCGGAGCGCCTACGAGGTCCGGCGGGAGGGCTTTGGGTGTCATGGGGGGATTGCTCTTCTCGTGATTCGGATGCAAAAGACAACGCGAGGCGGGCCTAGCCCGCGGGGTGAAGCCCCGTGAGCATGGCACAGGTCCCTCGATTTTTCGCTCGCCGAGGCGAGAGCCCCGAGCGTGACGCTCAATCCTCCTTCGAGAGACAAAGACCATGAGCACGACAGAAGAGACACCCGAGACCCCCACCAACGACAGCAGCGCAGGATCGGTCGAGCTGCCCTTCCAAGCCGAGGTGCGCGAGATCCTCTCGCTGGTCATCAACTCGCTCTACGCCAACAAGGAGGTCTTCCTCCGCGAGCTCATCTCGAACGCGTCCGACGCGCTCGACAAGGCTCGTTTCCTTCAGCTCACGCGCAGCGACGTCGCCGAGCAGGTCGGCGAGGCGCGCGTCGTGATCACGCTCGACGACGAGGCGCGCACCCTCACCATCGACGACAACGGCATCGGCATGACGCGCGACGAGGTCGTGCAGAACCTCGGCACCATCGCGAAGAGCGGCTCGATGGAGTTCTTGAAGGCGCACGCCGAGGCGATGGCCAAGAAGAACGCCGAGGGCAGCGACCCCATGAAGCTCATCGGCCAGTTCGGCGTGGGCTTCTACGCGGCGTTCATGGTGGCTTCACGCGTCGACGTGCACACCAAGTCGCTCCTCGCGGGCGCCGAGCCCGTGCTCTGGCGATCGAGCGGCGCGGGCACGTTCACCGTCTCGCCCGGCGATCGCGAGCACCCCGGCACGAAGATCGTCTTGCACCTCAAAGAGGACGCGCGCGACTTCACCAAGGCGTGGCGGGTCAAAGAGGTCATCCGCAAATACTCGGACTTCGTCCACTTCCCCATTCACCTCAACGACGAGGTGGTCAATCGGAGCAAGGCCATCTGGGCGGTGCCCAAATCGCAGGTCACGGACGAGCAACATCAAGAGTTCTATCACCACATCACGTCGGGCTACGGCGAGGACAAGCCCCTCTCGCGCGTCCACTACTCGGTCGACGCGCCGGTGCAGTTCCACGCGCTGCTCTACATCCCCGAGAAGGCGCCGTTCGATCTCTTCCACCGCGATCGCAAGGGGCTCCGGCTCTACGCGAAGCGCGTCCTCATCGTCGAGGAGTGCGACAAGATCCTCCCCGTCTACCTCCGCTTCCTGCGCGGCGTCGTCGACTCGGAGGACCTCTCGCTCAACGTCTCGCGCGAGATGCTCCAAGAGAACAAGACGCTCGAGCAGATCGGCCAGCAGCTCACGAAGCAGGTGCTGAAGCACCTCAAGGAGATGGCCGACGGCGAGCCCGACAAATACCTCGCGTTCTGGCGCGAATTCGGGCGCGTCCTCAAAGAGGGCATCTCGATGGATTGGAAGAACCTCGACGCGATCGCCGAGCTCTGCCGCTTCGAGTCGATGAAGACGCCCGCGGGCGAGCTGACCTCGCTCCGCAAATACGTCGAGGCGATGCCCGAAGATCAGAAGGACATCTATTTCGTGACGGGCCTCGGGCGGCGCGCGGTCGAGCAGAGCCCCCACCTCGAAGCCTTCAAGAAGCGCGGCTACGACGTGCTCTTCCTCGTCGATCCCATCGACGAGTGGGTCGTCAAATCGCTCGTCAACTTCGACAAAAAGCGGCTCCGCAGCGTCGCGCACGGCGACATCGATCTCGGCCCCTCGCCCGACGACGACAAGAAGGACGAGCCCGCGTCCGACGTCTCCGTCGCGATCGAGACCATCAAGAAGGTGCTCGGCGATCGCGTCAAAGACGTGCGCGCCTCCAAGCGGCTCACCGACAGCGCGAGCGTGCTGGTGGCCGAGGAGGGCGACCCCGGCGCCAACTTCGAGCGCATCCTCCGCATGGTGGATCAGGGCAACGAGCCCGAGAAGAAGCGCATCTTGGAGGTGAACCCCGCGCACCCCGCGGTCAAGAACCTCGCCGCCGTCGCCGCGCGCGATCCCGAGTCCCAGAGCGTGCGCGACTGGTCCGAGCTGCTCTTCGATCAAGCCCTCTTGGCCGAGGGCGTGGTGCAGGATCCCGCGAGCCTCGTGCGCCGGATCCAAGACATGCTCACGCAGGTCTCGTCCGCCGCGGCGAAGGCCTGATCACTCCCGCTTCCGATTGAAGATCCCCTGGAGCTGAGAGAGCACCGAGCCGACCCGCTCGCGCGCGCGATCCAGCTCCGCCCACCACGCCGCCGCGTTCTCCAGGCGCTCGCGCTCCTCGGCGAGCTCCGCGCGCAGCTTGGCCTTGGCCTCTTCGGCCTCGGCGAGCGCCGCGCTCGCCTTCGCAGACGCTTCGTTCGCGGCGTCGAGATCGGCGCGGAGCTTCG
>CAYTJL010000147.1:6777-24297 GCA_964437785.1 uncultured Polyangiaceae bacterium
GCGTCGAGATCGGCGCGGAGCTTCGCGAGGGTCTCGTCGCGTTCCTTGAGCGCGTTCGCGTGCGCTTCTTCGCTCGCCTTGAGCGCGTTCGCGTGCGCTTCGTTTGCGGCGTCGAATTCGGCGCGGAGCGAGAGGGTCTCGTCGTGCGCGCAGATCGCGGCGGCGTGCGCCTCTTCGCTCGCCTTGAGCGCTGTCGCGTGCGCGTCGTTCGCGGCGTCGAGGTCTTCGCGGAGCTTCGCGATGGTCTCGTCCCGGGTCTTGATGTCGGCGGCGTGCGCCTCGTTGGTCGCGTCGATCTGGCCCTTGAGCGTCGCCACCTCGACCGCGTGCGCCTCGTGGATCACGCGCTCCTGCTCGGCCGCGACCTCCTTGGATCGGCGCGTCGCCTCTTCGCGCTCGTGGAGCGCGTCGTTGAGCGCGTCCTTCGCTTTGTGGAGCTCCTCGTCGAGCGACGCGAGCCTCGTGCGCACCGGATCGGCGGCGGGCGGCTGCGCCTCGCCGCGCGCCATGGCGACGCTCATGACCTCGCCCGTGGTGGTGCCGATCCATACGCCTTTGATCGTCGCGAGCAGCACCTTGGCCCGGCCCTTGGTGCCGAGCTGCGCGGCGCTCGACGGCGCGACGGGATCGTCGCCCGCGCCCTCGATCGCCGCCAAGTCGTAGGTCGCGACGCGCCCGTCTTGCAGCGCCGCGATGAGGCAGCCCTCCGCGACGCCCGCGTCGAGGACCTTCGCGTCGAGCTTGATCATCTTCGCCGAGAGCTTGTTCGGGGTCCCGGTCACCGCGCAAATCAGCTCGGATCCACGCTTGTAGAGCACCGAGAGCGACGCGCCCCCGCGCACGCGATCGAGCCCCGCGGACGCCGCGGGCAGCGCGGTCTTCGCGCTCGTCCCGAGCTCGGGCGTCGCGCCGGGGTGGATGCGGAGCTGGCCTCCCTCGGCGCTGTCGATCACCACGTGGGTCACGTGCTCGCCGACGTCGCACGCGCGCACGACGCCGCCGCGCATCGAGAACGCCCGCGCGGCCACGTCCTCGCGCGAGAGCGTGAGCGCCGTCGCGTGCCCGTCCGCGCCGAGCGCGAGCGCGCTCTCGCCCCAAGGCCGCATCGCGAGCGCCCGCACGTCGCGCGCCACCGCCTTCGCGCGCGCCGATCCGCCGAGATCGAGGATCGCCCACGCGGTCCCGTCGCTCCCGAGCACGACCGCGGTGCGCTTCGACAGGAGCGCGACGTCTTGCGCCGATTGAACGGGGACCTCGGAGATCGAAGGCGATCCCGCGCCTGGTAAGACCCACAAGCGAGAGGGCGATCCGGCGAGCATGGCCACGAGCCCCTGGCCTACGAGGCACGACGCAGCGTTCACCGCCGTACCCAGATCATCGACCTTCTTGAGCGCGTCGATCTTCATTCCGCGCAGCGTATAAGACGGCGAAGGGCCGCGTCACTGCACGGATGTTGACGGAGCGCGCGAGGGCTCCCATCGTCCATCCTCCAACATGCCGACCTCCGAAAAGGACGCGCTCGCCTCCTCCGACTCCGCGTCGCGCTACCTCGTCCACCGCCGCTTGGGCAGCGGCTCGATGGGCGAGGTCCTCCTCTGCCACGACGAGCGGATCGGGCGCGACGTGGCGATGAAGACGCTCCCGCCCAAGTACCGGAGCAACGAGCAGGCGCGGGCGCGCTTCCTCCGCGAGGCTCGAATTCAAGGCCGCTTGGAGCACCCCGCGGTCGTGCCCGTGTACGACGTCGGCGTCGACGAGGAGGGCTCGCCCTTCTTCACGATGAAGCGGCTCGAAGGCAAGACGCTCGCGGACATCTTGAAGGCGCACGTGAGCGGCGACGAGGCGATGAAGAAGGAGTACCCGAGCAGGAGGCTCGTCGCGGCGCTCTCGTCGGCGTGCCTCGCGCTCGATTTTGCGCACGCGCGCGGCGTGCTCCACCGCGATCTGAAGCCCGAGAACGTGATGCTCGGCGCGTACGGCGAGGTCTACGTGCTCGACTGGGGCATCGCCAAGGTGATCGAGCACGGCCGCACGCACCAAAAGGTGCCGGCGCTCTACGACGAGGACGAGGACGAGATCGAGACCAAGACAGGCCGCATCTTGGGCACGCTCGGCTACATGCCGCCCGAGCAGGCGCGCGGGCGGCACTCGGCGCTCGACGCGCGGAGCGACGTGTACGCGCTCGGCGCGATCCTCTTCGAGATCCTCACGCTCCTCCCGCTCTTCCCCAAAGACGAGTGGAACGTGATGGTGATGGCGGCGATCGACGGCGTCTCGGCGAAGCCTTCGGAGCGCGTCCCCGGCTCCGACGTCCCGCCCGAGCTCGAAGCGATCTGCGTCAAGGCGACGGCGGTGAGCCCCGCGGAGAGGTACCCGACCGCGCGCGCGATGCACGACGCGCTCGAGCGCTTCTTGGCCGGCGATCGCGACGAGGAGATGCGCAGGAAGCTCGCGGGCGCGCACGCCCAGGCCGCGGAGCGCGCCGCGGCGCGCGCGACGTCGGGCGGCGTGGAGGCGGAGCGCGCGGTGCGCGAGGCGCTTCACGAGGTCGGCCGCACGCTCGCGATCGATCCGCGCAACGCGATCGCGCTCGACACGTTGAACCGCATCTTCACCGCGCCCGCGTCGGAGGTGCCGAGCGCCGTGCGCCGCGAGATGATGGTGCACCAGATCACGCAGCACCGGATCCAGCTCCGCGAGGCGGTGCGCGCGGATCTGGCCGGCATCTCTTTGCTCACGCCGCTCGTGCTCTGGATGGGGGTGCGCGACCACGCGCTGCTCGTGACGGCCGTGGGGCTCACGTTGGGCTCGGCCGCGGTGAAGGCGCTCGCGTCGAGGACGCGCGACCTCGGCAAGATGTACACACTTGCGTACGTCTCGTTCGTGCTGAACGTCCTCTCGGTTTTGTGCATCGGCCGAGGGATGGGGCCGCTCATCTTCACGCCCGCGCTGCTCTCGGTGTTCTCGTTCGCGTATTGCATGAACAGCTCGGGCAAGCTCCGCCGCGCGATCGTGCTCTCGACGGCCGCGGCGCTGCTCGGATCGGTGGCCATCGAGATCACGGGCGTCATCCCGCGCTCGTACGCCTTTCACGAGGGAGGCATGTCGGTGATCCCGAGGGCCGTGACGTTGCCCGAGGTCCCCACGCTCGCGGCGCTCACCGTGGGGAGCTTGTTCATGATCGCGATGCCGTGGGTGCTGATGGAGCGCTTCCAGGAGGCGCTCTACAAAGCGGAGCTGCGCGGCTTTTTGCAAGCCTATCGCCTCAAGCACCTGCTCCCGAGCGAGGCGCGCGTCGAGCGCGCGGAGTCGCCGATCAACCGAGGAGCTGCGTGAGCGCGTGCGTCTCGCGTGCGCCCATCATGCCGAACTGCACGCCCATGCCGTCGGGCTTGCGCCAGCGCACCGTCGCGTCGATTTGGGTCTCGCTCTTCAGGCCGGGCAACCTCACGAAGACGCGGACCGACGAGCCGTAAGGCGCCTCCACGTTCGTCTCGATGAACATCCCGCCCAAGCTCACGTCGTGGCTCTTCGCCTCGACGCGTGGACCGCCCGCGACCTGAAAAGCCACATCGAGGTCGATGACCTTCCTCGGGTGCTTTCGGTTCTCGATCACACAATCTCCTTTACGATGAGCCTTGAAGCGTAACCGGAGAAGAGCGTCGTCGTGAAGGTGCGCCCGTCATCACAGCATGGACAGATGAAGCGTCCGAATCAGGATGGGGCAAAAGAAGCACGGTCGCGCGGGCTAGCGGTTCACCTGCGCGGCTGGCAGCCCGGCCTTCTTGCGGTCTTCATCGCGGGGACGTCGGCGCTCGTCGCGGTCCCGAGGCCGGTCGACGCGATCGATTTGCCCGAGCCCAAGGTCGACCTCCCCGCGCTCGATCGCATCGAGCGGGAGAGCGCGGCGCTCGCGGCCGAGGCGCAGCGATCGCCGCTCGACGTCGACGTGCGCGCGCTCGGCGACGCGTACCTCGCGTACGGCCGCGCGGACGCGTCGGGCGACGAGAGCGCGCTCGTGATCGCGCGCGACGCCATCGTGAAGGCCGCGCGCACGGCGATCGCGCAGGGCCCCCGGCAGGTGCTCTCGCTCCGCGCGGTGGAGCTCGCGCGGTTCCTCGTCGAGGTGCGGCGGTGGGAGGCGACGGGGATCGAGACCGCGGAGCTTCGCGCGCTGGGCGGCGGCTTCACGCGGATGATCGCGCGGAGCGGCTGGATCGAAGGCAAGACGCTGCTCTTGGATCGTCGCGTGCTCGCGGCGCTCTTCAAGAAGCGATGGAGCGAGATCACGACGCTCCGCGAGGGGCCGTTCGCGATCGACGTCGCGGAGGCGCGCGCGCTCTACCGCTTCTTCCTCCGGCATCCGGTGCCCGATGCCGCGGCGCGCGCGCTCGGCGGCCGCGCAGGCGAGGCGCCGACCGAGCAATATCGGCTCCGCAAGCTCGACGAGCTCACCAAGATCGATCCCGCGTATCCGCACGAGCTCGCGCGCGGCGTGCTCTTGTACAAGAGCGGCCGCTATCCCCAAGCGGTCGAGGCGTTTCGAAGGCACCTCGACGCGCACCCCGACGGGCCCTACACGCTGCGCGCGCAGAACTACCTGCGCGCGGCGCTCGGCAAATCGCTCGACGAGTGAGGCTCGCGCTCAATAGGTGATGGGGATCTCGATGGTGCGCGCGCCGGGCGAGAAGCGCGCGCTCACGACGAAGCTCGCGCAGCCGACGAGCTCGGGCTTGGGCGGCGTCGTGAAGCGCGCGCCCACGACCGATCCGTCGTCGCGCACGGTGACGAGCAGCGACGACGAGAACGACACGGTGACGCCGGAGACGTTGGTCCCCGCGCGCAGGCACGACACCACGCGCGACGCGACGGCGCCCGGCGTGAGCAAGGGGAGAGGTGCGGGCTCGACGGGCTTCTGCTCGGCGATCGCCGGGGGCGCAGGGCTCTCGGCCGCGGCGACCTTGGCGGGCTTCGGCGCGATCGCAGGAGCGTGCGGAGCGATGGGCTCGTGCTGCGCGACGGGCTCGAGCGAAGGCGCGTCGTGCTGCGCGACGGGCTCGATCGAAGGCGGCGCGCTCGGCGCGCGCAAGGCGACGGCCGCGGGTTTGTGAGCGTCCGCGGCGAGCGCGCCCGTCATCGCGAGAGGACGCGGCAGGAGCGCGGCGCGCTTGCCGCCGTCGAGCGAGAACGAAGCGCGCGACGGGCCCACGAGGAGCCGCCCCGTGGTCGCGCCCGCGTGGCCCACGGGACCCACCGCGACCGCGCCGTGCTCGACGTCGACCACGACGTGATCATCGGCGTGCGTGACCGAAAACGCCGTGCCGTGCACCGCTACGCGCGTCCCCTCGACCTCGACGGAGAATGCTTCGATCAAGCCTTCGGATGCGTCACGCGGGGTGACGGGCGTGACCTCGGCGCGCAGCGAGCCGGAGAGCAGCGCGACCGTGTGGCCCACGCCCTCGTCGCCCATCGACACGACGCGCGCGCGGCCGCCCGGCGCGAGCGTCCACGTCACGACGCCTTCGCGGTGGAACGAGATCGCCGCGTCTTTGGCCTCGATCACGTCGCCCGCGCGGAGCGCGCTGAGGTCTCTCGCCTGCGCGTGGCCTTCGGCGAGCGCGATCGAGGCGGCGTCCACGCGTCGTTCGGCGATCGCTTTGGGAGGCGACGCCGGCGACGAGGGCATGCTCACCGCGAGCGTGATCGCCGCGGCCGCCGCGATGACGCCGGCGATGCGCGCGAACGGCGACGAAGGGATCCCCTGCGCGCGGCGATCGCGATCGATCTGGGCGAGGAGACGCCGCTCGATCTCGGCCCACGGCAGCGCCGGAACGGGCTCGTTTTGGAGCTCGCCCACCATCCTGCGGACCCCGTTGATGTCACTGCTCACGTTGCCTCACTCTCCTGCGAGGGGTGTGGGGGCGGAGGGGCCGCTCGCGGAGCCCGAGCCCCCACTGTCGACCGATCCCTCGCCCCCCTCGTTTTGCTCGCACAGGTGCACGAGCGTCGGCTCCTCTTTCATCATGTCAGCGAGCTCCCTCCGAGCATAGAAGAGCCTCGTCCTCACGGTGAGGACGGGCGCGCCCACGATCTCGGCGATCTCGGAGGGGGCCTTGCCTTCGATCTCGTGCAGGATGAACACGGTGCGCTTCTTCTCGGGGAGCTTCTCGAGGAGGCGCTTGAACGCGATGATCCTGGCTCTTCGTGCGGCGTCCTCGTCCGGCATGATCCCGCCGTCGGGCTCGTGATCCATCGGAGGCTCACGGCTGAAGACGGGCCTGCTCTTCGCCGCGCGCCGCACCATCAGCACCACGTTGACGGTGACGCGATGGAGCCACGTGCTGAACTTGGCTTGCCCGCGAAACTCCGCGAGGCTCCGGTGCACTTGGAGGAAGACCTCCTGCACGACGTCCTCGAGATCGTTCGTGGGGCCGAGCATGCGGAACACGAGGCGCGAGACGTCGTTCTTGTGCTGCCGAAAGAGCTCGGAGAACGCGACCCGATCACCGCGTTGCGCGCGGCGGACGAGGTCGTCGATCTCCCATGGCGAGTGCGGGCGAGCAGGGTCGGTCTCTTCGCTCGTCATGCGAGGATCCTTGCCGCCCTGGACCACCACCAAACGCGGACCGGCCGGTTTAGGAGGGGTTGCCAAGAGCGCCGCAGAAGACGAGTCCACGGTCGAATGGGTTGCGTACCCCCCTCCAGCCATTCATCGGGCCGGTTTGACGCACGCCGGATAAATGCTCCAACAGCGCTGGCGCGCCGCGTCGCAATAAATTTTTCCAAGATTGCGTTTTGGGGCAACGGTCACCCCATGCTGCTCATCGCCGCCGCCCTGACAGTCGCCCTCGTCGTCGCCGATCTCCTCGATCTCAGCCGCCGTGGCGCGGCCAAAGAGAAGCGTGGCTTTTCGCTGAAGTGATCGGCGACGGGATCGGGGCTACTTCTCTTCGGCCTTGGCCTTCTTGGGCCTCGGCGTCGGCTCGAAGAGGGCCGACAGCTCGACCTGATCTTGCTTCTTCTGCTCGAGGATGCGGTTGATCGCGCGGAGGATGCGCGTCTTCTGCGGACCCGAGATTTGCTTGCCGGCGATCGCCGAGGAGATCGAGCGCTGCGTGACGGGGCGGCCCGAGCGCGGCTTCTTGGCGGCGAGGCCCTCTTTCTTCTTGTTGGTGTCCTCGCTCTGGCGAGCGACCCACTTCGCGAGCTTGATCGCCCTGTCCTCCGGGCGGAGCCGCTCGATCTCGGCGGAGGCCGCGAGGATGCGGCGCTGATCGATCTTCTTCTCTTTGAGGAAATCTTCGAGCTTTGTGGCCATGACGTTGGTCCGGGTGAAGACGCGAGGGGACGGCCCCCCGCGGAGGGGCGCGCACGCTAGCACAAGCTCATGCCATTGCGACGCCAAAGTGATCGCGATTTGCGCGGCGAGTCCAGGCAGCCTATCCTCGGCTTTTACGTGAGCCGCGCTGCCCCCGCCCATCTCGCCGCCGTTGCCCTGTTTGCTGTGGGGCTCTCGCTCTTGCCCGGCGAGGGCGACGCGCGCGCCGACATCTTCTCGTACACCGATGACGAGGGGATCGTTCACTTCACGAACAAGCCCAAAAATGGGCAGTTTCAGCTTTATCTCAAGTCCCCGCAACGGAGGCGCGCGCCGTCGGTCGCGCCGGTGATGCCGAGCGACACCTCGACCGATCGCTTCACGCGCTACGACGAGTGGATCCGGCAAGCGGCGATCCTCTATCAAATCCCCGAGGAGCTGATCCGCGCGGTCATCAAGGTCGAGAGCGACTACGACCCGCGCGCGGTCTCGCCCGCGGGCGCGCGCGGCTTGATGCAGCTCATCCCCGAGACGGCGCTCCGCATGCAGGTGCGCGATCCGCTCGATCCGCGCGAGGCGATCTTCGGCGGCACACGGTATCTGCGCGTGCTCGCCAACATGTTCAACGGCGATTTGGAGCTCACCATCGCCGGCTACAACGCGGGCGAAGCGGCGGTCGTGCGCCACGCGGGCATCCCCCCTTATCGCGAGACGCAGTTTTACGTGACCAAGGTCCTCTCGTATTACCGGCAGTATCGCGCGACCAAGGATCACGTCGCCGCCTCGCAGGAGTGATCATCCATGACGTTCGGCCTTCGCGAGGTGCTCGCGGTCGCGGCCGTCGCGTTCCTCGCGTTCCTCGTCGTGAAGCTGCGGCCCGGCGGCGCAGGGCGCGCGGCGCTCCGCGCTGAGGTCAAGGCCGCGCGCGCCCGCGCGACGGACGCCAAGACCGCGGCCGAGCGCGCCCTCGCGTTCGCCGAAGCGGCCGAGCTCGCGGTGCAGAGCGGCTCGCGATGGACCGTCGCGGTGGGCTTGTTTCTCCGCGCCGCGAAGGCCGATCCGACCTCCGCGGCCGTCGTCGAGCGCATGGTCGCGACCTTGGTGAAGAGGCGGTCGCGCGCGCTCGAGACCATCTTGTGGCGCCGCCTCGCGCACCTCCCTTGGGACGACGCGCACCGCGCCGCGATCAAGGCCTCGGCGCAGGGGCTCGTGCAGATCTACTCCAAGGAGCGCCGCGATCCGGCCCGCGCCGAGGTGATGAAGAGGCTCCTCTCGCGGCTCTGATCGCGGGCCGCGCGACGCGTGACCGAGCGCTGCCTCGACGCCTTGCGATCGCCGCCCGCCTCCTCTTCGGCCGCGGCCTCCGCCTCCGCGAGCGCGTCGCGATCGACCGCGTCCTCTGCCGCTGCGCTCGCGATCCTCACATCCTACGCGCGAAGTTTTGCGCGTCTTCGCTCGCCTCTTCCTCCGCCATCTGCTCGCGCTCGTGCTCGTCGAGGGGAGCCTCGATGCGCGCGCGCTCGTCGTCGCGCGCGAGGTCCTCTTCGCCCGCCCCCTCGAAGCGCGCGATGAGCCCGGGCGCGACGATCTCGATCCACCGCTTGTTCTGGGGGTAGCTCCGCAGCTCGTCCTTGAGGCGCGCGATCTCGCCGAGCCCCGCGCTCTCGGGCGCCGCGGTCGCGCGCACCAGATCGGCGAGCAGCTCTTCGCGCAGGCCGAGCGGTAGATCGGCGGCGCCCTGCTCGACCCAGCGCGCGGCTTCGGCGAGGCTCGCGCTCTTGGAGAGCGCGGGCCGCACGAGCGACAAAAGGCGCACCACGAACATGTCGCGCCCGAGCATCGGGTACTGCATGCGCGAGAGCGTCTCGAGCTCGGCGCTCGCCTCGTCGACGCGGCCGAGCATCGCGAGCGCGAACGCGCGACGCGCGGTGAGCTCGGGCCGGAGCGCGTCCGCGTGACGGGGCCGCAGCCGCGGGAGCCTCCCCAGCGCTTCGTCCGTGATCGCGAGCGTGCTCGCGGCGTCGCCCCTTCGCTCCGCGGCGGCCGAGAGGACGACGCGCGCCTGGACCGCCGCGAGATCGTGCGGGTGATCGACGAGCGTGTCCGCGATCTTGGTCGCGCGGTCGAGGTCGCCGACCGCGACGCTCCCGCCCGCTTCGGCGAGCTTCCTGCGCACGTTGGGCGGCGGCGGGCGCATGCGGCGAAGGAGCGAGAGGCCGCCGATGATGCCCCCGGCGCTGATCGCGAACGTCGTGAGCACGCTGAAGAAAAATGCGATGAGCGGCAAGCCGACGTTGGCCGTCGCGTGATCGTTCGCGTCCGCCGAGAGCGCGAGCGCGACGATCCCGCTCACCGCCGCGAAGCCGAAGAGGCCGCCCATCATCCAGAGGAGCCGCGCGGGTTTTTTGGCTGCGTGGATCGCCGCCTCCCGCGCGCGCCCGACCGCTTCGAAGGCCGCGGTGCTCGCGCGCGCGAGCGCGGCGACGGGGGGGCCCGCGAGCTGCGCGGGCTTGGGCGCGCGGACGAACGGCACGGCCGCGGGATCGACCTTGGCGACCCAGTCCGCGAGCGGGGGCTCGTCGAGCTGCTCCGCCTCGCGCTCCGCGGCGCGGCGATACACCGTCGAGGTCGGCACCTTGAGCATGCGCTGGTACGCCCGCACGATCGCGCGCTCGCGCGGGTGGCAGTGCTCGATGAGCAGCGCGCGATCGCGCTCGATGTGGACGCGGAGCGCGTCGCGCTCGCCGCGCTTGGCCAGGCTCATGGCCTCGGCCAAGCTCACGCGCGCGAGCGACTCGATCGACGCGCCCGGCTTGCTCCGCACCCACGCGACGTCGGCGGCCGCTGCCTCGTGAGCGCCGAGCGACGCGTGGACGAACGCGCGGAGCGCGTGCGCGGCCTCGATTTGGTACGCGGCGTTGTCGCGCGCGAAGAAGCCGATCGGCAGCGCGATGACCTCGTCGAGCCGCTCCTTGGCCGCCGCGAGATCGCCCCTTCGGACCGCGACGATCGCGCGCTGCAAACCCGCGATCCGCTCCACCCAGAGGAGCGGCGAGCCCGCGACGCCGTCGAGGATCGCGTCGGCCTCGCGCAGCGCGCCGCGACCGATGGCGTGATACGACCCCGCGAGCGCCGCCGCCGGCGCGCCGAACATGCCGGATTTGATTTGGTCGCCCGCGACGAACGCCCCGCCGAGCAACCAAGGCAACCCATAGAGGAGACCGAGGAGGGGCACGCCGCCGGCGGTCGCCGCGCCGAGCACGATGAGGCCGATGGCGGACACGATCACGCCGATCGCGATGCGACCCTTGTTGTACGGGCTTTTGGTGGTGCTTTGGGACACGTCGGGGCTCGCGATATCGGGCCAGGTTCATGCTCGCCGGTCAAGAGCCGTACCCCGGTGTTACCCTCGCTTCTCATGCGGGCATCCCAGGGCGTGTCCTCTCTTTGGATCACAATCGCGATCGCCGCATGCGCCTCGCCGCCCGAGCCGAAGGTGCCCGACGAGCCGCCGCCCGCGCCGAAGGTGCTCAAGGTGGCCGAGCCGCCGCCGGGCAACCGTCGCGCGCTCGCGGTCGACGCGCGCACGGCCCTCACGTTGGTAGGCGATTTCAAGGCTGGATCGAGCGTGCGCATCCGCGTGACCGAGGCCTCGTGGACGAACGATCCGGCGATGCCGCGCGTGGGCACCGAGGGCGTCGCGGGCACGCCGTGCCGATCGACCGGAGGTCATCTGTGCATCGGGGGCGACGGGGTCGCGCCGCTCATGGGCCTCATGCTCGTGATGATGGTGCCCGCGCCGCCGGGGACGCCCGCGCCCACGCAGACGCGCTGCGACACACGCGAGCGCTTGCACGTGCCCTCGGGCGTCGAATTCGCCGTGCCGGAGGCGATGGATCTCGCGCTCGCGCCGAACGATTGGGACAACGGCCTCGGAGACAACACGGGCTCGATCAAGGTGCGCGTCGAGGTCGCGAACGGGCCCAACGCGCGCGCGCGATCGAGGTCCGAGCTGACCGTCTCCGCCAACGTCGCGCGCACGCCGATCGGGAGCTTTCAACGAGGCGACTACGTGCGCGTGACCGTGATCGGCGGGCAATGGACCAACGCGACGGGCCTGCCGCTCGTGGGCGCGGTGGGGCGCAAGGAGCCGTGTCGATCCGCGGCGTGTGTCGCGGGCGACGGGCGCGCGCCGCTGATGGGGCTCATGATGCTCGTCACCTCGTGCACGACCGTGCGCGTCGGCGAGCCTCCGCCCGTGTGGATCGAGCGGCGCTTCATCCCCGAGGGCGTGGACCTCGTCGTCCCGCGCGACGCGAAGGTGTTCCTCGCGCCGAACGACTGGGAGGACGGGCTCGCGAACAACGCAGGATCCGCGCGCGTCGAGATTGAGACGCCCTAACCTCTTTCTGGTAAAGGTCACCCCGTGAAGCGCGGCTCGTCTCTGCTCCTCCTCGCCCTCGTCCCTGCTCTCTTCGCTTCGGCTGCGAGCCTGCCCGGCTGCGGACTCCAGCCCGAAGGCGGCCGGTGCAGCACCAAGAACACGGTCGACGGCGTGAGCCAAGACTGCCAAGACGGCCTCATCTGCGTGCCCGCGAGCGAGATCGGGCCCGATCAAGGCACCGACGTGTGTTGCCCCGAGCTCGTCGCGCAGCGGAGTGATCCGAGCTGCCGGCCCACGGTCAGCTCGTCCTCGAGCTCCTCGTCGTCTTCCTCGGGATCCTCGTCGTCCTCCAGCACGTCGTCCTCCAGCACGTCGTCGTCGTCCAGCTCGAGCGCGAGCTCGTCGGGCGGCGGTGGCGGCGGCGGCGGTGGCGGCAACATGGATGGCGGCGCCGACGGCGGCTGATCGCGCATGGAGCGGGTCACCGTCCGCACGCTCGTCCTCTCGTCCTTCGCGCTCGACGGCGGCGCCATGCACGGTGTCGTCCCGAGGACGCTTTGGGAGCGCGTCCACCCCGCGGACGCGCGGCATCGCATTCGGCTCGTCGCGCGCGCGGTGCTGGTCGAGCACGCGGCGAGCGGCGCGCGCGTCCTCATCGAGCTTGGGTTGGGCCAACGCTGGACCGAGAAAGAGCGTGGGATTTACGCGATCGATCAAGGCCCCGAGGTGCCCTCCGCGCTGGCCGCCGCGGGCGTGGACCCCGCGACGATAACGCACGTCGTCCTCACGCACCTGCACTGGGATCACGCGGGCGGCGTGCTCCTCCGCAACGGGCTCACCGCGTTCCCGCGCGCCGAGCACGTCGTCGCGGCCGAGTGCCTCGATTACGCCGCGCGGCCCGCCGACAAGGACCAAGGGAGCTTTCGCACCGACGACATCAAGGCTGTCCTCGGGCACCCCAAGCTGCGGAGATGGCGAGAAGGAGATGTGTTGGCGCCGGGCGTCGTAGGGTGTTTGGCGGGCGGCCACACCGAAGGTCAGTTGGTCCCGATCATCCCCGAGCGCCTCGACGGCCCGCCGCTCGCCGTGCCCACGGATCTCATCCCGACGAGGAGCCATTTGAGCCCCAAATGGGTGATGGCCTATGACAATCACCCGGTCGTGACGGTCGAGGAGAAGAAGCGGCTCATCGACCAAATGGCGCGGATCGGCGGCGGCGTGGTGCTCTATCACGACCCGTTGGTCGAGGTCGGTTGGGCGGTGCTCTCGGGCGGCGAAGCGACGTTGATCGAAGGCTCGCTCGCGAAGCCACCGGGGTGACGATCACCCGCGGAGCATCACCCCCAACCGATGGCCACCGTGGTCACCTTTACGCCCAACGTCATCTCGACGCTCGACAGCGCGCTCAGCACCTTTGGATCGTCCACCGGCACGAACAACGCGAGCGTCGCCGCGCCGAGCCCCTGGCTCTTCGCGTAGCGCGCGGCTTGCTCCCGGGCCACCGGGAGCTCGTGGGCCGCGCGAAAGCTCTTGACCTCGATGACCCCTGTCTTGCCTTTACCACGCACGAGCAAATCCACCTTGCCGTTCCCCGTCGGGAACTCGGGGCTCACCACGCCGAGCCCGCGCAGCGCCTCGACGAGCCACGCATAAAGGTGGAAGTGTCCCACGGCCTCTGTGAGGTTGAGATCAGCGCGCCTCGGCTGGCCCCTCCAAGGGTCTTGTCCTTTGCCCTTGAGCCGGGCGAGGTACCCTTTGTACCGCTGGAGGAGCGCGGCGAGGTCGAGCTCCGTCGATGCAAAGACATCTTCGATCGTGTCGAGCGGCTCGATCGCCAGCACCGGAAAGCGGTCCTCGAAGAGGTCATGGGTCAGGGCGTTGTAGAGCCGGAGCTGGATGAACGGCGAGGAGAAGCGGCAGACGGTGGCGGGCGATCCGTCGCTCCCGGAGACCGTTTGATAGTCGATGATCCCGTTCAAGTAGAGGTAGCTACAAGCGTCGTCATCGAAGCTGAAGCGCACGTCGGAGCGTGAGAACAGATCCATGACCCGATCGCGGTGCGCGCCGCGCGCCTTCTTTACGAGGTTCAACACGGTGTTGTTCGGCTCCACCTGGCAGGCGAGCAGGAACGTCCTCTCCCAGCTTTGGGGCGTGATGGGCTGCTTGGTATCGGTGTTGTATTTGTCCGTCAACAGCTCGCCGAACCACCCGACGAGCCCCGGCTGCCCGCGCGTCGAAGCATAGACCTTCTCGACGACGTTGGGCTCGATCGCCTGTCCTCGCTCGGCTTGGTACTGCGCGAACATCTCCTCTACTTCTTCACGTGTCAGGTTTGGGATGTGGAGGGAGCGCTGGACGTTGAACGGGGATCCGCGCGGGCTGTCCACGCCGAGCACGGCCCGGACGCCGACGAGCGCGAGCCCATGGAGGGTGTAGCGCCCCCGATCGAGGAAGATCCTTCGGAAGTCGCCCACGACGCGGTCGAGGATGCGGGGCGGGAGCGCGTCGAATTCGTCGATCAGGAGGATAAGGGGCCTGTCGAACACCCCTCCTGATCGGTTGAAGATGGACAACCATCCATCCCAGTCTCTCGGCGCGCCGACGTCGAGCAAGAAGCCATCGTGGAACATCCTCGGGACGGCCCGAAAGAAAGCATCATCTGCGTCGTCGTCGCCGAGGAGCCCCTGCATCGACAGCGCGCCGACCGTGAAGCGATCGCCGTGGCGGGCCCGAATCTCCTCGACGGCACGGCGCATGAGCCACGTCTTGCCCGTCTGCCGGGGCGCCCAGATGGTGAAATAGTGGCCACCTTCGTCGTCGAGGTCGCCCAAGAGCTGAGCGACGCAACGGTCCACGAGAGTCTGCCGTGGGACGCTGAAGTGCTTGCGCGGGTTGACCGGCCCGTACGAGGTGAAGCTCCTCATGGCTGCATCCTAACGCACCTCGGCGAGCGCTTTATCGATGGATGCAAGGATTTGAGGGACCTCGCCTACGTGGTTGGGCCAGTGCGGCGAAAACCGCAAGAACCCGTCCGGGATGGAGCACGAGGTGCCGTGCGCCAACGTCGCCCGGTGGAGCGCGACCACGTCGATGCCTTTGGGCGGTGAGAAGCTCGCGATGCCCGAGCGGAGAGAGGGCTCCTTGGGCCGGTGGCTCGTGAAGCCGCGCTCGACGAGCGCCGGCTCCAACACATCCAAAATGCGTTGGACGTGCTCGTAGATCGCCCCCGCGCCGAGCGATTGAATCACGTCCAACGTGGCTTCGAGCGCCGCGAAGCCCGCCGCGTTGAGGTTCGCGCCCTCCAAGAAATCGATGCTCCGTTTGATGGGCCGGTCGTAGCGGAGGTGCCCAGGTCCGCGCAGCAAAAAGTCGAGCCCCTCCTCGTGGCTCAACCACCCAGCGACGTTGGGCCGGAGCGCCGGTGTGCGGTCCGGCCGCACATACAAAAAGCCTGCTCCCTCCACGCCCATCATCCATTTGTGGCTGCCGCACGCGAGGTAATCCACGCCGAGCGCGCCCGCGTCGAGCGGCACGCACCCGAGCGCCTGGACCGCGTCCACGAAGACCTCGGCGCCGTGCTCGTGACAACGCTTGGTGATCGCCGCGAGCGGCATTTGGACCCCCGTTTGAAACTGCACCGCGCTCACCGCCACCACCTTGACGCCGCCCCGTTGGAGATGGTCCGAGAGCGCCGTAAAGCCCTCGTCGCCCTCGCGGTGCGGTTGGGGCAAGAGCGCCACATCGAGCCCAAACACCGAGGCCGCGCGCTGCCAAGGGGTCACGTTGGCGGGGAACTCGCCGAGGAAGCAAACCACCTTGTCGCCCTTTTGCCAGGGATAACAGAGCGACGTGTAGAGCGCGCCCACGGTGGTCGATTGGACCAGCGCGAGGTCGTTGGAAGAGACGTTGATGAGCTGCCCGAGCTTGTCTTTCAGGCGCCTTCGCTGGTGCGCCCACGTAGGGAACGACGCGGCGCCGTGCCGGGCGTAGTCGTCGAGCAGGGCCGTGATGGCGTGGCGGACCGCGTTCGACGGGGGCGAGATGGCGGCGTGGTTCGCATATACATCGTATTCGAGATCGGGGAACAAGCTCCGATCCCCAAACGAAGCACGAAATGCCCAACCGCCCTCGACGCTCATCATCACCCTCCGAGCCTCGGCCGCTTGCCCTGTTTGCCGCGCTGCTCACGCCGCTTGGCGCCCGCCACCATGTGCCGCGGGAGCGCGCCTTTGCCCGTGGCGGGCGGGATCAAACAATGAGGCTTGGTGCCGATGAGATCGCCCCGCCCGGCCTTGACGAGCGCCTCGCGCGCCTCGTCGTGGTGGGCCGGATCCCAATAGAGGAGGAGCGCTTTTTGAAGGCGCTTCTCGTTGAGATCGCGCGCGGTATAAACGGGCTCCCGGTTGAACGGGTCGAGCCCCGTGTGGTACATCGACGTCGCCATGGCCATGGGCGTCGGGATGAAGTCCTGCACCTGCCGCGGGCGCATCCCACGGGCCTTGAGCCAAAGGGCCAAGTCCACCATGTCGCGCAACGTGGAGCCGGGGTGGCCGGAGATGAAATAAGGCACGAGGTGCTGGTCTTTGCCGGCGGCCTCGCTCGCGCACAAGAACTGCTCGGCGAAGCGCTCGTAGCTGCCGATAGGGGGCTTCTTCATCTTGTCGAGCACGCCCTCTTTGCTGTGCTCGGGCGCGACCGAGAGCTGCCCGCCCGTGTGATGTTTGGCGAGCTCGGCGATGAGCTCCGGCGACCGCTCGGCGAGGTCGTATCGGATACCGGAGGCCACATAAACCTTCTTGATGCCGTCTTCCCGTCGAACAGCCTTGAGCAAGTCGATGAGCGGCGCCTGATCGGTGACGAGGTTCTCGCAGATGCCGGGGTGAACGCACGAGAGCCGGCGGCACGCCCGCTCGATCTCGTCGCTCTTACACGTCATTTGGTACATGTTGGCGGTCGGGCCGCCCACGTCCGAGATGGTGCCGTGAAAGCCATCCATCCTGCGGAGCGCGCGCACCTCGCGCAGCACGCTCTCCGCGGAGCGTGATTGGATGACGCGCCCCTCGTGCTCGGTGATGGAGCAGAACGTGCAGCCTCCAAAGCACCCTCGCATGGTGACGATGGAGTGTTTGACGGTCTCGTACGCGGGGATAGGCTCGCTGTACGACGGGTGGGGGACGCGCGTAAAGGGCAGATCGTAGAGCGCGTCCATGGCGCCCGTGTCGAGGGGCAGGGCAGGGGGGTTGTAATACACGGCCTCGACGCCGTGGGCCTGGAGCAAAGGGCGCGCGTTGCCGGGGTTGGTCTCGTATTGAAAGGCCCGCGACATCTCGGAGAAGGCTTGTTTGTCGGCCGCGACAGCCTCGTACGAAGGCAGGATGACCACCTTGCCGTCGCCCACGTAGCGGCTCGCCTCGATGTGCTCCCACGCGCCTTTGCGGAGGACGTGCGCTGTCCCGCGGACGTCGCGGATCTCGCTCATCGGCTCTCCTTTGGCGAGCCTCTTCGTCACCTCCCACACCGGCGCTTCGCCCATGCCGAAGATCAAGAGATCGGCCTTGGCGTCGAGCAAAATGGATCGGCGGACTTGGTCCGACCAATAGTCGTAGTGCGCGATGCGGCGCAGCGAGGCCTCGATGCCGCCGAGGACGATGGGGACGCCGGGGAACGCGCGGCGCGCGAGGTTACTGTACACGATGGTCGCGCGGTTGGGCCTTTGGCCCGCGCGCCCGCCGGGGGAGTATTGATCGACGCTCCGCACCTTCTTTTGGGCGGTGAGCTTGTTGAGCATCGAGTCGAGGTTGCCCGCGGTGACGCCGAC
>CAYTJL010000148.1:0-24067 GCA_964437785.1 uncultured Polyangiaceae bacterium
CGCGAGCTTTTGCGCGTGCGCGAGGACGTCAAGCGCGCGAGCGGCATCGACCTCGCCACGGACGCCGACAAAATCGTGCTCACGCCGTCGATCGCGGTGATCCGCGGCCGCTTCGACGCGAAGAAGCTCGCCGAGCGGCTCGCCGAGCACCGCTACACCGCCGCCGACCACAAGGGCGTCGGGTACTTGGTCCGCGCAGGCGAGGACGCCATCGCCGTGGTCGACGGGTCGGTCCTCCTTTATGGCACCGAGGCCGACGTCAAAGCCGCGATCGACGCCAAACAGGGGGGCACCTCCGTCGAGAAGAACGACGCGGTGACCGGCCGGCTGCGCCGCGTGGGCTGGGACCACGCGCTGCTCGTGACGGTCGGCATCACCGACGAAAAGCCGAGCTTGCGCGCCATCCTCGCGGGCTCGTCGGGCCCCAAGTCGTATTCGATGGGGATCCGCACGGTGAACGGGCTCGACGTCAACGCCGTCGTCGAGTCGGCGAGCGCGGGCACGGCCGAGGAGCTCCGCAAGCTGCTCGACGAGAAGCGCGCGGGCGTCGAGGCGTGGGCCACGGCGATCGACCCTGAGCTCGGCAAGGTGCTCGCCGCCGTGTCGAAGCGAAGCACCATCACTGTCTCTCCCGGGTCGAGCGACGTCACCATCAAGGCTCGCGTCGAGCAGGGCGAGCTCGACACGCTCGTCAAAAAGGCACGGGCGGCCGGCGCGCCGCTCGCCGAGACGTACAAGACCTTCCGGCTCTACCAGCTCCTCGTTCCTTAGCTGTCTAACCGGCGCACGACGGGCACGCGGCCTTGACCCGCTCGGTCGCGCGCTGCACGCGGCCCTTCGCGTTTTCGCACCGGGCGTCGGAAGGCCCCGCGAGCGAGCAAAGATGCTCGGCCGCGCGCCGCATCGACGCGAGCGCGATGCACGCGGAGGCGCACGGGTTATTGTGCTCGCGCTCGCGGTCCTCCGCCGCAATGACGTCGGCGTTGCCCTTCTTCGGCGCTTGATTGACCGCTTGGTTGGGCTGGCCCCCGTAGCCGGGCTGTTGAACCGGCGCCTGTTGCGGAGGCAGGCCCTGCGAATATTGGGACGTTGGGGGAGGAGGCGGCGGCGCGGCCTGCTGTTGGCCTTGAACGTTGGAGAGGGGCGCTTGCTGGCCCGCGTTGGGCAGCCCGATGGTCCGCTGAATCACGGCCTCGGCGCGCTCGAGCTCGGCGTCCGCGCCCTCGGGCGAGCTGAGCTCCGCGCGCGGGCTCGCGGGGGCGTCGGCGGCGCCCGGAGCGGCGCCTCCGCAGGCCGAGAGGAGGGCGGCCGCCCCGAGCGACAGGGCGGCGAGACCAAGAGCGCGGCGAAGGGTGGGCATCGTCGGTGTCGGACGCGTCACGCCCTTGGATCGGCTCAAACGAGCACGGTCCCGCGTGACGGCGAGGGGGCCGCCGCGTTAAGCTGAGCCCACCTTATGGCGCTTAGCATGAGCACATTCCATCGGCCGGCGAAGAGCTTCTGGCTCCTCGCGGCGGCCGTCGCGGCCATCCCCGTCGCGACCGGGTGCGGTCGATCCGCTTGCTTTCAATGGTCGCCCGATGAGTTTCAGCTCGAAGGCGGCTGCCCGGCCCAAGGGGACGCCATCAACTTCTTCGTGCAAAAAGGCTGCGCCGGGCCGATCATCAACGTCGAGACCGAGGGGGCCTACGACGGCCAGCTCTGCTGTTACGGCGTGACGATGGAAGACGTCGACACCACCTTCGGCTGCGGGCAAGGCGGCTTCGGAGGCTCCGGCGAGGGCGGCTTCGGCGGGGGGACGTCCGTCGCGGTGGGCGTGGGCGGCGGGACGGGAGGCACGGGCGGCGCGCCCACGTGCATCACGTGCAAGGCCGCGTTCGAGGGGAATCCCGGCCCGCTCTGCGGGTTTAGCCAGGCGCTCGCCGACGCGATCACCACGTGCCTGTGCATGGGCGCGTGCACGAGCGTGTGCAGCGCGAACGTGTGCGCGGGCGGGAGCATCGACAGCACGTGCAGCCAATGCTTGAGCGACGCGACGTCGGGCTGCGGCAACGAGCTCGCGAATTGTCTCAACGATGTTTGATCGCGCGGGACGGCACCGGAATCTCGTTGCAACCGCGCGCGCCGTTCGCCCATAAGAAAAGACCATGAGCCACTCGCCCGAGCTCGCCGTCGTCCCCAAGCCCAAAGACCCTGAGCCCAAGACCGAGGCTCCGCCCACGCCGCGGATGAGCGGCGCGGCGTCCGGCACGTCCGCGGCTGCGCCGGCGGCCGAACAGGGCCCGTCGAACGCCAACGCGAGCTATGCGGAGCCACCGCCCAAGGCGCTGCTCGACTTCATGGTCACGCAGTGGGCGCCTGCGTCGGGCAAGCTGCCCGATCCCATCGCGCATCACGAGACGTTCGCGGCGCGCCGCCGCGCGCTCTCCAAGCTCTACCCGGCCGACACGCTCGTCATCCCCTCGGGCCACGAGAAGGTGCGCTCGAACGACACGCGCTTTCGCTTCCGGCCTTCGAGCGATTTTTACTATTTGACCGGCAACGTCGAGCCGGACTGCGTCCTCGTGATGCAGCCGAAGGAGGGCGGCCACACCGCCATCCTGTTCGTCGAGCCCAACAACGGCCGATCGGACGCGACGTTCTTCACCGATCGCAACAAGGGCGAGCTGTGGGTCGGCGCGCGCCTCGGCGTCTCCGAGAGCCGCGCGCGCTACGGCGTGGACGAGGCGCGCCCGCTCGCGGATCTCGCCGCGCTCCTCACGTCGCTCAACGAAGGGGGGCGCGCGCGCCGCTGCATGCGGGGGTTCTCGCCGCAGGTCGACAGCGCGCTCGCTGATCACGCCCACGACAAAGAGCTCGCGACCGCGCTCAGCGAGATGCGCCTCATCAAAGACGCGGTCGAGATCGACGAGCTCGACCGCGTCGTCGCCTCGACCAAGCGCGGCTTCGAAGACGTGATCCGCGGCCTCCGCCGCGCGCCGAGCGAGCGCTGGGTCGAGGGCGTCTTCGGCCTGCGCGCGCGCGTCGAGGGCAACGACGTGGGCTACGGGACCATCGCCGCGTCGGGCGCGCACGCGTGCATCTTGCACTTCACGCACAACGACGGCGGCCTCAAAGAAGGGGAGCTTTTGCTCCTCGACGCGGGCGTCGAGGGCAACTCGCTCTACACGGCCGACATCACGCGCACGCTGCCGATCAACGGCGCGTTCAGCGACGCGCAGCGGACGATCTACAAGCTCGTCTACAAGGCGCAACAAGCCGCGCTCGCCGAGGTCAAGCCGGGCGCCGACTTCTTGGAGCCGAACCGCGCGGCGATGCGCGTGCTCGCGCACGGGCTCGTAGACCTCGGCATCCTCGCCGACGCGGACGAGGCGCTCCACGACGAGAAGCAGCTCTACAAGCGCTACACGCTCCACAACGTGAGCCACATGCTCGGCCTCGACGTCCACGACTGCGCCGAGGCCCGCAGGGAGACGTACAAATACGGCAAGCTCCTGCCCGGGATGGTGCTCACGGTCGAGCCGGGCCTTTATTTCCAGGAGAACGACCGCACCGTCCCCGAGAGGTACCGAGGCATCGGCGTGCGCATCGAGGACGACGTGCTCGTCACGTCGACGGGCTATCGCAACCTCTCCGCCGACATCCCCAGCAAGGCGTCCGACGTCGAGCGGTGGATGAAGCGGCTTTGGAAAGAGCGCCCGCCCAAGCCCGGCAAGATGCCGCGCTGATGGATCTGCCCGCGGCGATCTTCGACGCTGCGGTGATGCGCGGGCTCGACGCCCGCGCCCGCCGCGAGATCGAGGACGCCGGGCACGTGCGTGATCTGTCGGACGGCGACGAGATCTATCGCGCAGGGGACGAGGGCACGTCGTTCTTCGTCGTGGCGAAGGGCGAGGTGACGCTCAAGGCCGTCCGGCGCGGCGAGGATCACGAGAGCGTGCTGCGCGTCGCGGGCCCCGGCGAGTGCTTCGGCGAAGAGGCGACGGCGTCCATGGCGAGGCGCGCGACCGCGATCGCGACGGCGCGCGCGATCGTCGCCGAGATCCCCGCGCCCGTGTTCCTCCGCGTGGCCGAGCGCGCGGGCGCCGCGGGCGTGGCGAGCCGCATCGCGCGGACGCTCGGGCGCAAGGTGATGGCCGACCTCTTCGCGGCCTCGGCGCTCACGCGCGATCTCGAGCGCGAGGCGCAGGACGCGCTGCTCGACGCCTCGTCGGTCCAGCGCTTCGCGCGCGGCGAGCACGTCTATCGCGCGGGCGATCCGGCCGAGTCCGTGCTCGTGGTCGCGGACGGGATCCTTCAAATTCAAATCGAGGACGGCGATCGCCTCCTCGTGCGCGGGTACGTGACGCGCGGCGATTTCTTCGGCGACGTCGAGGTGATGGATCAGCGCCCGCGATCGGCGAGCGCGGTCGCGACCGGGCCCGTCGTGCTCGTCGCGATCCCGGCCGCCACCTTCCGCCGGATCGCCGGCCAAAAGCCGGAGATCGTGCGCGATCTGCGCCGTATCGCGGACGATCAGGGCGCGCACCAGCGCGCGATCGTCGGGCGCGCGGCAGAGAACGCGACCCAGCACGCGTTCCGCGATCTGTACCGGCTCGAGGTCGCGCGCTCGCTCCTCGTGATCGATCTCGAAGCGTGCGTGCGCTGCGGGCACTGCGCGTGGTCGTGCAGCGAGGCGCACGGCACCGCGAGGATCGTCCGGCGCGGCGACAAGATCGTGGCGCGGCTCGACGGCGCGGCGAAGGGGGCGGCGGGCGCGCCGCAGCACCTGATGCTCCCGAACTCGTGCCAGCACTGCGAGCACCCGGCCTGCATGATCGACTGCCCGACAGGTGCGATCGGCCGCGATCCCTCGGGTGAGGTGTTCATCCGCGACGCGCTCTGCACGGGCTGCGGCGCGTGCGCCAAGGCGTGCCCGTGGGACAACATCCAGATGGCCGAGAGGCCGGCCGACGCGGCTCGGCCGAGCGGCGCGGCCTACCCGGAGATCGCCGTCAAGTGCGATCTCTGCCGCGGCTACGAGGCGCCCGCCTGCGTCGAGGCGTGCCCGACGAGCGCCATCCATCGCATCAACCCGAGCGAAGAGGTCGCCGATCTCCGCGAGCTCTTCGGCGTGTACGGCCCGCGTCCGAAGGGCGCGCGCGCGACCGCCGGAGCGCGACCTCCGAGGCCGCTCCTCGCCGCGGGCGCCGCCATCGCGGCGCTCGGGATCGGCGCCGCCGGCGTCGTGATGCAGGCCCGCGGCGTGATCCGGCCGGCGGATCGGATCGGCTGGGGCGCGGGGGTTTTGGCGGCGATCGCGATGCTCGCGCTCACGTGGTACGCGGTCCCGAAGCGCGCGGTGCGGTGGCTCCACAAAAAGCGCGAAGGCGAGCCGCGCGACGTCGAGCCGGCGCGCGGCGCGAGCCGCACCGAGCGCCAGCTCGACGTCCACGTCGCGCTCGGGATCGTGGCCTCGGGCGTCGCGCTCGCGCACGTGCCGCCCGATCCTTCGCGGTGGGCAGGGCACGGCGGCGCGCTCGCCGTCGCGTTCTTCGTCGCGTCGATCGCGGGCGGGCTGCTCGCCCTCTTCTACGCGATCATCCCGCCCAGGCTCGCGCGCATCGAGCGGAGCGCGACGCTGCCCGAGGACTACGATCGCGCGCGGCGCGAGCTCTTCGATCGGCTCTACCGCGAGGCCACCGGCAAGAGCGATCTCGTGAAGAAGGTGCTCGAGCGCGTGCTCGTCCCGTACGCGCAGCGCTTGCTCGGCCCGCTCGCCTTGATCGTGTCGGGCAGGAGCCTGCGCGACGAGGAGCGCGCGATCCACGATCGCGTCGACGCCCTGCTCGAAGGGCGCGGCAAAGATCGGCTCGCGGGCCTCTCCGCCCTCGTGCGCGTGGTGGTCGAGCTGCGCGCGCTGCCGGCGCAGCGCATCCTCGCGTGGTCGCTGCGCGCGCCGTTCTGGGTCCACGTGATCGCGTTCACGGTCGCGCTCGCGCTGCTCCTCGTGCACGTGGTCGCCGCGCTCGGGAGGCCGCGCTGATGGCCGATCGCGAGCCTTCGCTCTACGGCGCCGGGATCTCGGATCCGCGCGAGCGGGCCGCGCAGCCTCGCGAGCGGCCGCGTGGGCGCGCGGCGCCGCGATCGATCGCGACGAGCGACGTCACGCGCTTCCGCGGCGTCGCCGCCGCGCTCGTCGCCGCGGGCGCGACGGCGGCGATCGCGGCGATCGCCGTGATCCCGCAGGGCAGCTTTCGATCGCCGGGCGCGCTCTCGCTCCCGCACGAGGAGGCCAAGCTCGGCTGCGCGTCGTGCCACGAGGGCGCAGGGAAAGACGAGCCCGCGGCCGCGTGCGCGACCTGCCACGGCGAGCATCGATCGCAGCGCCGCGGGCATGAGGCGCTCTACGTGGGTCGCGACTCCGCGTCCGCGGGTCGCTCGATCGCTTCCTCGGCGATGCGCTGCACCACGTGCCACACCATTCACACAGGCGATCAAGGCGTGCGCTTCTCGCCCGGCGAGAAGCCGATCCGCTACGGTCCGGGCGCCGCGCGCGAGCTGCCGCAGGCGTCGTTCCAGCCTTCGTCGCGGGTCACGGTGCCGATCGTGACCGCGTCCTCGTGCGAGCGGTGCCACGACACGACGTCGCCGCACGATCCGAGCGCGCGCTGCTTCGCGGCGGGCCAGGAGGCGCTCGCGGGCAAGCGCCCCGTTTTGTGCTTCGACGAGCACGCGCCCGCGTTCCCCGACACCATCAAGCCGAGGTCGAACGGCGTCTGCGCCGCGCAGCACACCGAAGATCGCGCCGCCGCGTGGGACGCCGCGCGCGAGGCCGCGACGCGGCTGCCCGTGATCCGGCCCGGAGGCGCGCTCGGCGGCGTGTGGTTCCCGCTCCTCGCGGGCCTCGGCGCAGCGGCGATCACCCTCGTCGTGACGCGGACGGTGCGCACGCGCGCCGCGAGGAGCGCGCAGGCGGCGTCTCCGGTCGAGGCGTCGGCGCAGCCCGCCGCGCGCGTGAAGCTCCCGGTGATCGACACGAGCCGCTGCCTCGGCTGCTACGCGTGCGCGGACGCGTGCCCGTACGACGTGATCGAGATCGAGCGCTACGTCGCCGTCGTCGCGAGGCCCGACGCGTGCTGCGGGCTCACGCTCTGCGAGCAGCGCTGCCCGAACGGATCGCTCACCATCACCGACGGCGACGTGATCGGCGATCGCCCTCGCCTGGACGATCGAAGGATGAGCGCGGACGTGCCGGGGCTCTACCTCGCGGGCGACGTCACGGGCCTGCCGCTCATCAAGAACGCGATCAACCAAGGCGCGCTCACCGCGCAGACGATCGCGGACGATCTCGCCGCGGACAAGGCCAAGCGCGACGGCGCCGCGCTCGATCTCCTCATCGTGGGCGCGGGGCCCGCCGGGATCAGCGCGGCGCTCCGCGCGCAGGAGCTCGGGCTCGCGTTCGAGGTGATCGAGCAGGGCAAGGTGGCCGAGAGCATCCGCAGCTTCCCGCGCGGCAAGCTCGTCTTCGATCAGCCGCTCGATCTGCCGATCGTCGGCAAACTGTGGCTCTCCGAGTCCACCAAGGAGGAGCTGCTCCTCCACTGGATGCGCATCGTGCGCAAAGAGAAGCTCCCGATCCGCGAGGACACGCGCATGACCAAGATCACGCGCGGCGCGCAGGACGGCCTGTTTTACGTCGCGATCGAGCGCGACGGGGCGCCGTCGGAGATCGCCGTGCGGCGCGTCTTGCTCGCGATCGGCCAGCGCGGATCGCCGCGCAAGCTCCCGATCGATCTCGTCCCCGAGGCCGAGGCCAAGGTCCACTACCACCTCGCGGACGCGCGATCCTTCGCGGAGAAGCGCGTGATCGTGGTCGGGCTCGGCGACGTCGCGATGGAGACCGCGGTCGCGATCGCGCGGCAGCCCGGCACGAGCGTGACCGTGGTGCATCGCGGCGAGGGTTTCTCGCGCGGCAAAGCGCGCAACGTGGCCGAGATGAAGCGGATGATCGATGCGGGCCGCATCACCGCGCGCTGGTCGTCGTCGATCAGCGCGATCGACGCGGAGCGCGCGACGCTCCGCGGGCCGCGCGGTGACGAGCGCTTCGTCTACGACGCGATCTTCGTGATGATCGGGAGCATCCCGCCGGTCGCGACGCTCTCCGCCGCGGGGGTGAAGAGCGTCGCGTCGGCGTGAAGGGCGAGCGTCAGCGCGATTTGCGCCAGCCGCGGATCTTCTCGGCCGCGGCCTCGGGCGTGAAGCCAAACTCTTTGGCGAGCACTTTGTCGGGCGCGGAGGCGCCGAACGCGTCGTGCCCGATGACGAGCCCGCGCTCGCCGACAACGCGATACCACGGCGCGCTCACGCCGATCTCGATCGCGACGCGAGGGACGCCCGGCGGGAGGACCGCGTCGCGGTAGGCCGCGTCTTGCCGGTCGAAGAGGCTCAAGCACGGCGCGGAGACCACGCGCACGCGCTCGCCCTCGGCCTCCAGGATCTTCTTGGCGCCGAGCGCGACCTCGACCTCGGAGCCGGTCGCGACGATGACGATCGTCGGCGAGCCGCTCGCGTCCGCGAGCGTGTACGCGCCGCGGAGCATGGTGCGGTTGTCGAAGCCCTCGGGCCGCGGCACGTTCGCGAGCTTCTGGCGCGAGAGCGCGAGCACGGTCGGCCCGTTCTTGCGCTCGATCGCGTGGGCCCACGCCATCGCGCACTCGAGCGCATCCGAGGGGCGCACGAAGTCGACGTTGGGGATGAGCCGCAGCGCCCAGTAGTGCTCGACCGGCTGGTGGGTGGGCCCGTCCTCGCCGAGATAAACGCTGTCGTGCGTGAAGACGAAGATCGATTGGATGTGCGAGAGCGCGGCGAGCCGGATGGTGGGCCGCATGTAGTCGCTGAAGACGAGGAACGTGGAGCCGAACGGGATGAAGCCGTCCGAGAGCGCCATCCCGTTGAGGAACGCGCCCATGCCGTGCTCGCGGATGCCGAAGTGGATGTTTCGGCCCTCGAAGTTGCCCTTTTTGATCGCCGGCGAACCCTCGATGTACGTCTTGGTCGACGGGTTCAAGTCGGCCGAGCCGCCGACGAGCGAAGGCACGAGCGCCGCCGCGCGCTGCTCGACGACCCCGGCTTGCACGCGCGTCGCCGCGTCTTTGGTGGGCGCCGCCTTGCAGAGCTCTTCGAAGAGATCCTTGGGCACGTCGCGGCGGAGCAGGCTCACGTAACGCGCGTGCGCCTCGGGGCTCTGCGCCTCGAAGGTCTTCATGGCCTCTCGCCACGCGGCGTGCGCTTTTTTCCCTTCTTCGGCGCGCTCGGCGAAGAGCGCGTAGACGTCGGCGGGGACGTGGAACGGCTCGCTCGGCCAGTCGAGCGCCTTCTTGGTGGCCTCGATGTCTTTGGGACCGAGGGGCTCGCCGTGCGCTTTGTGGCTGTCCTGCTTGGGCGATCCGATGCCGATGTGCGTGCGCGCGACGATGAGCGTGGGCTTGCCGGCGGTCGCGACGGCGGTCGCGAGCGCGGCGCGGATCTGCGCGTGGTCGTGTCCGTCGATGTGCTGCACCGCCCAGCCATAGGACTCGTAGCGCTTGCCCACGTCCTCCGAGAAGGCGAGGCCGGTGTCGCCGTCGATGGTGATGCGGTTGTCGTCGTAAAAGAAGATCAGGTTGTCGAGCCCGAGGTGCCCCGCGATGCTCGCGGCCTCGGACGCGACGCCTTCCATCAAGTCGCCGTCGGACGCGATCCCGTAGACGCGCGCGGTCGAAACGGGAGCGCCTCCCGCGCGCGCGGCGAGCATCTTGATGGACGCGGCCATGCCGACCGCGTTGGAGATGCCTTGGCCGAGCGGGCCGGTGGTGGTCTCGACGCCGGGCGTGAGGTGCACCTCGGGGTGCCCCGGCGTCTTGCTGCCCCATTGGCGGAAGCGCTTGAGCTCGTCGAGCGAGAGGTCGTAGCCCGAGAGATGGAGCATCGAATAGAGCAACATCGAGGCGTGCCCGCACGAGAGGACGAAGCGATCGCGATCGGGCCACGCCGGCGCGGTCGGGTCGTAGCGAAGGTGCCCGAGCCAGATCTCGAGCGCGATCTGCGCGAGCGCCATGGGCGTGCCGGGGTGCCCGGAATTCGCCTTCTCGACGCCGTCGACCGACAGCATACGGATGGTGTGGACGGCCTTTTGGATTCGGTCCGCATGAGCCATGTGCATCATCGCCTCGTGCTCTTCTGTGTCTCGGTGGTGACTTCGTGGTGGAGCTTTATGTCACGATACGGGGGGAGGGGCAGGGTGTTTCACCCGCGCGGCCGGGCCTTCACTCTTGAAACTCCGTCCACTTCTCAAGAGAGCCATGTAGGCGAAATATCCTTCGGAAAAAAGTGCAAAAAGAGCGGGGTTTTCGAACACATTGAGGCTTGCGGCGAGCCCCGGGAGCATGTAGGGTCGATCCTCCAATGAGCGTCCCTTCTGCCGGCCCAAGTGGGGGGGCTTCCGCGGACAAAGATCCTTCGAACAAGCCAGATGGCTCATCGCGCCCACCCGTGACCCAACCCACTTCGCAGCCCAAAGAAGGCAAGCAGGGCGAGGGGGCTTTGCTGAAGAGTTATGCCTGGTTTCCGGCGCCTCCGCCGGCCTCCAAAGCGGGGCTCGGGGCCGCGCTCGCCAAGCTCGGCGTGGGGGCTTTGGCGGGCGGAGCCTTCTTCGCGTTGCACAAACCCATCGTCGCCTATGTGGTGTGGGGTGTCGCAGGGACCATCGGCCTCGCGTCCATCGCGTCCGCGCCGCTGCGCGAGGCGATCGACGGCTTCTTTGCGCGGGTCGGCCGTGCGCTCGGGACCTTTATCGGGACGATCCTTTTGAGCATCGTTTACGTCGTGGTGCTCACGCCGATCCGGGCCGTTCGCCGGGCGCTCGGCGCCGACGATCTCCACCTGAGAGACAAAGACCGAACGACGTTTTGGCTCCCGTGCGACGCGGGCGATCGCAAGGTAAAGCACGTTGGGGCCATGTTCGCGACCGAGCCCCTCGGGCAGCGCGGCGGGCACCCGCTCCGCAACGCGCTCCTCGCGCTCGCGGTGATGTTGCTCCTCGCCGAGGGGATCCTCCGCTTCAAGGGGTTTGGCAACGCGGTGCTCTATCACGCCGATCCTGTCGTTGGGTATTACCCGGCGCCCAACCAGAACCTCGGCCGGTACGGCGGGCGGGTGATGATCAACAGCTTTGGGATGCGGTCGCCCGAGATCGCCAAAGACAAGCCCGCGGGCGTCTTTCGTATCTTGATGCTCGGCGACTCCACGCTCTACGGCGGCTCGTACATCGATCAAGACGACCTCTACGCCAACAAGCTCGGCGCGCTCCTCGAAAAGAAGGGGGCCGGCAAGGTCGAGGTGCTCGTCATGGGCACGAACGGGTGGGGCCCCTTCCACGAGCGCGGGTATGTCTCCAAATTCGGCACGTTTGACGCCGACATCGCGATTATCAACCTCCCCGTCGACGACATCAACCGCCCTCTCTACGGCCTGATGAGCGTGCCTTTCTTCGGCGACGACAACCCGCCCAAGCTCGGCCTCGAAGAGGTGATGAACCACTTCATGTGGCGGTATCGGTCCGCGCACGCCGGCCTCAACGACGCGTGGGAGCGCGAGCAATCGCAGCTCGGCATCGCCGAATACGGCAGGCTCGTGAGCGACCTCTTGAAGACCGTCCCCGAGGTCTTCACCGCTATCTTGCCGGGCAAGAGCGCCGGCATGGGCGGCCCGGACCACCCGCGCGAGCGTGCGTGGCGCGACCAGCTCGTGCGCGAGCTCAAGGAGCACGGCTCGAAGATCTATTATGCCAAGGGGTACTTCAAGAACAAGGGCACGCCCAAAGAGATCTATTACGACGGCGTTCACCTCGACGTGAAGGGCCACATCCACTACGCGACCTTCCTCGCCGATCACCTCATGACCGACAGCAAACGCTACAAGAAGTGGACGGGGGGCGGCGAGTGAACATCCTCGGCGTGAGCGCCCTCTACCACGACAGCGGCGCGTGCCTCGTGCGCGACGGCGAGATCATCGCCGCGGCGCAGGAGGAGCGCTTCTCCCGCAAGAAGCACGACGCGGGCGTGCCCAAGCACGCGATGGCTTATTGCCTCCGTGAAGGCAAGGTGGGCCCCAAAGACCTCGATCTCGTGATGTTCTACGACAAGCCCATCACGAAGTTCACGCGGCTCATCACCACGTACGCGAACGTGGCGCCCTCGGGGCTCTCCGCGTTCCTCAAGGCCGTCCCCGTCTGGCTCAAAGACAAAGCGTGGGTCGCGTATCAAATCGAAAGGTCGCTCCGCGAGCTCGGGGTCAGGCCCAAGAAGGTGGAGTTCGCCGAGCACCACATCTCGCACGCGGCGAGCGCGTTTTACCCCTCTCCCTTCCACGAGGCCGCCATCATCACGGTCGACGGCGTGGGCGAGTGGACGACGACCTCCGTCGGCGTGGGGGAGGGCAACCGCGTCGACCTGCTCTTGGAGCAGCGATTCCCCCACTCGCTCGGGCTCTTGTATTCGGCCTTCACGTACTTTACCGGCTTTCGGGTCAACTCCGGCGAATACAAGCTGATGGGCCTCGCGCCGTACGGCGACCCCACGTACGTCGACGTCATCAAAGACAAGCTCATCACCATCCGCGAGGACGGCTCGTTCCACCTCGATCTCGACTACTTCGCGTACATGACCGATCTCAAGATGACGAACGAGCGCTTCGCGTCGCTCTTCGGCGGGCCGGAGCGCAGCCCCGAGACGCCCATCACCAAGCGCGAGATGGATCTCGCGCGGTCGATCCAGGTCGTGACCGAAGAGATCATGATGAAGATGGCGCGGTACGCGCGCGCGGCCACGGGCAAACGCAACTTGTGCCTCGCGGGCGGCGTGGCGCTCAACTGCGTCTCCAACGGCAAGCTGGTGCGCGCCGGCATCTACGACGACGTTTGGGTGCAGCCCGCCGCGGGCGACGCGGGCGGCTCGCTCGGCGCCGCGCTCTACGCGCACCACCGCGTGCTCGGCAACGGCCGCACGCGCAAAGACGGGCGCGACATCATGAAGGGCGGGTTCTTGGGGCCCGCGTTCGCGCGCGACGACATCAAGGCGTTCCTCGACCAAAACAACCTCCCGTACACCGAGATGGCCGACCCGGAGCGCAACACGCTCTTGGCCGAGAAGCTCGCGAGCGAGAGCGTGGTCGGGCTCCTCCAAGGACGTATGGAGTTCGGGCCGCGGGCGCTCGGCGGCCGATCGATCATCGCCGACGCGCGCAGCACCAAGATGCAATCGTACCTCAACCTCGCGACCAAGTTCCGCGAGAGCTTCCGCCCGTTCGCGCCCATCGTCCTCAAAGAGGACGCGGCCGAATACTTCGAGGTGATCCGCGAGTCACCGTACATGCTCATGGTCGATCAGGTGAAGAAGGAGCGCTGCAAGGAGCGGAGCGGCGGAGAGAGCATGACGGACGAGATCTCGCTCAAAGAGTGGGTGAACACGCCGCGCTCCGACGTGCCCGCCGTGACCCACGTCGACTTCTCCGCGCGCATCCAGACGGTCGACAAGGAGCGTAACCCGAGGCTCCACGCGCTGCTCACCGCCTTCAAAGAGCGCACCGGCTATGGCATCTTGGTGAACACCAGCTTCAACGTGCGGAGCGAGCCTATCGTGTGCACGCCCGAGGACGCGTATCGGTGCTTCATGCGGACGGGGATTGACTATCTGGTGCTCGACGGCTTCGTCCTCGACAAGAAGGCGCAGCCGCCATGGAAAGAGACCGACGATTGGCGCGAGCAGTTCGGGCTCGATTGAAGGGACGGTTCCTGGGCGATGCTCCTCCTCCGCTGGGTCTTCAAGATGATTCGCGACGTCGTGGCGTTCGGCGTCGTCAATCGGTCGTTCGCCATGAGCTTTGCCCTGCTCGCCTTCTTGGTGGTCGGCTTGACCATCGTGGCGGCGCAGGTCTCGGCGCCGTTCATCTACACTTTGTTTTAGACTAGAGGTTTATTTCGGCTCCGCGGGGCACGCGCCCGCGTCGGTCCTGCGCCGGTAGACGTCGAGCCCGTCCATCGTCCGCGCCTCGCAATAACGCTTGTCGAGGTAGGCCGCGAGCTCCTCGTACCGCCGCATGGAGCGGTTTCCCAAGGTCTTGGGCGCGTCCACGATGATCGGCGGGCGCGACCGCTCGAGATCCGCGAGGAGCAGCTTGCGTGAGCCGGGGACCGCGCGCGCGTCGTCGTCCTTCTTGGAGGCGCGCTCGAACCACGGGACGAAGCCCGCGACGAAGGTCGTAAATACGTACCTCGACGCGGGCCTGCGCTCACACGAGGTGTAGAGCTCCGGGATGAACCCCCAGACGAAGATCGCGTCATTGGGCTTGGTGCGAGCCCGCACGTAGTTGCATACCGGCGAGGCGCGCAGATCGTTGAACGCGCGCTTGTTCCTGCGATCGCGGGCGTACTGCGCGTACCTGTGGCTCACGCCCACCGTGAGCAGCACGAGCACCGGCAAGAGCACGAGCGCGCGCACCGCGGACGCGCGAAACACGCTCTTCGGATCGCGCGCCTCAATCGCGTGCTCGACGAGGAGGCCGAGGAGCAGGCCGCACCAAGGGACGATTTGAATGTAATAATGGATGAAGTCACGGAGCGCCGCGTTCGAGGCGAGGGCGGTGGCGAGCGACGTCAGCCCGACCGTGGCGACGAAGCCGTGCTCATCGTAGGCGCGCGGCAAATCACGCACGCTCACGGCCGCGGCGAAGGGCCTTGTCGCGCCCCACATGCCGATCGGCGCGAGGATGGCCAAGAGCTCGCTGTGCTTCACGAGCCATGAGCCGTATTCATCGATCTTGGCTCTAGCGTTGTACGGCGCCAAGTAAACATCGGAGTTATACCGGACCGTGTAGTAATAAAGCGTCTTGAGCTCGCCCGAGGCGAGGTAACGAAGCGCCGTGATCGCAGGCGGGATCGCGACGCCCGCCGCGAACGCGAGCGGCAGGAGCCAACGCGTCCGCCGGTCGAGGCCGGATCTCCCGACGGCGACGGCGAGGACCCAAAGACCGGTGGTCGGGATCGCGACAGCGCCGAGCTGCTTGCTGAGCGCGCCCAGCGCCGCGAGCGCGCCCGCGGCGAAGACGAGCGCGAGCGAGGGCCTCCGCCGCGTTCGATCGAGCCCCGCGATCAAACAGACGAGCGACGCCATCGCGAAGACGTTGAGCAGGTGCTCGCCCGAATACGCGATGCCGTCGATCGGCGGCATGCCGAGGAGGAAGATCACCGCGACGGCGAGCGCGCCCACCGCGCCCGCGAGCGGCCTCCGCGCGCGCTGGCCCGCCAAGAACGTGAACGCGAGCGTCAGGAGGCCGCAGATCATCGAGGTGACGCGGATCGGCGCCCAGCTCGTCGGGTTGCCGAGGCGCACCGCGATCGCGACCGCCCAATACATGAGCGGGCCGCGGTGGCTCACGCCGTCGACGAAGGGCAACATCTGCCCGTCGGCCATGCGCCACGCGAACGCGTTGACGTACCCCTCGTCGAGCGCGTGCAAGAGCGCGGGCGGCGACAGAAAGAAGATGTGCGCGCGGAACAACAAGAAGAGGCTCCACGCGAAGACCACCCACGAGGGGAGCGCGACGAGCAGGCGGCGAGCGAGCGGGACGTGCTTCATCGCGCGGCCACGACGATGACGCCCACCACGATGAGCGCGGTGCCGCCCGCCATGCGCCACGTGAACGGGTCGCCGAAGATGACCTTCGCGGCGATGGGCACCGCGATGTACATGAGCGCGACGAACGGGATGGCCACGGGCAGCGGCACCTTCTTGAGCACCGCGAGCCACGTGAGCACGCTGAGCCCGTACGCGCAGAGCGCGCCCAGGAAGAGCGGGCTCTTGAGGAGCGTGATGGGCGCGGACGGGCTCGCACCGCGGAGGGCCGCGCCCCGGAGGAGGAGCTGCGCCGAGCTGTTCAGCGCCACCGTGAGCAGCGCGAGCGCGATCGACTGAGGCGAGAGGCGTTCTACGGAGCCCACGGCGCGAGCCTCAAGGGAGGTGCTCGAGGAGCCGGAGGATCCCCATCCGGATCGGCGAGCGGTGGTGCGAGGCCCCGCGGCGGACGAGGATCTCGTCGCGGTGAGCCACGTAATAGTCGTACGACTCGATCAACATCTCTTCGTTGCTGTACGCCGCGCGCCAGCCGAGATCCCTCTCGGCGGGCGTGGTGTCGAAGAACATCTCGCGGCCGTACATCAGCGAATGATACGGCCCGAGCGGCGAGAGCCCGAGCGCGCTCGTGAGCTCCATCAAGCGCTCCGTGGGGCCCATGGGCAGCGATCGGACGCGGCTCTTCGTGCCCGCGTGGCGGATCAGGGCGGTGAGCACCTCGCGCATGGTGCCGAAGCGCGCGGCGCCGATGTTGTACGTGGCCGAGCCCGCGCGCTCGCCCGCGCGGATGCACGCGTCGGCGAGATCGTTCGCGTGGACGAACTGATAGCGGTTGTCGCCGCGGCCGAGGACGTAGATCGGGCGGCCGCGGTAGACCCACTCGAAGAGGATTTGAAAGATGCCGAGCCGCCCGTGGCCGAGGATCGTGCGCGGCCGGACGATGGTCACGTCGAGCCCGCGATCGACGAAGCGCTGCGCGATGCGCTCGGCCCTGAGCTTGGCCTCGCCGTACGCCTCGCGCGGCCGCGGCGCGACGGTCGCGTCGACGGGGTTCTTCGAGGGGACGCCGAAGACCGCGCTCGACGAGACGAGGATCGTCTTCTTCACGCCGCATTGTTGCGCGGCGGCGAGCAGGTTCTCGGCCCCGCCCACGTTCACGCTCTCGAAGAGCGCGCGATCTTTGGCGATCGGCACCTGCGCGACGTTGTGGTGGATGACGTCGATCCCCTCGCACGCGCGCGCGATCGCGGCCGCGTCGCGGATGTCGCCTTGAAAGAAGCGCACGCCCTCGGGGCGATCGCCCACGTCGACGAGATCGAAGACGCTCACCTCGTAGCCGCGCGCGCGCAAGGCCGCGACCACGGAGCAACCGAAGTAGCCCGAGCCCCCCGTCACGAGCGCGCGGGCCGCATCGAGACGGCGCTCCCCGTCGCTGACCGCAGCCTGGGGGGGTTTGGGGGGACCCCCTTCGGGTCCCCCCATCGAGGAAGCCCCGCTCATCAGATGTCGACCCCGTGCTCTCTGCACCACGCGATCGAGCGGCGCATGCCCTCTTCGAGCTCGATCTCGGGGTCGTAGCCGAGGTCCTTCTGCGCGGCGTCGTTCGAGACCGCGATCGACGCGGCGAGCTCGCCCGCGACGTGGATCTCCTGTTGGTAGAGGCCCGCCATCTGGAGGAGCGAGTCGACGAGGCGCGCGACGTCGGAGCCGAAGGTCGGCAGGTAACGCGGCCTCACCTCGGCGCCGAGGAGCTTCGCGATCGTCTCGATGATCTCGATGAACGAGTAGGGCCGCTTGTCGGTGATCCAATACGTCTTGCCCGCGGCCTTCTCGACCTCGGCGAGCAGGAGCATGCCCTGCACGGTGTTGTCGACGTAGCTCATGCTCCGCAGGTTGTCGCCGCGGCCGATGATGATGGGCTTGCCGCCCTTGATCATGCGAAAGAACTTGGTCTGTCGCGCGGGCTGGTTGGGCCCGTAGAACCAGCACGGCCGCGCGATCGCGCCCTCGATGCGGCCCGCGCGGTGCGCGTCGTTGACGAGCCACTCGGCCTGGAGCTTGGAGAGGCCGTAGTTGAGGTACGGGCGCGGGGGATCGTCCTCGGCCATGAGGCGCCCGGGCGTGTCGTTGAGGCCCGCGGGCGAGTTCGAGCTCACCAGGATGAAGCGGCGCGCGCCCGCGTCGATGGCCGCGCCGAGCACGTTCTTCGTGCCGGCCACGTTCACGTCGTAGAGCTCTTGCACGCGGCGCGGGTGCACGAGCCCCGCGGCGTGGAAGACGGTCGTCGCGCCCGCGCACGCGCCTTCGAGCGATCGCGGGTCGCGCAGATCGGCGCGGACGATCTCGGCGCCGAGCCGCTCGAGCGGGCTCGCGTCCGCGGCGGGCTGGACGATGCAGCGCACCTTGCGAGGGCTTGTCGTGATCGATCGGTAACGTGCGCCCTTGACGAGCGCTTCGACGAGGGATGTCCCGAGCCACCCGGGGGCGCCGGTGACGACTGCCAAGCTCATTGCGAAAAGGCCTCCTCTTAAGCGAGACGGCCGCCGTATAGCACGGCTTTAGGGCTCGTCGCGCCCGAGATCATCGAGCACCTCGCGGACCCGGGCCGCGAGCTCCCTCGCTTCGAAGGGCTTGGCCAAAATGGGCCCCGCGGCCGCCGTGTGCCCTGCGACCGGCGCCGCGTACCCGGACATGAAGAGCACGCGCATCGCAGGGCGAAGCGCGCGGATCTTCTCGGCGAGCTCGACGCCGCTCATCTTGGGCATGACCACGTCGGTGAGGAGCATGTCGATCGGATCGGCGCCCGCGCCGACGATCGCGATCGCGTCCTCGGGCGAGGGCGCGGCGAGGACGCGGTAGCCAAGCTCTTCGAGCACGGCGGCGATCGCCGCGCGGAGGCGCGCTTGATCTTCGACGAGCAAGATCACCTCGTGCCCGCCGCTCGTGCTCGGAGGCGGCCTCACCGAGACGCGCGGGCTCGCTTTGACGACGCCCGAGACGCGCGGCAGGTACGCGGTGAACGTGCTGCCCTTGCCCACGGCGCTCACCACCGTGATCGCGCCGCCGCTCTGCTGCACGATGCCGTAGACCGTCGAGAGGCCGAGGCCGGTGCCGGCGCCGCCCTCCTTGGTGGTGAAGAACGGATCGAAGATCCGCGCGATCGTCGCCTCGTCCATGCCTTGCCCGGTGTCGTTCACCGCGAGCGTCACCCAGCGCCCGGGCAGCACGCCGAGCTCGGCGGCGCGCGCCTCGTGGAGCTCGACGTTGGCGGTCTCGATCGTGATGCTGCCGCCCTTCGGCATCGCGTCGCGCGCGTTGACCACCAAGTTCATGAGCACCTGCTCGATGTGCCCGCGATCTTGCTCCACGTGACCGAGGCTGGGATCGAGCCGCGTGACGAGCGTGACGTCCTCGCCGATCACGCGATCGAGCATCCTGCTCATGTCGTCGACGATGCGGTTCAGGTCGAGCACCTCGCCGACGCGCGGCTGCGCGCGCCCGAACGCGAGGAGCTGCCGCGTGAGGTTCGACGCGCGCGCGCCCGCCTCCGCGATGTCGTCGACGTAGCCGCGCAGCGGATCGCCCGCGGGGAGGCTGCGCCGGAGCAGATCGCAGTTCATCGCGATCACCGCGACGAGGTTGTTGAAGTCGTGCGCGACCCCGCCCGCGAGCCTGCCGATCGCCTCGAGCTTGTACGTCTGGCGGAGCTTCTTCTCGACGAGCATGCGCTCCTCGACCTCGCGGCGGTAGAGCTCGTTCGATCGCACGACCTCGCGCGTGCGCTCGTCGACGCGCTGCTCGAGCTCGTCGCGCGTGCGGCGCAGCTCCTCCTCGGCGCGCTTCCGCGCGAAGAAATCAGGGATCTCGGGCGCGGGCGAAGGCCGCTGTCCGTGCGCCGTGCGGCCCTCGCGCCGGAAGCGCGCGACGTGCTCCTCGATGCGATCGGGCGGCGCCATGATGAAGCGGCACATCGGATCGCCCGCGGCGCGGCAGCACAGCTCGACCGAGACCAGCGTCATGTCGAACGAGGCCTCGCACCACCCGGACGAGTAGCCCGCGTTCATGATGCACACGGGCTTGTCGCGCGGCTTCTTGGCGCGGATCCACGCGTCCGATTCGAACGAGTAGGGGTGATCGTAGAGCAGGTAGTAGTCATCGCCGGGCGCGGGGCTCGACGAAGGATCGATGTCCACGAACGCCCAGCCCGTGTGCGAGAAGTGGACGGGGCCCGCCGAGAGCCGCTCGAGCGGATCGCCCACGCCCATCTGCTCGGCGAACCGCTCGGCGTCGCTCCTCCCGATCGCGTGCGCCAGATCGAACAGGATGTTCTTCGTGAACGCCTCGGCCTCGGCCTCGCGCCCGCGGCCGTACAGCTCCTCGACCAGCGCGAAGAACTCCACCGAGAGCGACGCCGCGCGGACCAGCACGTAGCGCTCGCCCGAGATTTCGATGGTCCCGTGCGCCGGGTCGTGGTGCGCCTCGCGGAAGTACCCCGAGACGATGCGCTCCGCGCGCGCGAAGAGCGCCTCGAAGGTGGCTGGGACGCGGACGGTGTGGAGCGGCATGACCCCCTACGATGCCGAGTTTATCTTCGAACGCGAACCGGCGTGCGGCTCAAGGCTCGTCGCGCTCGGCCCGCTGCGCATCGAGCCAGCTCTGGAGAAGCACGGCCGCCGCGGCGCTGTCCACGCGCTCACGTCGCTCGCGCCCGCGCACGCCGCCGTCGCGCAGCGCGCGCGAGGCCTCGACGGTGGTGAGCCGCTCGTCCACGAGCTCGACCTCGACGCCCGCCGCCTCCGCGACGGCCGCGGCGAAGTCACGCGCGCGCCGCGCGGGCGGGCCCTCGCGGCCGATCATGTCGAGCGGCAGCCCTACGAGGAAGCGCGTGATGCCCTCGTCGCGGGCGAGGGCCGCGAGCGACGCGAGGAGCGCCTTGCGCTTGGTCCCGTCGAGGTGAGGCCGCGGGTGCGCGAGCACGCCGAGCTCGTCCGAGACAGCGATGCCGACGCGCACTTTTCCGAGGTCGATCGCGGCGACGCGCGGCGGTCTTCGTTCGCTCATCGGCGGCGAGGGTAGCGTATTGCCTCAATCTCGGTGCGGCTCGCACGCGGGATCCAAGCCCCCACGGTGGACCGCCTTGTGCGCAGCGCTTGACCCCTTGGCCGTGTCCGTCCATAAGGCGCCCGGCCATGTCCTCTGCCCAAGCATCTTCTCGTGCATCTAGGGGAGCGCGTTGACGCGACGAATCCCCTGCGATCCGCGGATGTGCACGACGAGGGAGGGGTGGACCTCGCGCCTCGCGGCTGGTCTCATCGCGGCGGCGCTCGTCGCGTCGCCCGCGGCCGCGCTCGCGCAGGGGTTCGGGCAACCGGGCGGTTTAGGGCCTCCGGGTGGCATCGGCGGCCCGACGTCATCGCCCAAGAAGCAACAAAAGAAGACGCCCGAGGGCGAGGAGACGCACGCCGCGCCCACGCCCGACTCGGGGCAGAACCTCCAGACGCAGGAGCCTCAGCTCCCTCAAGACCCGCTCGCGCTCCCGGACGACGTCAAGAAGCGCGTCGGGTCCGACTACGTCGAAGAGCCGCAGCCGGGCCGCGGCACCAAGACCGAGCACGACTTTTACGGCCTTTATTACGGCGAGAAGAGCGGGCGTTACAGCTTCCGCACGCTGTTCCCGCTCTGGTTCGAGCGCAAAGAGCCCAACGATCGCGCGAGCCTCTTCGGGCTTTATTACAACCGGCGCAGCCCCAAGGCCGACGCCGACGTGCTCTTCCCCTTCTTTTGGCGGCTCCGCGAGGATCACACCACCACGACGGTGGTCTTCCCGTACATGCACCGCGAGACCACGCTCGGCCCCGGCCGGCCGTCGCGCCGCGATGATTGGCTCTTTCCGCTCTTCTTCTCAGGGGCGTCGAGCGACAACAGCGGATACTTCTTCGCGCCGCTCCTCGCCACGGGCGGGATGTACACCTCGCGCGGCGGCTTCGAGATGGCGGGGCCCTTATTTTGCCGGTGGAAGGGCGGTCCCTCGTGCGACCCGCGCACGACCGACTCCATCGATCTGGGCCTCGCGCCGTTTTACTTCTATGGCCGCGACGAGGGCAGCGAATACGAGATCATCCCGCCGCTCCTCCACTATTATCGGTACCGCGAGGCGGGGAACAAGTCGCTCAACATCTGGGGTCCTGTCCTGCTCGAGCACGACAACGACAGCGACGTCGTCGACGTGCTGCCGCTCTTCTTCCACAAGCGGGCCAAGAACGAGGCGTCGACGACGCTCTTTCCGTTCTTTCATTACAGCTACAAAGGCAACGAGAACCTCATCGTCACACCGCTCTTCGTGAGCGCGCGCGGCGAGGGCGGGTCGAGCACGTTCGTCACGTGGGGGTACGCGCGCTACCGCGGCCGCACCGAGCTCGACATGATCACGCCTTTGTTCTGGCAATACCGCGACCCGGACATCGGCCTCTCGCGCCGCGTCCTCTTCCCGTTCCTCTATCAAAACAGCTCTCCGCGCAGCGAAGATCTGGTCGTCTTCCCGTTTTACGCCCACTTCAACCGCAAGGGCATCAGCGACCAGACGTGGATTACGCCGCTCTTCCGGTACGAGAAGAACACGGTCGGCTTCCAGCTCAACCTGTTCCCGCTCTTGCACGTGGCCAAGAACCACGACTCGCACCAGTTCGTGCTCGCGCCGGTGCTCTGGGACTTCGCCTCGCCGAAGAGCCGCACCACGCTCGCGCTGCCGTTCTTCGCGCGGTTCGCCGACGAGAACACGGTCACGCAGATCTTGCTCAACACGTATTATCGGTCCAAGAAGGTGCCCGGCGGGACGGACTGGGAGTTTCACTTCTTCCCGCTCTTCTCGTACGGCCAATCGCCGACGGGGTACTTCTGGAACGTGCTTTACGGCCTCGCGGGGTACTCGCAAGAGGGCACCGCCTCGCGCATGCGCGCGCTCTACATCCCGATCAAGCTCAGCAAATAGGGAGTTAGGGGGTATTGGGCTATGCGGCGAATCGCGCTCATCACCGGTCTCTCGGCGGCGTTTTTGGCCTGCTCCGCGGCGAGCGACCCGCCCAACCTCCCTGCGCCGCCTACGGCGGATCCGCCGCCTCCTCCTCCGCCGAGCGCGGTGCCTTCGGACACGGCGGCAGCGCTCGACGCGGGCGCGCCGTCCGCCTCCGCGGTGGCGGACGCGCCGCCGCCGCCTCCTCCTCCGTCGGCGTGCCCCGCCGAAATGAAGCTCGTGGAGGGTGATTATTGCACCGAGGTCGAGCAGAAGTGCAAAAAGAGCTGGTTCGACAAGTCCAACAAGAAGACCATCTGTGAGGAGTTCGAGCCGGCGAGCATCCGTTGCTTGGGCGAGAAGCAGAAGAAGCGGTATTGCATCGACACCTTCGAGTGGCCCAACAAGAAGGGGGAGCGGCCCGAGGTGATGAATCGGTTCCACCAGGCGCAGGTCAAGTGCGCTTCGGTGGGCAAGCGCCTCTGCACCGAGAGCGAGTGGACGTTCGCGTGCGAGGGGCCGAGCATGAAGCCGTATCCTTATGGGATGATCCGCGACGCGAAGAAGTGCAACGGCGATCATCCTTGGGATCAGCCCAACATGAAGAAGGTGGCCAAGCGCGACGCGGGCGAGCTCGCGCGGCTCTGGCAGGGTGTGCGGTCCGGCTCGCAGCCCGACTGCGTGAGCGACTTCGGGGTCGCGGATTTGCCTGGGAACGCCGACGAGATCGTGGCCATCGAGCCGACGAGCCGCGGCAAGTTCGACAGCGTCCACACGGGCGGGCCTTGGTACAAGGGTGTTCGCAACCAGTGCAGGCCCAAGATCTACACGCACGACGAGGACTTTTATTATTACTTCCTCTCGTTCCGGTGCTGCGCCGAGCCCGATCAAAAGGCCACGGATCCGCGCACGCCGCGCCAGATCAAAGAGGGTTGGACCCTGCAAAAGGTCGAGAAGCGCGCGCAGTTCACGGTCGACGAGATGAAGAAGAAGCTCGAGCTCAAGAAGCAGAGCAAATGCGAGTGCGGCGCGAACGACATCTTGTGCAAGACCATGTGCGGCACCCTGCTCGGGCCAGACGCCAAAGACGGCACGCCGGGTGGGTGAGGGTCAATCGTCGCCGGGGGACAAGCTCAGAGGATAGGTGATCGTCACCTCACCCCCTTCGGGCGCGGGGAAATGGACGTCCTTGAAGACGCCCGTGACGCACGCGATGACCTCTTTGTCTGGAAGGGTGCTCTCGTCGGTCGCGGTCACGCGGACGCTCCCGTCCGCCGCGATGATAAAGTGGATGACGACCTTCCCGCTGAGCTTGGGGTTCTTCGCGAGCCCCGCCTCGTAACACCTTCGGATCGCGCCGAAGTGGGATCGAATGATGACCTGCACGAGATCGGCGGGAAGCTTCCCAGGC
>CAYTJL010000149.1:0-20924 GCA_964437785.1 uncultured Polyangiaceae bacterium
TGTCCTTGGCCCTTCTTCGCCAAGCACGCACCGCTGGAGCAGTAATTGCCCGAGATGCAGCCCGCGTCGTTGGCACAGCTCCCGGGGCAGCCGGTCGCGGGGTTGCACACGTACGGGTTGCAGTTGACGGTCGGCGCGCTGCACGCCCCCACACCATCACACGCTCCGACGGGAGTATACGTGTTGTTGGTGCATGTCCCGGAGCCGCACATCGTGCCCGCCGGCGGGACCTCGCACGCGCCGGAGCCGTTGCAGAAGCCCGTCAAGCCGCACGTCGTGCCGCTCGCGGTGCAATCGTTGTCGGGGTCCGTTCCTCCCGCGATCTTGCCGCACACGCCGTTTTGCCCGGCGCCCTTCTTGGCCGCGGTGCACGCCTCGCACAGCCCGGTGCACGCCGTGTCGCAGCACACGCCGTCGGCGCAGAACCCGCTGTCACAGTCGGTGTTGGCGGAGCAGCCTTTGCCGAGCCCACAACGTGTCGCGCACGTCGTGTCAAGGCCCCCGCAGTCCACGTCGGTCTCGGTTCCGTCCTTCATGCCGGTGTTGCAGCTGAGCGTGGCAAAGCACCCGTCGCTGGGGGTGCCGCACGTATAGCCCTTTGATGCGCAGGTGTCCGCGATGCACTTGCACACGCCGGTCATCATGCCCATTGGAATGTCGCATTTGTTGGGCAACGTGCAGTCGGCGTTGCTCCCGCACCCGCACTGCCCCTGCGCGTTGCACATGCCGCCGACGCACACCTGCGGCAACGTGACCGGGGTGAACGTCGGGATCCCGTTCACGCAATCATCGTTCGTGCATTCGTTGTTGTCGTTGCCGGGATCATTGATGTTGTTGGTGATGGTGACGATGTGGCCCATGCCGTCACACTGAAGCTCCTTGCAATCGCCCTGGATTTGGTCGGCGATGACGGTCCCCATGGGCGGCTTCATCACCATGCAGGTGTGGTTGGCCGTGCACGTCGTCGTCTGGCACGCGTTGTCGCTCGTGAACGTGGGGCACTCAGAGTCCTTGGTGCACGTGACGCAGGTGCCGGCCCCATCGCAAAAGCCGGTCGCGCACACGGTGCTCTGCGCCTTGTCCGTCGACGCAGGCATGCCGTTGGCGCAGCCGTCGGCGGTGCACTCGTTGTTGTCGTCGGGGACGTCGGTGTCGTCCGGGGTCGAGATCTCCATCCCGCCGCTGCACACCTTGATGGCGCAGTCCCCCGCCGCCTGATTGGGGGTGGGCAACCCATCGGGCTTGTTGGTGGTGATGCACTGTCCGATGGAGATGTCGCACACCACGTCGGCGCAGAACCCGACTTGCTGGCAGGGCTTCTGCGCGCTGCACGTCGCGTTGCAAACGCCCTTGTTGCACACGCCCGCCTCGTTGGTCGCGGTGGTGGTGCAAGGGGTGTCGTCCGCTTTGGCGGTGTTGGTGCTCGCGCCGTTCACGCACGCGTCCACCGTGCAATCGTTGTTGTCGTCGAGGAAGTCGCTGTCGTCGTTGACATCCGTCGGTTTGCCGGCGGTGCAAACGGCCTTCTTGCAATCGTTGGGGACCTGATCGGGCGCGTCGCCGTCAGGTGCGGGGGTGGCGGTGCAGGTGCCCTGCTGTCCGCACGCGTCGGTGGTGCAGGGGTTCTGGTCGTTGCACTGGTTGTCGGCGCTGCACGGCTGGGCTTGACCTCCTCCGCCATTTGTGCCTTCACCCCCCGTCGTGAACGGGCATCCCGCGGCGAGCAGGGTGAGCACGAGCGTGATCGAAGCAAGCGCACACCAAGCTGCGGGCGCGCGGTGGACCAAGGCCGGTCGCGAATGCATGGGCAAGCCTCTCGGAAGTTGCCATCATGATCGCGGATCCTTCCTCCAAAGGGAGAGGGATTCTTTGACGAAACGGTCGCCGAGGCGATTTTTGTTTACGGCGTTCGATGGATCTTTTGCGCCATCAAGCAGAGCCGGGCCTCACCGCGAATGCCTTCTTCGCCGGAGCGCGGCGATGGCGCACATCGAGGCCATGAGCGCGAGGAGCCCGCCCGCGCCCTCGTCGCTCACGGCGCACCCCGCGCACCCGCCGCCCGTCACCTTGGTCTCCATCTTGGTGCCTTGAGGGCAAAACCACACGTTGTCGCCCGCGCCCTGCCGATTGCGGCACGCTTCGACGAAGCCTTTGTCGCGGAGGGGCGCCGCGCACTGATCGAAGGCCTGGTTGTCGCCGCCCCCATAGTGTTGCCAACACACCTTGCATTCGGGCGCCGCGGAGGCGTCGCACACCGGCTTGGGCCCGGGCACGTCCGCGCGCGCGGCGCCCGTCATGCCCACCAGCGCCAACGTCACCGCGATCGACGCCGCGGTCCAAACCTTCGTCGCGAACCTCGCCATGCCCCTCACCCTATCGCTTGTCCCTGCTTTTTTCGAGGATCTTCGTGAAGAGCTCGAGATCGTCGCGGTCCAAAAATTGGGGCAGCTCGCCGATAGGCACCCACCTCGCCGTGCTCACCTCGAACCCGTCCGGCGAAGGCTCGCCGGTCGCGCGCCCCCAAAACACGATCTCGATGCGAGCGTTTCGGAGCGCGCGGACGTGCGCCACGTCGATGCTCCCGAGCGCGAGCCCCGTCTCCTCCAACAGCTCACGCCTCAAGCTGTCGTCGGGCTGCTCGCCGCGGGCCACGAAGCCTCCGGGCAGGCCCCACGTCGAGCGCCGAAAGCGATGTTCGAGCAGGAGGACGCGATCCTCGTCATCGGTGATGACGCCCATCACCGTCACCGTGTAAAGCGCCTCGCGCAGCGCGACGCCCGCCATTTGCACCGGGAGCGGCAGCCCGCGCCACACCCGCGCGAGCACCGTCGTCAACATTGGATTCATACGCTCACGTAGCCTTCATCCTCGTCGCCAAGTCGTAGAGCGCCCGTGGGCTCGACCCGTCGCCGAGCGCCTGCGCGACGCCGCGGCACGCGGTCCAGCACCGATTGCACGCCGCGACCTCACTCTCCGCGGCCCGCATGCGCGCGTGAATGGCGCCGAGCGGCTCGCGCTTGACGTTGCCAAAGCTCCAATCGATCCGCTCGATGCACGGCGAGACGTTGCCCACGTGATCGATGTTGAAGCTCTGCGCGCCCGCCTTGCACGTGGGCATGGGCCGGCCGTCCAAGAAATCCCCCATCCGCTCGAAATACTCGCGGAAGAAGGCCAAGTGAGGGTAACGCCCATAGAGGTCGAGCAGGGTTTGCGAGAGCGCGGCGGGAGGCATCTTGTCCTCGCCGGCCTTGCCGCGGCGAAACCCGGTGGTCGAGAGCAACGTGAGCTGATGGCCGACTCCATGCTTCTTGGTGAGCTCCAAGAGAGGCTGCAAATCGTGCCAGTTGTCCTCCATCACCACGGTCATCACGTAGACCTGCCGCCCGCCGTTGGGCGCCGCCGCGAGCAGGTGATCGAGCGCGCGAAGGACCTTTTCGAACGCGCCGTCCAACCGGCGCTTCTGGTCGTGGCGCGCGGCGTCCGGGTAGTCGAGCGAGACGCTCACCGTCGAGGTGCCCGCGTCGAAGATGGCCTTGGCCTTGTCTCGGTCGATGTACCAACCGTTCGTGAAGAGCGACGGGATGTGCTTTTTGCCGAGCGCGCGCAGGATGTCGATCAGGTCTTTGCGCACGAGCGGCTCGCCCCCCTCGACCGACAAAAGGAAGCACCCGAGCCCGGCGAGCTCGGCCGCGAGCCGCTGATAGTCGCGGAGCGAGAGCTCCTCTTCGCGCGGCGCGACGTTGGGCCAAAAGTCGCAGAAGCTGCACTTCATGTTGCAGCGGTTCGTCACTTGGAGCAGGCAATTGAAGGGCCTCCTGCGCAGGATCCCCGCCGCAAACTCCGCGTCTTTGAGCATCGCTCCGAGGCCCATGGCTATGCTAAAACCTCCACCCTGAGAAGAACTGTTTGCCGAGCCGCTCGGTCGCGTCTTTGAGCACCTTGGCGATGTCGCGATAGTCGTCGAGCAGCTCGCCCGTGACGTCGATCACGTGATCGATCTCGTCGTCGTTGATGACGAGCGGCGGCTCGATGCGGAGCACCTCCCAGCGCTGCGCCGCGGGCTGGCAGATGATCCCCCGCTCCAAGAGCCTCACCGCGAGCCATTGGCCAAACACGTTGCGCGACACCGCTTTGACGAGCGTAGCCTTGGCCTTGGCGAAGAACCCTGTCTCCTCGGGCGCGCCGAGCTCGATCGCCGCGAAGAGGCCGCGCCCGCGCACGTCGCGCACGAGCGGGTGGCCTTTGAGGCGCGCCTTGAGCCCTTCGAGCAGGCGCTCCCCGCGATCGCGGGAGGCCGCGACGAGCCTCTCGTCGTCGACGATGTGGAGCGTGGCCATCGCCGCCGCGCACGCGAGCGCGTTGCCCGAGAACGTGGATCCGTGCAGATCGAAGCGGTCGGTCGCGCCATAAGCCCTGTCGTGGAGGCCGGGGCGGGTGAGCGTCGCCGAGACGGGCAACATCCCTCCTCCGAGCGCCTTGCCCAAGACGAGCACGTCGGGGATAAAGCCCTCTTCTTGGAACGCGAAGAGCGAGCCTGTGCGGCCGATGCCCGTCTGCACCTCGTCGAGCACGAGCAAGGTGCCATGGTTACGGCAGAGCCGCTGCGCCTCCGACAAGTAGTTTGCCGGAGGGAGGATGACCCCGCCTTCGCCTTGGATGGGCTCGACCAAAAAGGCCGCTACGTTTCGCTGCGCGAGGGCTTTGTCGAGCGCGGCGAGGTCGCCGAACGGGACGGCCTCGCAGTGCTGGAGCAGCGGCTCGAACGGCGCTCTCCAGCGCTCGCCGCCCATCACCGACAAGGGCCCGAGCCCGGTGCCGTGGTACCCGCCTTGGCAATACACGAAGCCTTGGCGCCGGGTCGCGGCGCGCGCGAGCTTGAGGCCGGACTCCACCGCTTCGCCGCCGGTCGACGAGAGGAGCGCGATGGTGAGGCCCTCTCCCGCGCGCTTCGCCAAGGCCTCGGCCAAGTCGGCGGCCGGGCCCGAAGGGCCGATGTGGTTGAGGCTCAAGACCTTCTTGTCCAAATGCTCGTGGAGCGCGGTGATGAGCTTCGGGTGCGCGTGACCGAGGTTATTCGATCCGAAGCCCGCCAAGCAGTCGAGGTATTTGCGCCCCTCGTGGTCCCAGATCCAGACGCCCTCGGCGCGCTCGAAGACCCGGCCGTACCCGAACAGGCCGAGGAGCTTGACGAGCGATGGATTGACGTGCTCGGCGAATTTTTGCGCGACCGGGTGCAGCTCGCTCGATGCCATGACTTGCTAGACCCCTCCGTCGGCCAGGAGCGTTTGGCCCGTGAGATACGTGTTGTGGAGCGCCAAGAAGCGCACGAGCGCGGCGATCTCCTCCGGCGTCCCAAAGCGCTTTGGGCCCGTGTGCTTCAGGTATTCGCGCTTGAGATCGTCCGGGATGGCGCGCGAGACGCCGCCGCCGAGCAGGCCCGGCGCGACCATGTTGGCGCGCACGTTGGCCGGGCCGAGCTCTTTGGCGAGCGCGACCACGAGGCCGTGGAGCGCGGCTTTGGACGCCGCGTGGTGCGCGGGCGAGGCCACGGGCTTTACGACGTCGAGGGAGCCAATCGCGATGATCTCGCCGCCTCGTTGGGGATCGAACGTGGTGATGAAGCGCCGGGCGGCGAGGAAGGCCGAGCGCACGTTGACGGCGAAGGCCATGTCCCACTCCTCGGCTTCGAGGCTCAGCAATACCGACGCCTCGCGAGCCGGGGGGGTTTGGGGGGACCTTTGAGGTCCCCCCATCGTGGGCGCGCGGCCCTGAGGCCCTTTTCCCTCGATCGACACGCCGGCCGCGTGGATGAGCACATCGAGCCCGCCGAGCATGGAAGAGGCCGTGTCGACGGCGGCGATCACGTCGCGCTCGACGCTGAGATCGGCGCGGATAGAGCCTCTGCGATCGGCCGCGGCCGTGGTGCGGTGGTAGGTGAACGCGACCTCGGCGCCGGCGTCGAGGAGGCTTTTGCAAATGGCGCTCCCCACGTACCCCGAGCCGCCGAGCACCAAACAACGTTTGGGGGTCACAGCCCACCATCCATGGCGATGGTCGCGCCGCTCGTGTAGCTCGCCTCGTCGGAGAGCAAGAAGACCGCGACCTCGGCGACCTCGCCGAGCGAGCCCGCGCGGCCGAGGGCGCAGTGCTTCATGAAGTCTGCGCGGCGGTGGTCGGGGATTTGGAGGCCCATGCCCCCTTCGAGGAGGCCCGGAGCGAGGCAGTTGACGCGGACGCCGTAGCGGGCGACCTCTTTGGCGAGCGCCTCGGTGAGCCCTTTGAGCGCGGCCTTGCTCGCGCAATAATGAATCGGCCCCTCGATCATGCGCAGGCCCAAGACCGAGCCCACGTTGAGGATGGTGCCTTTGCGCCTGCGGATCATCCCGGCGAGCACGGCCTTGGAGGTGAAGAACGCTCCTTTGACGTTCACGTCCATGACCTTGTCCCAATCGGCCTCGTCGATGAGGGCGAGCGGCAACGTTTGGCTGATGCCTGCGTTGTTGACCAAATGGGTGAGGCCGCCCCATTCGCGGTCGAGGGCTTTGACCATGGCCGTCGTGGCCGGCAGATCGGTGACGGACACCTGGAACGCCTTCGCCTCGGGATCGATCGCGCGGAGCGCGGCGAGCGCGTCTGCGGCGGCCGCCTCATCGCTCGACCACGTCACGGCCACGCGCGCGCCCTCCGCCGCGCACGCGAGCGCGATCGCGCGGCCAAGGCCCCGCGTCCCGCCGGTGACCAGCACCTTTTGGCCTTCGAGGGAGGTCATGGCTCGGCACGATACACCATATCCTTGCGCCGCGAGGCATGTTCCTCCATCCTCGCGCCGTGCCCCGTTACTTCAACACCGCAGGCACCTGCCGCCCCGACATTCACTACATGATCCCTGCGGTGGGCCGTTTGCCCGAAGCGCGCGTATTGGCCCTGCGCGGCGCTTATTTCGTTATCCACGCTCCCCGGCAGACAGGCAAGACAACCACCATCCGTGCGCTCGCCGAGGAGCTGACCGCCCAAGGCTCACACGCCGCGCTCGCGTTCTCGTGCGAAGCGGGCAGCGCCGCGGGGGAGGACTACGCGGCCGCGCAGATCGGGATCCTCAGCGACATCCGCCGCCGAGCGGAGAACGCGTTGCCTCCCGCGCTTCAACCGCCGCCGTTCCCCGAGGCTCCGCCGCTCGGCCTCTTGTCGTCCGCGCTCACGGCGTGGGCCCGCGCTTGCCCGCGGCCGCTCGCGTTGTTCTTCGACGAGATCGACGCGCTGACAGGGCAGAGCCTCGCGGCCGTGTTGCGCCAGCTCCGGGCCGGCCACGAAGATCGGCCGCAGAATTTCCCGGCATCGATCGCGTTGTGCGGGATGCGCAACGTCCGCGACTACAAAGCAGCGAGCGGCGGGGGGCCCGTGCGCGCCGGCAGCGCGAGCCCGTTCAACGTGCTCGTCGAGGCCCTGCGCATGGGCAACTTCACCGCGGAGGAGGTCGCGAGTTTGTACGGCCAACACACGCGCGACACCGGGCAGGTCTTTTTGGCCGAGGCGACGGCGCGCGCGTTCGAGCTCTCGGCCGGGCAGCCGTGGATCATCAATGCTATCGCGCGCGAAATCGTGGACAAGATGGCTGTGCCCGCGACCGAGCCCATCACAGCGGCGTACGTCGACGAGGCCAAAGAGCGCCTCGTCCTCGCGCGCGCGACGCACCTCGACTCACTCGTGGCGAGGCTCCAAGAGGAGCGCGTGCACCGCGTGATCGAGCCCATCCTCGACGGCGCGGTGGCGCGGGCCGACCTCTCGTACAATGATGACCTTTCGTATCTGCGCGACCTCGGCCTCATCGCGCAGAAGAGCCCGGTGCAGATCGCGAACCCGATCTACAACGAGGTGATCGCGCGCGTGCTCGCCGATCCGGTGCAAGACACGCTCACGCTCGAACGAGCGGCGTACGTCCTCCCCGACGGGCGGCTCGACATGCGCGCGCTGCTCGAAGGGTTCGCCGCGTTTTGGCGCGAGCAGGGCGAGGCGCTCTTGGGCACGATGACGTACCACGAGGTCGCCCCCCAGCTCGTGTTGATGGCGTATCTCCAAAAGATCGCGAACGGCGAAGGCTCCATCGATCGCGAATATGGCCTCGGCCGTAAGCGCATCGACCTCTTGCTGCGTTGGCCTTATCGGGACGCCGAGGGCAAACGAGTCGAGCAGCGCGAAGCGCTCGAGTTGAAGGTGTGGCGCCCGCGCGAAAAGGACCCTCTCGAACAAGGGCTCTCGCAGCTCGATGGATATTTGGAGCGGCTCGGGCTCCCGGAGGGAACGCTCGTGATCTTCGATCGTAGGCCCAAAAAGAGCCGCCGGAGCGGCGGGCCCAAGCTCGGTAAGGCCAAGGCGCCTTCGGGGCGCAGGGTCGCGCTCCTGCGGCTCTGATCAGCCGTAGAGCCTGCCGAACGCGCCCGGCAAATCGAGGTTCGTGAGCGTGGCTTTGCGCATGTGGAACTCCGGCAGGATGGCTTTGTACTCCTTGTCGAGATAAAGGTCCTGCCCGTCCCAACCCGGCGCGAAGATGCCCATGGAGGCTTTGCCGAGCGCCATCACGTCGCGATAATGGCCTTGCTCCAGGAGGATCTGCGCGGAGAGCGCGTACATCAAGAGGCCGCCGGGGATGGCGCCGAGCGCCGTCGTCGCGACCGGCGGATAACAGATGCGCGCCGCGTGAACGCCGTATTTCTCGCGGATCTCGGCCATGCTCGCGCGCTGGAGCTTCTTCGCGCCGGCGAGCGGCCCCATCGCGTACACCGGATCATCGGGCGGATAGTCGTAGTCGCAGAACGCGACCACGCTCTCGCCTTTGACGAGGAGCCCAGCGTCCCCGAGGGCGCTCGCCCAAAGCGTGGTGGACGTGCCCATGAATTTGTTGGTGCGCTCGATGTCGACCTCGGTCGCGACCTCGACGTCGACGACGCCCACCTTGCGGATGTTCTCGGGCCTTGAAAAATCGGGCGTTTGGAGCACCGGATCGAACGCGACGTCGAGGTCTTTGACCTGCGTGGGGCCGTGCTCGGCATAACGCTTGGTGGCGCCCGCCGCGATGCCGTTGATGAGATGAACGGCGCGGACCTCGCCCTTCAACGCGGCGACGACCTCGGTCACCACCTCGGGCTTGGTCGCGTCCTCGTTCCAGAAGCGCGCATGGAGGCCCTCGCGCTCGGCGGCGGCGCTCATCGCGCGCACGTGGTGGCCGCCGATCTGCATCTTCTCCGAGTCGTAATGGACCGCATAGACGCGCGCCCGCTCGCCGAACAAGAGGTGCGCCGCGACCGCGCGCGTGATGCCGTTCGAGCCGCCGAGGATGAGCACGGCGGCGTCGGGCGCGATGCGCGTCCCCTGCGACGTGATGGCCCCGCGCTGCGCGGCGAGCAGATCGTGCGCGGTCGAGAGGCCGCGCTCGGCGAGCGCCGCGACCATCGCGCGCCGATCGACGCCGCCGAGGGGAAGCTTCTTGAAGGTCTCCATGGCCGCGCTCATAAACAAATTCGTCGTGTGCTTCAATCGTTCAATCGGTCAATCAATCGTGATAGGAGCGAAGACGTGAAGAAGGTCGTCATCACGGGTGGAAGCGGGTTCCTCGGGAGGCGCGTCGCATCGGCGCTCGTCCGGCGCGGCGATCGTGTCACGGTGCTCACGCGCGACGTCGGCAGAGCGCGGGGCAAGCTCCCTGCGAGCGTGCGCGCCGCGGCGTGGACGCCCGGCCGCGACGGGCCGTGGACCGACGAGATCGCGATCGCGGACGCGATCGTTCATCTCGCGGGCGAGCCCGTCGCGACGCGGTGGACCGACAAGGTCAAGGCCGAGGCGGAGCGGAGCCGCATCGACTCGACGCGGTTCCTCGTCGAGGTCATGGGCAAAGGCAGCAAGAAGCCGAGTGTCCTCGTGTGCGCGTCGGCCACGGGATATTACGGCGAAGATCGCGGCGACGAGCTGCTCGACGAGGGCTCGGCCTCGGGCCAAGGCTTCCTCGCGAGCCTGGTCAAGCGCTGGGAAGAGGCCGCGCAGGGCGCCTCCGCGCACGGCGTCCGCAGCGTTCAGCTCCGCATCGGCGTGGGGCTCGGCGAGGACGGCGGCGCCCTCGACCGCATGATCAAGCCCTTTCGCTTCTTCGCGGGCGGCCACGTCGGGTCGGGCAATCAATACATCTCGTGGGTCCATCGCGACGACGTGGCCGCGATGGTCCTCTTCGCGATCGATCGCGACGCCGCGACGGGCCCCATCAACCTGGTCGCGCCGAGCCCGGCCACGTCACGCGAGCTGGCCAAGGCCATCGGCCTCGTGATCAACCGGCCGTCGTGGATCCCCGCGCCGAAATTCGCGCTCGATTTGGTGCTCGGCGAGGCGTCCTCGATCGTGACCGGGAGCCTCCGCGTCGCGCCCAAACGCGCGACCGAGCTGGGGTTCACCTTCCGCTATCCGCATCTCATTCCCGCGCTCGAATCCATCCTCGCGTAAGGGAGGCGCCGTTGGAGCCGCGCGACGCAAAGCCCGAGAGACCGATCCGCGTCGCCGCCGCGCTCGGCATGCTCACGGGCGTCATCGCGGGCGGCGCGATCGCCATGTACCTCGCCGGCAAAGGGCGTTGGACGTTCGGCGACGCGGTCTATCTGGCGATCAACGCGGTCTCCACGACCGGGTTTCGCGAGCTGGACGGCACCGACCACGTGCGGGGGGCGCACGCCATCACCGCGTTGATGATCGTCGCCGGGCTCGGCGTCGTCGCGTATTTTCAATCGGCGCTCACGGCCGTCCTGGTGACGGGGGCGATCGGAGAGAGGTTTCGGACGAGGCGTATGCAGAGCCGCATTGACACGCTCAAAGGGCACATGATCGTCGCGGGCGTCGGCGCGACGGGCGTTCACGTGGTCGAGGAGCTTTATGCCACCAAGACCCCCTTCGTGGCGATCGACCGTCACAAGCACAACTTGGAGCGCATCGCGAACGAGCTGACGGGCGGCGAGATGCTCTATGTGGTGGGCGACGCGACCGACGACGCGGTCCTCATGCGCGCGGGCGTGACGCGCGCGGCGGGCGTGGTCGCCGCGCTCACCGAGGACAAAGACAACCTCTTTGTCACGCTCTCGGCGCGCGGGCTCAACGCCAAGGCGCGCATCGTGGCCAAGGTGATCGCGCCCGACACCGAGCCCAAGATGATCCGCGCCGGCGCGAACGCCACCGTGAGCCCCAACATGATCGGCGGGCGCAGGCTCGCGAACGAGCTCGTGCGGCCCACCGTCACCGAGTTCGTCGATCAGATGCTCCGCGACAAAACCGAGGTGCTCCGGCTCGAAGAGGTGATGATCCCGGACGGCTCTTCGTTCGTCGGCAAATCGCTGCGCGACGTGCCCATCCGCGCGGAGACCAAGCTGCTCGTGGTGGCGCTCCGGGTCGAGAGGAAGTTCATTTACAACCCCGAGCCCGGGACGGTGCTCGAGGTGGGCAGCGTGCTCGTGGTGCTCGGCGCGACGGCCAACGTGGCGAAGCTGCGGAGCATGGTGAAGCCCGAGGGGTGATGTCCCCACGCTCCTGCCTTCTTATGTGTTGGAGGTGGCTTTGAGGAGCCGCGCGAGCCGGGGCATGAGGCGTTTGTCGCCCGTGGCGGCCTCGAGCGCGGAGAGGACGTCTTTGGTCCTCGCGAGGTCGAGCAACCCTCTTTGCTGGATCAAGATGCCTCGCGCGTCGGACAGGTCTTTTCGCCGGCCCGCGAGCACCTTCATGGCCAAGAGGTCCTCGGGGCTCACCACCCACGTCGCGACGCCGGCGACGTCGATGCGCCGCGCGCGGTCCAAAAACTCCTCATCGAGCCCGGGCCCCGCGATCACCAGATCGAGCGGGAGATGGGTTTGCGCGTGGACCATGGGCAAGAGGCGGGCGTCGTCGCGCGCGTCGCTCGAGAGCGGGAATCGGAGGGTGAAGCCAAAAGGGGCGAGCGCGTCGACCAACGCCGTTGAGCCGCCGGGGAGGGGCTCGACCGTGATGTCGACGTCGGCCGTGAAGCGGGGCGGCCCATAGACGAGCACCGCGTGGGCGCCGAACAAATACCAGCGGAGCCCGCGGCCCTCTGCGGCGCGGCCAAACGCGGAGAGCAGCTCAGCGACGGCGGGGAGGGACACTTCGAAGAGCCTCGATGACGCGGAGGTGGGTCGCGTAATCGCCCTCGCGACCTTCGCTCAACGCGGAGGGGCCTTTGACCGCGAGCGCGTGGCGGCGGAGCTCGTCGCCGATCAAGACACCGGCGCCCGGATCACGAGGGCCCTCGCCGCTCCGAACGGTCTCGCCTGGGGGGTTTGGGGGGAGGTCCCCCCAAACGTGAGGCGCGCGCGCGAAGGAGCCCCAATCTCGCTTGGCGAACGCGCGGAGGGCGGCCGGGTCTCGCATGACGGGGAGCCTATCAGCGGAGAGCGCGCGTTGGAAGTGGGCTTTGCGCTCGCTCTTTGTACGTTTCTCGTGCGCTCGGCCCGCGTGCTCCGCGCATGAGCCTCATCGCTCTTCGTGGGGCAAGGATGTCTCTTGTGCGGGGCGTGTCGAAGGCCCTACGCTTTGCTCCCTCAGCACGCTTGATCGTGGGCCCCGCCCCAAAAGAGGAGACACCATGGCACGCTTCTCACCGCTTTGGATCGTCGCGATGTCCCTCGCCGTGAGCGGCGCGGCCATGTTCGCCGCGTGTGGAGGAGAGGCCACCACCGAAGGTACAGGCGCCGGGAGCACGGGCTCGGGCGCGGGCTCCTCGGGCACGGGGGCTGGAACGGGCACGGGCGGCGGCATCGACGTCGCCATCGATTCGCTCTCCATCGATCCTCCCTCCGCCACGCTCAAGGTCGATCAAATCACGCCGAAGACGCTCATGTTCACGGCGATCGGCAAGAAGAAGGACGGGACGATGGTGAACGTGCCCGCCACGTTCACCGTCGACAACACCGCTCCTGGATCCATCGACGGGTCGGGCCTTTACACCACGAGCAACGCGGCGGGCGGCGTCGTCCACGTGGCGGCCTCGTACGGCGGAAAGACCGCCACGGCCGATCTCACCGTGGTCTTCGAGCCGGTCGTCGAAGAGGGCAACGTCCCGCCGGGCGCCGAGGGCGCGTTCGATCCGATGACCAACACGCCCATGCCGGGTGATCCCTTGTCGCCCGACCTCGCGTATCCGTCGGACAAGACCATGTTCCCGCCCAACGTCCATCGCATCTTGTTCCAGTGGCGGGCCAAAGGCCTCTCGCTCTTCCACCTGCGCTTCCAAGGGCCTTATGTGGATCTCTCGATCTACACCGACGGCGTGACCCCCACGTGCGTCGCGGCGGGCACGGACGCGGGCTGCTGGGAGGCCACGCTCCAAACGTGGCAATGGCTCGCAGCGTCGAGCGCGGGCACGAGCCTGACGGTGAGCGTCGAGGCGGCCGACCCCGCGGCGCCCGGCGTTTATTACGTGGGTGATCAAATCTCCATCTCGTTCTCCAAGAAGCCTGTCCCCGGCGCCATCTATTATTGGTCGACGACGCAGGCGGGCGTGATGCGCGCGGCGGTGTCGGACGCGGCGCCCACGTCCTTCATGACGCCTACCCAGGTGGGGAGCTGCGTCGCGTGTCACACGCTCTCGCGGAACGGCAAGCGCCTCGGCGCCGACGTCGGCGGGGAGAAGCTCTGGGTCGTGGACGTCAACGGCACGGTCCCGCCGCCCGTGGTCTTCGACTCGTACAACAACAAAGACATCCCCAACGCGTGGTCCACGTTCAACCCCGATGCGACGCGCGTCATCTCCGCGCGGAGCGGCATCTTGAAGCTGCTCGACGGGAACACCGGCGCTCCCATCGGCTCGCCCACGGGCGCCATCGATCTCATGGGCAAGTTCGGCACGCAGCCCGACTGGTCGCCCGACGGCACGCGCATCGCGTTCGCCTACGGCACCAACAACAAAGATCGCGGCGTCCAAGGCTCCTCGCTCGCGATGATGGATCACGCGGCCGACGTCTTCAGCAACATCACCATCGTCCGGCAATCCACGGGCGGGAGCGACACGTACGCCTATCCCATGTTCGATCCCACGGGCCAATGGATCGTGTACATGCACGCGACCGGGGCCTCCGACAAGAACGCGGCGGCCAAGCTCTTTGTCGCGCCGGCGCAGGCGGGAGCGATGGAGTCGGATCTGGTCGCGCTCAACACCATCGTCGCCGATGGCGTCGTGATGACGGGCATCGCCAACAACATGCCTACGTGGGCGCCGCTCGCGGACGCCTCCGACGTGCGTTGGGTCGCGTTCGCGTCGAAGCGTGATTATGGCCTCGTGCTCGCCAACGGATCCACCTATGGAGATCAGCTCCAGCAGCTCTGGGTCGCGGCCATCGATCCGCAGAAGCTCGGGACCGCCTCCGATCCGAGCTTCCCCGCGTTCCGCCTGCCCTTCCAGCTCTTGAACGAGAACAACCACCGTCCGTTCTGGGCCGAGGACGCGTTCAACCCCGGCGACGGCGGCGTGCCGGACGGCGGCGGCTCGGACGCCTCGCTCCCGTGCGCCAACGCAGGTGAAGATTGCTCCGTGGCCGTCTGCTGCGCGGGCACCTATTGCGCGCCCAACACGCAGGGCACGGGCTACGTCTGCGACTTCTTGAACTGAGCACGTCGCGGCAAAGGCCCCTGCGCCTCACAGCCATCATGAACTTTTGCCGTTCACCGGCATAAAGAAAACCGAGCTTCTCAGGGCGCCCGGCCTGCGCTAAGAGGGGCCTTTATGAACGATCGCAGGCGCTTCCTCAAGGTTCTCAGCGGGTCGATGATCGCGGCGGGCGCTGTCCCGCTGCTCGACGGGTGCTCTTCGGAGGGCACGACTCCCACGGGCGCAGGCGGAGGAGGCGGCGGGGGCGGCGAAGGCGGCGCGGGCGCGACCACGTCGTCGAGCGGATCGACGAGCAGCAGCGGTCAAGGCGGGGCAGGGGGCGGGGGCTGCGGTCCGCTCCCCCCTGGGGCCGCGTGCGGTGATCCGGCCCAATACGCGGTCGAAGGCATCTATAAGGTCACCGGCACCAAGGTGATCATCGGCCGCGACGCGGGCGGGCTCTATGCCATGAGCTCGCTCTGCACCCATGTGTCGTGCAACATGGCGGGCTCCAAAGGGCTCTTGATCCCCGAGGGCATCCGCTGCACGTGCCATGGCAGCGAGTTCGATCGCTTGGGCCACGTGATCCAGGGCCCCGCCACCAAGAACCTTCCGTTCTTCAAGCTCGCGCTCGGCTGCGATGGCTTCCTTTACGCGGACACGGCCACCAAGGTCACCGAGGCCGACCGCCTGGCGCTCTAAACGGCCTTTCGCCGCGCGGCCGTCGCTCTTCGTTGCGCCCCTCTGCGGCGCGCGGGCGCCCCTCTGCGGTGCGCGGGCGAGATGCTTTGGGAGGCGCGCCCTCCGTCCTTCGTTTGGGCGCCGCCTCTCCGCCCGGCCTTCGGGGCCGCTCGGGACGATCGTTGTCCCGCCTCGGCCCCTCGTTTCGCGGCCCGCCCTCACGCCGCCTCTCCGCGTGCGGAGATGGCTTGTCCGCGCTCGCCATAGGCGCCCTGCCGGCGCCGCCGCGGACAGGAGATGCCTTGACGCCGAAGCGCTTTCGGAGGTCCAAGAGCTCTTGCATCGTCAGGTCGCGGTACTCGCCCGGCCGGAGCCCCTCGTGCGTGACGCCCGCGAAGATCGTCCGCGCGAGCCGCATCACGGGGAAGCCCGTGGCCTCACCCATCCTTCGGATCTGCTGGTTGCGCCCTTCGCGGAGCGTGATCTCGAGCCAGGTTTTGTCGTCCTCGTAGCGCAGGAGCGACGCTTCGGCCGGGAGCGTCCTGCCGTCGTCGAGGTCGACGCCGTCGCGCCACCGATCGATGTCGGCCTCTTCCATGCGGCCGCGCACCTTGAGCACGTACGTCTTGGGGACGCCGCCGCGCGGGTGGAGCAGCGCTTGCGAGAAGGCGCCGTCGTTGGTGGCGAGCAGCACGCCGCTCGTCGCGAAATCGAGCCTGCCGATGGGGAACACGCGCGCGCCCACGCCGCGAAGGATCTCGCCCACCGTGGGCCGGCCCTCGGGATCGGAGAGCGTCGAGACCACGCCGCGCGGCTTGTGGAGCACGATGTAACGGAGCGCCTCGGCCACGAGCCGCTTGCCGTCGACCTCGATGCGATCCGCGCGCGGATCCGCCTTCGCGCCGAGCTCGCTCACGACGCGGCCGTTCACGCGCACGCGGCCCGACGTGATGAGGTCCTCGGCGGCGCGGCGCGAGCTCATGCCGGCGCGGGCGATAATCTTTTGAAGTCGTTCTTGCACAGGCGGCATCGGGCCGTGTTAAGCACAGCTCATGCGCCGCGTCGACAAACCTTGGGGCCACGAAGTCATCTGGGCCGAAACCGCTCGCTACGTAGGGAAGGTGCTGCATATCCGCGCAGGCCACAAGCTCTCGCGCCAGTACCACAAGGTCAAAGAAGAGACCTTGATGGTCCAGACCGGCGAGATGGACCTCGAGGTCGGCCCCGCCGACCGCGTCGAGGTGCGCCGCATGAAGGCGGGCGACGTGTTCCACGTGCTGCCCGGCACCATCCATCGCATGATCGCGGCGACCGACGTCGACGTGCTCGAGGTCTCGACGCCCGAGCTCGACGACGTTGTCCGGCTCGAAGACGTGTACGGTCGCGAGGGCACGAGCAAGCCGTAGCGGGCTCACGCGGCAAAGGGATCGTCGCTCGGCGGCGCGCCCGCGCGGAAGAACGGGTCGTCCAAACAGTCGAGCCCGTCTGCCTTCATGTGCTCCCAATAGATCGCGAGCTGCTTGTAATCCGGCGCGATAGGGCCCCTCCGCGCCTTCCCGTAAAAGTAACGGCAGCACAGCGCCGCGAGCTTTTTATCGCGCTCCGCCGAGGGCCCGCCCTCGCCCGCGCGCGGGACCGCCCACGCGAGCGCGCCAATCATGTACGCGGGCAGCCAGTGATTGAGGTGCACGAGCAGGTTGAAGAGCGCTTGTGTCGCGACCGCCTCCGCGCCCGGGATGACCGCCGACGTCTCCAGGAACGTCGTGAGCTGCGCGCCGGTGACCGCGTCGCGGGTCGCGCCGTCGCGCGCGGCGTGAATGAGCGTATGGAGCAGCTCGGCCGATCCGCGGACGATCTCGAGCGCGGGCGCCGTCCCGGTGACGACGAGCCCTGTTTCGACGTCGACGACGTCGTAGATGCGGCTACCCCGACAGCGCATCCCCACGCCGCAAAAGAGCGCGCGAACAGCCTCGTTCGCCGTCGCGCGGCCCATCACCCTGCCGAGGCTGCCAAAGCCGCTGAAGCCGACTCCCCAGGTGACGATTTGCCGATCGTACGTGTTGATCGCGGTGGTGCTCCCTTCACGGCGCAGGAGCGCGCGAAAGGCCATGATCCTGCGCTGATCGAGCGGGCTCGCCGAGGCCGCGCGGCGCCCCAACCACTGCTCCAGATACGCCGCGTGCGCGGCGTCGCCGCCCCCTCCATACACGTGTCCTCCCCGCACCATCGTGGTGGGTTTGAGCTTCGGCTCGACGGGGATCGCCGCGCGGTTCTCGCAGATCGCGCCGAGGATCTCGGCGTCGAGCGCGCGCCCCGCCTGCTCCGTGCCCGCGTCGGCCGCGTAGTCCTCCCACCGCGCGATCATCGCCGCTCCCCGTTCGCGCGTGGGATGGGCGCCTCGCCGAGCGTGCTCGGGCCGTCATGGCCATACGCGATGAGCGACACCAACGCTCCTTCGCCGCTCGGCGCCGCGATCGCCGCGGTGAAGCGGGTCATGGTGCGGGCCCAGCGCGCGTCCGCCGACGTGAGCCCCGGATCGTGGCGCAGCTCGGCCAAGAGCTCGGCCCACGCCTCGTCGCCCGCGTCGTAGGGCGGGAGCTGCATCAGGTGAATCCACGTCCCTGTGTTGACCGTCACGACATCGCGCGAGAGGCCCCAGCGCGCCGCGTGCGTGTGCCCGGTGATCACCGCGCTGACATCGTATTTGGCCGCGAGCCTCGCGCTCTCGCGCGCCTCGTCGTCCGAGGGGGCGAGATCGAAATACGCGTCACCCTCTCTGCCCGCGATCCGCCGCTGCACCGCCGCGCACGCGGCGAGCCCCGCGCGGGCGAGCTTGAGGGCCAAGCCCTCATCGTCGTCGCCCGCGAAGGCCAAAGGCCCATCGCCCATGTCCGCTTCGAGCGCGGCGCGCTCCTCGATCGTGAGCCCGGCGGCGTCGATCCGAGAGGAGATGCCATAATCGGCCTCGCCCTCCGCGAACGAGGCGGGGCCGCGGGTCTTTTTGAAGAGATGCCACACCACGTCCCACGAGGCTCGTTTGAGCGCGTGCTTGACGATCCAGGGCGCGACGGCGAGCCCGGTGAGGAGCCCGCCTTGAAAATCGGGCTTCAGCAGGTTCAAGAACCGGAGCCCGTCGTCGCGCGCGATGGGGTTCAAGAGCTCTTTGACGAGCTTGGAGCCGGGCGCGTACGCGTACCCTTCGCCGCGCGCGAGATCCGCGTAGTCGACGCGGTTCCAAGGGTCGTTGTGCTCGCCGTGGGTCACGAGGATCCGCGCGCCGCCCACGCGGAGGATCGCGGGGGCGTCGCCGTTCTGGAAGCGGAGCCGCGCGGCGACGGAGGGGGGTTGTCCGAGCGCGCCGCGGAGCGCGGTTTGGACCTCCGGCAAGGCGAGCTCGACATCGTGGTTGCCGAGCCGGAGCGTCACCTCGCAGCCGCGCGCGAGCGCGCGCCCCATCGCTTCGAAGACGCGGCGGCTCGCGCGGCCCTCGGCGATGGCGAGCGCCTGATCCACGGCCCGTTTGCCGTCGAGGACGAGCGGGTCGTCGTTCATCAAGAAGTCGACGCCGTCGCCGTTGACGATCACGTGGGTGGACGCGCGGCCCTCGCGATCCAGGAGGTCCGGCAAAGCATCTTCGCCGGCGAAGGCGTCATAAGGGCCCCCGCTCCCGAGGTGGAGATCGCTCACGATCAACGTCCGCATATAGGCGCGCTCCTCTCCTTCGCGTCGACCCTCGCTCACGGCAAGAGAGCACGGCGCCGCGCGGCGCGTCCATGTCCATTGACACGTCATCATCACCGGGTGGGCGCGACCGGAGAGGGCATGTTCCGCTTGACACGTGATAGCCGCGAGGCGAGGCGCGCGCGTGCCGTTGACTCCTTATCACGGGCTCGCGGAGAGTGGGCCTCATGATGGACGCGAGCGTAAGAGCAGGTGGTATGTTGGCGGCGGCGCTCGACCGGGGAGAGGTCGAGCCGATCACGTGGGTGGACGTCGCGGTCGGAGATCTCGTGATCTCGGTCGCGTCCGACGCGCTCAAGGCGCCGGTGGACGGCGTACCCGGCGTGCGGCTCCCGGTGAGCTACGCCGAGGTCGTGACGATGTGCCGGGAGCGTGATTGGGTGACGCCGACCAAGGCCATGGCCGACGCCATGCTCGCCCACGCGCGATCCCCCATCGGCTTTGTGCCGCTCGTGCGGACCGCAGAGGACGCGCGCAAGATGACGAGCGTAGGTTTCGTGATGCGCTTTCACGAAGGCATTGAGGACAAAATCGCGGGCAAAGCACCTTCGGAGAGGGGGCTCGTCTTCGGCGCGTGGAAGCTCTGGATCCTGCACCCGCGCCTCGCCGAGCGCGGCGCGGTCAACTATGGATTCTGGGACCTCGGCGCGCGTCCGCCGCGGCCGGTGCAGACCCCGGGCGCCCAGCACGACGCGGCCCATTATGATTATTCGCAGCTCTTCCAACCCGTACAAAGGAGGGCGCGGCGCGCGGCGACGGGGGAGGAGGTCGACCTCCTCGACGTCCTTCAAACCCACGACAAGATCCCCGCGCGCTTCCTCGACGTGTACCGGCGAGGCGCGTTGAGCTTCGACTCTCCTTATGATGAGGAGGACCCGAGTCTCCTCGACGTGCTCGCCGCCGCGGGCGTCGACGTGGAGGCCGTGGAGGGTTGGGAGACGCGTGGCAAGCAGGGGTTTGCGCCCGAGGGCATCCTCGTTCATCACACCGCTGGGCCCAAACGAGGGGACGCGCCTTCGCTCTCGCTGTGCGTAAAAGGCCGGCCGGACGTGCCCGGGCCGCTCTGTCACATCGTGCTCGCGCGGTCGGGCAAAGCGCATCTCGTCACGGCCAACATCGCGAATCACGCGGGGCTCGGGGCGGCCGAGGTGCTCGACCTCGTGCGGGCGGACGAGCCCGTGGACGACGACGCGCGCGCGCGCAGATATCGTGACAGCGTGAGCGGCAATCCATTCTTGTACGGCATCGAGGTGGAGAACTCCGGCGTGCCCGGCGACGTGTATCCCGACGCGCAGATCGACGCGCTCGGCCGCATCTGCGCGGCCCTCTGCCAACATCATGGTTTTTCGCCCAATCGCATCATCCATCATCGTCAATGGACGAGCCGCAAGGTCGACATGTCGTTTCGAGGCTGCGTCCGCGACCTCGCCGCGCAGCACATGGACGCGGGGCTCGTGTCGTTCGCCGTGCCGTTCGAGCCCTTGGACGGCGAGCCGCTCCCCGAGACCGACCCCTGCCTGCCGTGGGGCCCGGGCGAGCGCTGACACCCGCGGCGGCTTAGGGCTGCCGGCTCATCCAGTCCGCCCCGGCGCCGCCGCGGCTGGGCCCGTCCAAAAAAATTTTTGGGCCCGTTCACTTTTTTAAGCAACTTCTGTCGGGCTCGCGTCGATGGACAAATTAGGGGCCCAGGTCGCGCCCAAAAGGGATTGCTGCGCGCTGCATCGGCGCGGCAACACGATATCACGAGATATCGCATCGTTAGGAGGCGACAGGGCCAAACCCTGCACGGTAACGTTATGAAAAAGCCAACCAACGTAGCTCCTCGGCATGGTAAAACGCCGGGCCGGACCATGCCGGCTCGCCTCCTGCTCCTGCTCTT
>CAYTJL010000149.1:21024-23979 GCA_964437785.1 uncultured Polyangiaceae bacterium
GGCATGGTAAAACGCCGGGCCGGACCATGCCGGCTCGCCTCCTGCTCCTGCTCTTCGTCGCAGCCGTGGCGTTCGCGCCTGGTCTCGGCGGGTGTAGCTCGTCGCCCGAGCCGACAGCCTCAATCGACGCGCCCGATTGCACGATGGCCGACGTTCCGGGCATGGCCGCCGCGCCCAAAGCGCCGCTCGGCGCGCCCCCTTTGCCGCTCGTCAAAGGCGATGCGGTGGGCTCGTTGCCGGGCAGTGGGCACGTTGGGGCGACAGGCGAATACAACTACACGGTGCCGATCGACGTCCCTGTGGGCCGCGCGGGCGTGCAGCCCGCGTTGTCGCTCACGTATTCGAGCCGTGGCGCCAACGGCCATGTCGGCGCAGGCTTCTCGCTGGGCGGCCTGTCCGAGATCGCCCATTGTGCGCGCACCGCCGCGACGGATGGCTATCGCGAGAGCCCAGCGTACAATGACGGCGATCGCTTTTGTCTGGACGGCCACGCGCTCATCCCGATCGGCCCCCACGTGGCCGGCACCGAATACCGCACCGAAGATGAGACCTTTACGCGCATCGTCGCGCATAGGCCCGACAAAGAGCACATCGACGGCTTCATGGTGTGGACCAAAGACGGCCGCGTGCGCGCGTACAAGCAAGCTCCTGTGGTCAACAAGGTTTGGCTGCTCGACGTCGAGTGGGACCGCGCGGGCAACGCCATCCGCTACACGTACGATGTCGTCCAGGAGTACCAGCTCCCGAATCGAGAGTATTTCCCGACCCGCATCGACTACACCGAGGCCGTCGCGCTCCCGCCCTCATGGCCCGTCCAAACCGCGGAGCCGGGGCAAAGGCGCGTGGAGCTCATCTATGAGGACAGGCCCGACGTATCCACCGTGGTGCTCGGCGGCGGCGCCTCGACGCGGGTCACCAAACGGCTGAAGGAGATCCAAACGTTCGCGCCTTCGCCTCCTTCCATGTCTCCGAGCCTCGCGTGGCGATACAAGCTCTCGTACGTGCAAAGCGCTGGCACAGGCACCTCGCTCTTGACCAGCGTCGAGAGGTGCGGGGCGCTCGGCGGCTGTTTGCCGGCGCGCACCTTCACGTGGGAGAGCTCGACCGGGCCCTCGTACGAGGCGCTCCCCTTCAACGCACCTAACCCCGACAGGCCGGCGATCACCTTGGATCTCGACGGTGATGGCCGCGATGAGATCCTCTTTTTGCAAGACGACCTCATCAGCGTTCGGCTCGTCACGACCAAGGATAACAGCGCGCCGCTCGGCGTCTCGCGCGACGTCACGAGCTGGTTCAACAGGCTTCGCTTCGACGAGACCAAGCCTGTCGATTTGGATGGTGACGGTCGCTTCGAGCTGGTGGGCCCGGACGAGCAGAATCAGAAGTACATCATCGTTGGGCTCGACAGCGCTTCGGCGAGCGAGCAAAGCCTCTCGTTCTGGGGCATGGATCTCGGCGAGGCGTTCGACCCGACCGAGGGCGATCCCGTCTTTTGGGCGGACCTCGACGGCGATGGCCTGCCGGACCTCATCAAAGGGGATCACGACGGTCAAGGCACCTTCACGTGGAGCTATCGGCTCAACCTTGGTGGGTTCAACTTTGCTCCAAGCGTCCTCGTCGGCACGAAGGGTAAGCCGATCGATTACGAAGGGAAGAAGCTCGCGTACGTCGGAAGCTCCATCGAAGGGCGCGCGGGCATCTCGATTGGCCCATACGAGCGAAACGGGGAGAAGCTTACGAGCTTCAAGCTCCTCCGCGTCAATGGCGGGTGGGAGGTCGCCAAAGGCGAGGGATATGGGGGGAGCGGCGTTGGCATTCGCGCGCTCGCGGATCTCGACGGGGATGGCTTTCGAGAGTCGGTTTGGTATCAAGACAAGCAAAACGTGCCGTCGCTGTGCCACGACGCGAAGGGCGGCGAGCTTTGCACACCGCTCGATTTGGAAGGACAAGACCCTCTCCCGAGCGGATGGCGCTTGTGGGCGACGGACCTGGATGGGGATGGGCGCGACGACCTGCTCTTGATCCGCAACACGCTCATTCCTGGAGGACAAGCCGTTTATCGGCTTCGATGGCGGGGAGAGACGATCGAGGGCTTCGAGCAGACCAAGCTCGCGATCAAAGCGCCCATGGCGCTCGGCGACTTCGACGGCGATGGCCTCATCGACGTGGCTGGTTATGCGGAGAGCCTGATCGGCTGGGGCTGGACGGTGTATCGGCAGACGGGCAAAGGCACTGTCGACGTGCTCGCAGAGGTGGGCGACGCGGGCATGGCCGCGCCCCGCGAGAAGGTGATCTATTCGCCGAGATGGTCAGAGAGCCCGGAGCCCGCGAGCTGCGCGCATCCGCAACGCTGCATCAAACAAGGGTTCTTGGTCGCGCGCGAGCATCATGCGCTGAGCCGGCCGGAGAAGCTCTCGTATCTGCGCGCGCTCTACTCCTACGAAGATCCGCGGGGGGACGCGCACGGGCGGGGGTTCCTGGGCTTTGGCGTGGTGCGCGCATGGGAGCCCGAGCGGAAAGCCGAGACGATCACCACATTTGATCACGCCGCCAAAGACGGCACCGTCTATCCCGGCGCGCTCCGGCCCAAGACCATCCGCCGCGCGGCGCTCATCGACGATCAGAGTAAGCGAGCGCGCATCGTGGACACGAGCGTGACCTATTCGCTCACGCGGATGAACCAGGATCAGACCTATTTTATCGCCCCCTCAGCATGGACGAGCACCGAATGGGAAGAGGATGTATCGGTCGACGAGAGCGCGGGCGCCAAGGTTCACATCACGGACATCGACGGGGCGAACGCCAAGCAGGATCATCGTACGCGCGAAGGTGTGATCGCGTACGACGACTACGGCAACGTCATCTACAACAAGGTTTGGACGCATGGCGGCGCCATCACGGAGATGACCGCGGTCTACGAGCACAGGCCCGCGGATTGGCTCGTGAGCTTGCTCT
>CAYTJL010000150.1:0-15000 GCA_964437785.1 uncultured Polyangiaceae bacterium
CGAACCATCACTCCACCACCCTCTCCCCGCACAAGTAGGCCAGCGCCATGATCGCGATCTGCGGGTTGACCCCGAGGCTCGTGGGGAACACGCTGGAGTCCGCAACATAAAGCCCCTCCACCGCGTGATGCCGAAAATCCGGCCGCACCACGCTGGTCTCGGGGTTCGACCCCATCTTGGTCGTCCCGAACAGGTGCGTCATCGACATGGCATAATCGCCGGCCCGACGCGGCCCCTCCGCGCTGAACCGCTTCATCACGGCCTTATCGGTCACCACGCCGTCAAACCCTTTGACGCCCGGATACACCTCCACGGCCCCGGCCGCGAGCATCGCCTCCCCGAGCACCTCCACACCGCGTCTCACCCGCGCGACGTCCTCTTCGCCCAGCGAATAAAGCACAACAGCCTTGGATCCAAACCACGGCAGCACGCGGCCCCTCGCCCTGGCCCTCACCGCCGCTCCCCACACCGCATACCGATCGATCTCCGCGAGCCTACCGGCGAAGCCCGCCCCCACACCGGGGATGCGGCTCGCCAAAAGGGATCGGTCAAACCCGAGCGCTTCGAGCTTCAAGCCCTCTCCGCGATAGCCCGTCACCTCATGGCCCTGCGTCGCGCCCTCCCACGCGCGCACGGGCTCCGCGAAGCGGCCTGTCACCGACACACCCGGGTGCGCCATCAAGCCTTGTCCCACAGGGCCGTGCAACACCCCGCTCTTCATCAGGAGACACGGCGATTGAATCGCGCTCGCCGCGACCACCACCGCGCGCGACGCCCGCACCTCGAAGGGCGCCCCGCTCGCCATCGTGCCTTTGACGCCGGCCGCGCGCCCCCGCTCGACAAGCACCCTGTCCACCCGCGCCCCCGCCACGATGCGCGCCCCGAGCGCCACCGCGTCGGGCAGATAGCTCCTGTCCATCGAGAGCTTGTGACCGTGCGGACACCCTTGCAAACAGCGGCCCGCGCCCACACACCCTCGCACGTTGCGCCGAATCGGCCTGTGCTCTTTGCCGAGCGCGTCGGCCCCTTTGCCGAGCAGCAGGTTCTTCCGGCCCGCGACGTTCGCTTCGGTGGGATGGACGTTGAGCCGTGCCTCGATGACCGCTTCGACCTCGGCGATGCGCTCATAAGGGATGGCCTCACCGAGCGCGGGATCGTCGCGAATCCAAGCCTCCGCGACCTCACGCGGGAAGCGCCAACTGATCGCCCCGTTCACCACCGAGGTGCCGCCCACGACCCGCCCTTGCAAATAGGGCATGGGCGCGTTGCCGGCCGTCAGCGAGGTGCCCATCTCCCGATAGAGCGAGGCCATCGCGCGCAAACCACTCTCGTGGAATTGCTCCGGCGTGACGTGATTCCCCTCCTCGATCACCACCACCTTCGCGCCGCGCTCCGCCATCACCTTGGCGGCCACCGCGCCCGCGGGCCCGCTGCCCACCACGACGACATCGCAGGTGTCCCGGTGCGCCCGCGCGACCAAACGACCATCGAGCGAGCAGAGCCCTGTCACACGGAGCCTCCCACACGCGCGCGCACTACGGGATCTTCGAAGTACGCAAAACAAGCGAGCGTCTTGAGCGCCGCGAGCGATTGACGCAAAAAGGCGTTCCCCTCGTGATCGACCTCGATCAAAAAGCGCGCTTGATCCTCCGTTGAGAGCGCAAAGAAAGGCTTTTTGTAGCCCATCGTGACAGGCGCGAACACGAGCGCATAGAGCATGGGCCGGAGCCCCGCGCGGACGAGGGGCGCCGCGGCCGACTCGAAGCGACGATAAAACAGACCCTCGTCGACGGACGCGAACGGAGGCAGCCCATCACCCCCGCCCGCCCCGATGATCGCGCCGAAGAGCGCTGAGGCCCAACGCCGCTCGAACGCGGAGAGGCGCAGCCATTCAAAGGTCGGCCGCGGGTCGTCATAAGGCACGTGCTCAATCGGCGCTTCACGCTCCAACGTAAAATACGTGGGCGTCTCGACGCACCGGCCGCCGACGACCAAGTAGCTCACCCCGAGGAGCTCGGTCGGGTCGCCGGGCGAGAGCGCGACCAATGGATCTTTGGTGATCGTCATCGGGCCGGGCGGGTTCGGCGCGCGCGAATAGTCGATGATGAGGCCGCGATCGAAGCCCTTTGGCGCGGGGACGCCCGCGGCGCCCGTGACCTCATAGTGCCACTCGGTCACAGGCACGCCGCGCCTCTTCTTGGGCCGGCTCGGCGCGTCGATGCCGTCTTGTTCGAGCCGCACGTTCCACCCGAAGAGCCGGCCCGAAGAGGGATCGCGATAGAAGGTCTTTTGAAAGGTCTTCCACGTGAGCCGCTCGACCACGCGCGGCAGCCCGAGGCTCGTGCCCCGGTACGCAAAGCCCTCGATCGCGCGCGGATCCACGGGGTGACCGCGCACGATGTGATCGCGCAGCTCGCGCGTCGTCGCGGATCGAAGCTCGCGTGCCGTGGTCATGACGCGCCCTACGCTCCGCGATTTGCGCGGCGCCGTAAAGCCGCTTCCGCCCATCGAACGAAAGCGCTACCGTCTCGCTCGCATGTCGCTCACCCGATCTCCCGTGTGGATCGCGCTCACGCTCGCGCTCACCGGCTGCGGCGCTTCCCCCGCGCTCCGCGACGCCGCCGAAGGCAAGGTCGACGCGCTCCGAGCCTCGCTCGTCGCCGATCTCGAGCGCGGCGCGCTCTCGAACGGAGACGCGGTCCGCGTCGCGCGCACGCTCGCGGGCGGCGAGATCAAGAGGGCCGAAGGCGACGACGGCATCCGCCGCGTCCGCGCGATGGCGAGCTGCGCGAAACCCCTCGACGGCGCGCTCGACGATCGCGCGGTCCGCCGCGACGGCGTCGGCGCCGTCGCGATGTTGATCCGCATCGACGCGGGCCTCGAAGGATCAGGCGGCTTCGAACGCTGGCTCAACGAGCCCGCCGACGGCCCGAACGGCGCCTTCCGCGCGGTCGGCGCGCGATCGCTCGCGGGCCCGGGAGGCGGCATCAAGCGCCGCAAGCTCTTCCTCGATCCCGACCCCGAGGTTCGAAGCTCGGCGTTCCACTCATCGATCGAAGCCGAAGACGCGAGCGACACCGAGGCCTTGATCGACGCCGCGCGCCTCGATCCGCACCCCGACGCGCGCAAGCTCGCGATCCGCGCGGCGGGCTCGCTCGGCGGCGAGCGCATCGTGCTCGCGCTCCGCGATCTGTGGCCCGGCGCCGAGGACAAGGTCCGCGAGGCGATCGCCGAGGCATGGGCGCTCCCCGCGTCGCTCAAGACAGGCGGTCGCGAAGAGCTCTATTGGGCCGTCACCACGCAGAGCGGAAAGTCCGCGCTCAAGGCCGCGCTCGCGCTGATCCGCGCAGGCGGCGAAGGCTCGGGCGAGGCCATCGGCGTCATCGAGCGCGCCGTCTCGCACGGCCCGCTCGAAGAGCGCGTCTATGCGATCGAGTCCGCGCCCATGAGCATCAAGGCGATCCGCGACGCGATCGGCAAGGTCGAGATGGATCAAGACAAGGTCGCCGCCGCGCACGCGATGGGCAAGCGCCTCGACGCCGATCCGAGCGAAGGCGGCGCAGCGCCCGGCTCTCCCGCGCGAACAGGCCTCCTCGATCGGCTCTTCGAAATGACGTCGATGGACGGCGATCACGCGTCGGCGGCCAAGGTGATCCTCGCGCGCGCGGGCGAAAAGAAGCTCGTCCCCGTGCTCGAAGCCGACGGCAAAAAGCCCGACGACACCGCGCGCGCCGTCGCCGGCGCCGCGCTCGCCGAGCTCGGCGATCTCCCGCGCGCCGCGATCGTCGCCGCCGATCCGAGCGCCTCGGTGCGCGCGGCGGTCTCGTGCGCGATCCTCCGCGTGGCCTCCCGCTGAGAGCCCCTCAATCGTGATAGGATGCGCGTCCTATGCGCGCCGTCGTCAATTACTTCCGCGAGAAGCGCTTCGACACGTGGATCGAAGGATACGCCCGCCGCTCCTTCGAGCAGCGTAGCGCCCCGCGCTACGAGGGCACCCGGCACCTGCTCTTCGCGTTTTGCGATCACCACGAGCCGCTCTGGAACAACGTGGGTGACGCGCAGGCGGACGCGCGCGTCGGCCTCTGGTCGGACCGTTATCCCAAGCTCTGCTCCGAGTTCCGCGACGCGGACGGGCGGCCGCCTCGTCACTCGTTCTTCTTCCCCGGCGAGCAATACAGGCCCGGCTGGCTCGACGCGCTGGCCGACCTCACCAAAAAGGGCCTCGGCGAGGTCGAGGTCCACCTCCACCACGACGGCGACACCCACGAGACGCTCAAAAAGAGCTTGCTCCAGACCCTCGATGACTTCCAAAAGCACGGTCATTTCTCGCGCGAGAAGGACGGGCGGATCCGTTATGCCTTCATCCACGGCAATTGGTGCCTCGCCAACGCGCGCGCCGACGGCACGTATTGCGGCGTGGACGACGAGATTCCGCTCCTCTTCGAGACAGGGTGTTACGCCGACTTCACCTTCCCGTCCGCGCCCGACGAGAGCCAACCCAACATTGTCAACAGCATCTATTGGCCCGTGGGCGACATCGCCAAGAAGCGCGCTTACGAGAGCGGCGAGCGCGCGCGCGTGGGCGAGATCAAGCGCGATCGTATCTTGATGATCGAGGGCCCGCTCGCGCTCGCGACCCGCGCCGAGAAGATCCCGATTCGCATCGAGAACTCGGCGATCACCGCCAAAGAGCCCGGCACCGCGCGCCGCGCGCGCACGTGGGTCGAGCAGAACATCCACGTGGAGGGGAGGCCGGAGTGGGTGTTCGTCAAGGTCCACACGCACGGCTCACCCGAGCTTCAAGCCGCGTCGCTGCTCGGCGACGGTGGCAGGACCATGCACCGCGCGCTCGCCGAGCACTACAACGATGGGAGCCGCTGGTCGCTGCACTACGTGACCGCGCGCGAGATGTTCAACATCGCGCTCGCCGCCATGGAAGGCCGCGAGGGCGACCCCAACGACTATCGCGACTACGTCCTCGCTCCCCCTCCGGCGGCGAGCTGAGACAAGACCCCTCGACGCATCAAAAGGGTTATTTCTTCGGACGGGTGAGCCGCTTCGCGATCTCGCTCACCCGCTCTGCGAGCTGGCGATTCTCGATGGGCTTGACGAGGAAGTCTTTGACGCCGAGCGCGGAGAAGCGGCTCCGTTCGAGGTCCGACACCCAACCGCTCATCACGAGCACGCGGATCCGGTCCCCGCCTGCCATCGCGCGCAGATGGCTCAACGTCTCTGCCCCGTTGAGCCCGGGCATGTCGTAGTCGAGCAGCACGATGTCCGGCAAATCGCGCTCGGCGCGCTCGATCGCTTCGAGGCCGCTCGCCGCGGTGGCGACAACCACGTTGAGCTGAAAGACGAACTGCACGGCGGATGAGGCGATCTTCCGAAACACCGGATCATCATCGATGACCAACACGTGCAGCTTGCCGTCGTTGCGCACGGGCGGCGGCTCGCTCGGCTTGTGCGTGTCGCGCGCCGGCTTGAGCGGTTTGCCGAGCCGGGCGTCCGCGTCGAGGAGCGCCGTTCGAAACGCGGAGACGGAGGCGAAGCGCTCTTCAGGGGTCTTGGCGAGCGCGCGCGCGATGACCTCGTCGAACACCGTGAGCTCGGGGCGAATGCTCGATACGAGAGGAGCCGGCTTTTGGATCACTTGACGCGCCAAATCGGGGTCGCTCGGCACGCGAAACGGGCGCTGCCCCGTGAGCAGCTCGAACGCGACGCAGCCGAGCGAGTAGATGTCCGTTCGTGGGGTGATCTTGCCCGACGGCATGATCTGCTCGGGCGCCATGTATTGAGGCGTCCCAGCGAACTTGTTCAAATTGATGAGCTCACCCGGCACCGCGAGCCCAAAGTCCACGAGCACGGGCAGCCCGGTGTCGTCTTGGATGATGATGTTGGAGGGCTTGACGTCGCGGTGGATGAGGCCCGCCGCGTGGACCGCCTCCAGCCCCTCGGCGATTTGGCTCAAGATCGTGATGGTCCTGCGGAGCGGCAGAGTCGCGTTGCTCGCCTCGTGCTCGGCCAAGATCGCGCGCAGGCTCCGCCCCCGCACGTACTCCATCACGAAGTAATACGATTCTTCGTATTGGCTAAGGATGTGGACCTGCACCACATGAGGGCTCTTGAGCTTCGCGAGGGCCCTCGCCTCTTGCTGGAAGTTCGCGGCGGCCTCCGGGTCTTCGAGCCAAGGCGGCGCAATCACCTTGAGCGCGACGTGCCGGTCCAGCCACTTGTCATAGACCAGATAAACCGTGCCCATCCCGCCGCGGCCGAGCACCGCCTCGACGCGGTAGGTCTCGGCGACCGTCGACTGCAACGGGAGACCGGTGGTGCTCATCCTCCGCGACTCGGGTGGCGGGGGCTCCCCGATTCGAACACGGACGGTGTCCATCTGGGCTTGCGGAGACCCAGGGTCGAGATCATCGGCGTCATCTTTTTGGTGAGCGTTCGCCATCGACGGAAAAGGCTCCGGTCCTCGCGTCCCCCTTGCGGGATCGAAGCGGGACCACACGCGGTTCAACTCCACATACTACCAACCTTTGTTCGGGTTCCGCAGCCCCTCCGCGCTTAGCCACCAAAAAATAAGCGCGACTCTCCTACATGGTCTTGGGCCCATTGACGCTGGTCATGACGCGATCCGGGCGATGCGGAGGAGCGTCATGTCATCGTAAGGTGGATGCACGCCTACGAAGGCCGACACCCTCTCTTCCACCGTGGGCACCACGGGCCCGTCCCCCGCCTCCGCCAGCGCATTTTTGAGCCTCGTCTCGCCGAACGGCTCGCCCTGCGCGTCAGGCTGCTCCGTAATGCCATCGGTGAACGTGACCAGCGCATCTCCTGACTGGAGCGGAGCCTCCCATTCGGGGAACTCGACATTTGAAATGAGGCCCACGAACGTACCGCCGGTGGCCAGCTCCGTGACCTCGCCATTACGCACGATCCAAGGCGCCGGGTGCGCTGCCGTGGCGTAACGAACCGTCTGCCGATCTCGATGGATGTCGCCCAAAATGGCCGAGAAACGTAGGCCCAGCGGGCCGTAGAGGTCCACCATCCGCGCGTTGAGCCTGCGGAGCGCTTGGGCAGGAGAGCTCAATCGATGTTTGGTGAGCTCATATTCGCTCTTGATGAGCATGGTCACGAGCGAGGCTTGCACGCCGTGCCCGGTCGCGTCGGCCAAGAAGAAGCGAATCGTGCCGTCGTCGAGCTGATCGATGTCGTAGACGTCCCCGCCCACCAGCTCGGCGGGCTTGTACCACGCCTCGATGTGAACGCCTTCGAGCCGCGGGAGCGCGCGCAACATGCTGCGTTGAAAGTCCCGCGCGCCTTCGAGCTCGCGCTGAATGGTGTTGTCGCGCACGGCGAGCTCCCGAAACGTCTCGGCGAGCTCGCGCTCTTGCCGATGGAGCTTGACGAGGTTCTTTACGCGCGCGACGAGCTCCCGCGCGTTAAAGGGCTTGAAGAGGTAGTCGTCCGCGCCGTGCTCGAGCCCCTCCAGCTTCTCGTTGAGATCGGCCTTCGCGCTCAAGAGGATGATGGGAGTCCGCGACAGCTCGGTCGAGTCGTTCTTGACCGCTTGGCAGAGCGCATAACCGTTCATGATGGGCATCATCACGTCGGCGACGATCACGTCGGGGTGAAGCTCGGTGGCGATCTCGAACGCTTCGAGCCCGTCACGCGCGGTCACGACGCGGTATCTCCGGCTGAGCACCCCGCCGATGAACCTCCGCATCTCGGGCAGATCGTCGGCCACCAAGACCAACGCCTCGGGCTCGCCGCTCGGCCGGGATCGCGGCAGATCTTCGCTCTCGTCGCCCGACACCGCGCCGCTCACGATGTCGATGAGCTTGTACTCCGACGATGAGGACGACGGCGACGATGAGGACGACGGCGACGATGAGGACGATGGCGAGCCGACGCTCCCCGGGTCGCTCGTGGGCTCTTCTCCTCGGCGCGTGGGGAGGCGCACGTGGAAGGTCGCGCCGTCGCCCGGCGCGCTCTCGACCGAGATGGTCCCGCCGTGGAGCCGCACGTACTCCTTGACCAATGAGAGGCCGATGCCCGTCCCTTGCACGCCCGCCCACGCGCCCGACGCGCCCATCGCGAAGCGATCGAAGACGTGATCGAGCATGTCGGCGGGGATGCCGATCCCGCTGTCCGCCACGGTCAGCGCGAGCTCGCTCCCCTCGTCGCGCAGCACGATGCGTATCGATCCCCCGCTCGGCGTGAATTTGAGCGCGTTGGTGAGCAGGTTGAGGACGATGGTCTCGAGCTTGTCGAGATCGACGAGCGCCGGCACGCTCTCCGCGGGCGCGTCCAGCTCCACGAGCACGCCGCGGCTCTCGGCGGCGGGGATGATCGTGGTCACGTAAAAGCGCAGGCTCACCGCCACGTCCGTGAGCGCGAGCGAGGTCCTCATCCTCCCTGCGTCGAGCTTCGACAGATCGAGCAGCTCGTTGATGAGCTTGAGCAGGCGAAGCTGGTTATGGTGGATCGTTCGGAGGTATTGCTCCCGCTCTTCGCCGGTGAGGTTCGCGTCGGGCTCCATCAGCTCTTCGAGCGGCCCCAACGAGAGCGTGAGCGGCGTGCGCAGCTCGTGCGAGACGTTGGCGAAGAACTCTGTCTTCACCGTCTCTCGCTGCGCGAACCCGGAGAGCTCCTCGCGCAGCGAGAGCGCCTCGGCGCGATGGACCATAATCTCTCGCTTGAGCCGGGCGATCTCCTCGCGCGCGGCGGCTTCGTCGAAGGTCGAGGCATCGGGGGGCATCATGCGCGGCTCGTCATCCATCGATTCGCGCAGAATAAGCCTCTTGACCTGATGAGCGCCTGGCTTACTGTGATCCTTCCTTCGATGCAGAACCTAGAGGACGGTGACCTTACGATCGAGTTGTCCCGGGAGGACAACACCTCTGCCCCGTTCCGCCTGGTTTGGAAGGGGAAGGCCAACGCGCGCCGGCCTTCGGACGCGCTCGTACCGTTCTTTACGGAGCTCATCGCGTGCGCGCGCGAAGGCGGCGTCGGCATCGAAAATCATTTCGAGCACGTGCTTCATCTCAACTCGTCGACCATCTCGTGTGTTGTCCAGATGATGCACCGGAGCCGCGAGCAAGGCGTGATGATGGGAGTCACGTACGATGGCAAGGTAGCGTGGCAGCGCCTCTGCTTCGAGGCGTTGCGCGTGCTCGATCGGGGCGACGGCCTGCTCGTGCTTCGAACCATTTGAGGCTGAGGCTGAGGCGCTCATGCGATCGACGTTCAACCTCTCGGTGTCGATCACCCCGGAATGGTCGAAGATCGACCTCATCCGGGAGGCGATCGGCCGGCTCACCGAGGCGGCGCTCGGCGCCGAGCACAGGGACGCGATCGCGGTCGTTGGCTGTGAGCTGCTCGAAAACGCCGTGAAATACGGGCGCAGCGACGCTCCTGCGATCTTCCTCCACATCGAAGAGAAGGAGCGGAGCGTGCTCGTGAGCGTGCGCAACGAGATAGACGCGGGGACGCCGCACGTCGGCTCGTTGCGCGCGCACGTCCATTGGCTCGGGAGCTTCGGCTCCGCCGCGGAGGCGTACATGGCCGCGCTCTCGCGCGTGTACGAGGGCGGTGATCCCAGCCCCGACGACGGTCGGCTCGGCCTCGCGCGCGTCGCGTACGAGGGCGACGTCGCGATCTCGTTCGAAGAGATCCTCGACGGTTGGATCGAGGTCCGCGCCGTGCGCCCCCTCGCGCGAGCGAGCTCGTCGAGCTAGCGGCTCACGCCGAGCACCCGCGAAAAAAACTCCATGACGAGCGCGTCGCCTTCGGCCTCGTAATAAAGGACGAAGTGGCCGTTCTCCGCGTGGGTCGGCGTGAGCTTCGCGTACGCGCGCGGCGACGAGCTCTTCGCGTAGAGGAGGCGCAGCCCGCGCGCGTCGTCGATGGGGGACGCGCCGAGCGCGGTCGCGAGCGCGTCGGCGGTGATCTCGGGCGTGTACGTGTCGCCGCGACCCGCGACGTGGAGCACCGCGCGCGACGTGTCGCGGTAGAGCTTGCCGTACGTCGCGGGATCGATGGGATCTGCGAGCGTTTGAATGAGCGACATCATCGGGTGAAAGGGCGTGAGCTCGTTCGGCGCGACGCCCCAGAGCGCGGCGATCACCGGCACGATCGCGAGGTCTTTGCGGCGGAGGATCCCGAGGCGCACGTCGCCCCCCGATCCCGAGAGCAGCACGCCCTTCACGAGCGGATCGACCGCGCCCTGCGCGGCCATCGACTGGCTGCCCTGCGAGTGCCCCGCGAGGAAGATCCGCGATCGATCGAAGCGCGCGTGCGCGCCCGACGAGAGCGCAGGCGCGCCCGGCACCGTCGCGAGGTTGAGGCCGCCGAAGAGCCTCGCGAGCGTCATCCCGTCGGCCGCCGCTTGACGGAGGTTGTCGCGCGCGGTCCGCGGGTAGAGCGGGTTGTAGAACGCGACCTCGGCGCGCGACGATCCGGGGATCGCGACGGGGATCCCCGCGATCGAGATCGCGATCGGCGAGCAGCTCCCCGGCCTCGCGCACGCGCCGCCGCGCCCGCCGTGGAGCGGTTGATCCGTCGATATCGCTGCGGCGCCGAGCTTCGCGGCCCAGCCCGCGAAGTCGCGATCGCCGAGGAACGTGAACGCGTCGCCGCCCGTGCCGTGCGCCGTGACGAGCAGCGGATAACCGCCGTGCGGCGCGGGCGATCGCGGGACGCTCAGCACGAAGCGCGCGCGCAGCATGCCCCCGCACTCCGCCGCGCGGTGACGCCCCTCGGGCACCTCGATCGGGATCGGCGCGCCGCGCACGTCGGCGCGGAGCGAGCCTCCTTCGTCGGTGAGGAACGGCGCGAGGTCGAGCTTGGTCTGGAAGTTGGGCGTGCAGTACCAGCCCATGAGCACCTCGTACGAGGGCGTGTCGTGCTGCGTCGCGCGCACCATCTCCAGCACGCGCGGCGCGCGCTCCTTGGGCAGCTCGTCGATCACGCGCGGCAACGCGGCCGTGATCGCGTGCGGGACGTGCGTGCGAAAGAGCGCGATCGCGGCGATCGATCCGCGCGCGACGCCGCGCTTGCCGAGCTCGTCGAGGGCCGCTGCGTGCGTCGCCCGCGCGCGCTCCTCGTCGGGATCGGCGCGCGGCTTGGTCCACTTGACGAGCTCCGCGTCGAGGCTCGTGCCGATCTCGGATCCCCCTTGAATCAAAGGCTCTCTGCGCATCACAGCGGCGTAGAGGGTGCCGGCGCGGAGCACGGCGCCGGCGACGGGCGCGATCGCGACGACGCCGCTCGGCACGTACTTGAGGCCGTCGCCGAAGACGTGCGTCGTGACCGGATGGAACGCGCCGCGCTCGGGGCTCGTGGGATCGACGTCGACCAACATCACCTGCGCGCGCGCGTCGGGCCGCGGGCGCTCGTCGATCGCGGGCACCTTCGCGGGCGCGCCGTCAGGCCCTTCGAAGCGAAGGTAGATCACGGGCGCGATCGAGAAGCCGTCGACGTCGAGCTCGGCCGCGGCGACGTAGTCCTCGAAGATCGTCGCGTCGCGCCCTGGATAATCCGTGAAGATCGGCTTGCCTCCGCGATCGCGGCGCAGATCCGAGGGCCACGGCAGATCGAAGAACGAGGCTTGTTTCTTCCCTGCGCGCGGGATCGTGAACGCGACGCGCACCGCGCCCGGGAGCCCGGACGACGGCGCGTACTCCACGGTCGCCGTCTTCGCGTCGCCTTCGAGCGCGACGGGGCCGCACGAGGGGAGCGCGCACGCGACGAGCGCGAGCGAGGCGACGATCGATCGCGCGAAGCGCATCAATCGCGCAGCGCGACCACGATCCCATGCCGTTGGATCGTCGGCCGGTCCGGGTGAGGCGCGCTCCCGAACGAGAGCGCGGCGCCGCCCCACGCGACGCTCTCTTCGCCCGCGAGGAGGCGCGCGTAGAGCTCGCTCGCGTGGGTCATCGGGCACCCGAGCGCCTCGCGCAGGAACGTGAGCGTCGCCGCGGTCGCGAAGCTCGCGCGCTCGGTCTTGCCGTCTTTGCCGACGATCGTGACCTTGAAGTGCTCGTCCTCTTCGCTCGACGCGCGCTCGGGATCGAGCAGGATGAAGTGGAGGCTCCGCGTCGCGCCCTTGTCGTCGCTCGACGCGCGGAGCTCGGCGAGCGGCGTCGTGAAGCGACCGCCCCCGCGATCGCGGAAGCCGCCCTCGCGCACGAGCGCCGACGCGCCGACCGCGTCCAAGCCTTTGCCGAGGAGCCTGTGCGCGTGCATGTCGGCGAGCGCGCGGATCAACACGTCGCGGTTGTGCGCGGCCTGCTCGTTCGAGCGATCGATCTCCAGCAGCGCGTTGAGCGCGCCCACCGCGCCCTCGTGCTCGCCCATCGACGCGAGCGCGTCCGCGAGGGTTTGGTACGCATCGGTGAGCGCGGGGTCGATCGCGATCGCGCGGCGGTACGACGCGACGGCGCCGCCCATGTCGCGCGCCGCTTCGCGCGCGAGGCCCAAGGCGTAGTGCGCGCGCGCGTCGCTGGGCGCCTTCGCGGTCGCTTCGGTGAGGCGCTCGACGGCCTTCGCGTAGAGCTTCTTTTGATAGAGCACCACGCCGAGCTCCCGCAGCACGCGCGCGTCGTCGGGCGCGAGCAGGGCCGCGCGCCCGAGCTGGTACGCCGCGCCGTCGAGCTTCTTCATGCCGGTGAGAGCGCGCGCGTAATAGAGCCTCGCCTCGATGTCCTCGCCGTCCAGATCAACGGCCTCGCGCGCGGCGTCCGCGGCCTCGACCCAGTGGTTGATCGACGCGTACACCGCGCTCATTTCGAGGTACGCGCCGACGTCCTCGGGCTCGGCTTCGAGGTATGCGCGATAGTCCGCGATCGCGCCCGCGCTGTCCCCTCGGAGGAGCGCTCCTCTCGCGCGCGCGTGGAGCTCGTCAGGAGTCATGAGCGTCACGGCGAGCAGCGTAACACTGAGACATTCTGTGTCCTTGGTGATCGCGTGAATCTGTCGCGGCGACCCAAAAAGTCTGCTAGCAAAGGCTCCTATCAAGGCGCCTCGACGGTCTCCTCCGTCGGGGCGCCTGCCATTTGGGCGCCCCGCCTGTGGACAACCTCGGGACGCCTTGTGGCCAAGCGGTGAACAGAGATGATGCAATCTTCGACGGAGCGCAGGGGGCGGGGCTTTCAACGGCGCGCGGAGCCCAAGGCCGTGGCAGGGAGGGTGCCGCCCCACGACCTCGACGCCGAGGCCGCGGTGCTCTCTGCCATCCTCTTGAGCCGCGACGCGCTCGATCGCGTGCTCGAGATCCTGAAGCCCGAGCATTTTTACAGCGACGCGAACGGCCGTATTTACGAGGCTTCGCAGGCGCTCGCGTCGGGGGGCACGCCCATCGACATCGTCTCGGTCGCGTCGTGGCTCCGCGATCGCGAGCGGCTCGCGCTGGTGGGCGGGCCGAGCTACCTCGCGCAGCTCGCCGAGGCGACGCCCGCGGTCGCGCACGTCGGCGCCCACGCCCGGGTCGTCTACGAAAAGTGGCGTTTGCGCGCGCTGATCGCGACGTGCCAGCGCGTCGCGGCCGAGGGCTACGGCGACGTCGGCGAGGTCCAGGAGTTCATCGACTCGGCCGAGCAGTCCGTTTATGAGATCGCGCGAACGGCCGAGAGCACGAGCGCGCAGCCCATCGCGCAGGTGCTCCGCGCCGCGTTTCAACAGATCAGCGCGGCGGCCGAGCGCGGCGATCGCATCACGGGCGTGCCCACCGGCTACGAGAAGCTCGACGCCAAGACCGCCGGCCTCCACCAAGGTGATCTCACCATCGTCGCGGCGAGGCCCGGTATGGGCAAGACCAGCTTCGTGCTCAACGTGGCGGTGAACGTGGCGTCGCCGCGCACCGTCTCGGTGCCCGGCCCGGGCGAGCGCGAAGGCGGGATCGAGCGGCAGGAGCCGGGGTTTGGGGTGTGCGTGTTCTCGCTCGAAATGCCGCGCGAGCAGCTCGCGATTCGTATGGTGTGCGCCGAGGGCCGCGTGGACGTCGGCAAGGTGCGCCAAGGCTTCTTGCAGCCCGACGACTGGCGCAGGCTCACCGAGGCAGCGTCGTATTTGTCGAGCTTGCCTCTTTGGATCGACGACACCCCTGCTCTTGGCATCTTGGAGCTGCGCGCGAAGGTGCGGCGCATCCAGGCCGAATACAACCGCGAGGCCACGGCCACCACCGCGGAGCGGAGGGTGGGTTTGGTGGTGATTGACTATCTCCAGCTCATGAAGGGTCGTGATGGAGTCAACAGCCGTGAGCAGGAGATCAGCGAGATCTCCCGTGGTTTGAAGCAGCTCGCCAAAGAGCTCGGCGTCCCGGTCATCGCGCTCTCGCAGTTGAACCGCGCCGTCGAGACGCGCACCACCAAGGACAAGCGCCCTCAGCTCAGCGATCTGCGCGAGTCGGGCGCCATCGAGCAGGACGCCGACACCATCATCTTCATTTATCGCGACGAGTATTACAACCCCGAGACCACCAACGCGAAGGGCATCGCCGAGCTCATCATCTCCAAACAGAGGAACGGCCCCACGGGTCGCGTGATGGTGCGGTTCACCGCGTCATGCACGCGCTTCGACAACCTGGCCGTGGGCGACTACCCCGAGATGGAAGACGACGAATAGCAAGGCATCGTGGGTCCAAGCCCCTTCGGGAACGGCTCGGCTTCCAAGCCAAAACACCCTGCAAGCCGGAATTGACGCAAAGGCGCAAAGACGCAAAGACGCAAAGAGAGGGTAAGAGGGGCTCCGTCCTCTGCTCTCGCCGCTCGAAGCGGGGACGGGTCAGACGGGGCAACAGCCCAACCGCTCCCATTCTCTTGGCGTCTTTGCGCCTTTGCGTCTTTGCGTCAAATTCTCGACTTCGAGTGGCTATGGCTCATTGCTGTGAGGACACGCTCTCTCACGCTTCGGGCGCTTCGAGCAGCCGCCAGAGATACCAACACGCGATGGATCGATAAGGCCGGAGCGGCTTCATCAATTGGTGCATGCGCTCGG
>CAYTJL010000150.1:15100-23883 GCA_964437785.1 uncultured Polyangiaceae bacterium
CACGCGATGGATCGATAAGGCCGGAGCGGCTTCATCAATTGGTGCATGCGCTCGGGCGTGGGGTCTTTGCGGAGGTTCCAGAGCTTCACCACGCCTTTTTGAATGCCCAGGTCCGCGACGGGCAGCACGTCGGGCCGCGCCAAGCTGAACATCAAGAACATCTCGGCGGTCCACCGGCCGATGCCGCGCACCTCGGTGAGCACCTCGATGACCTCCTCGTCGCTCTTGTGCGGCAGCGCCGCGAGGTCGAGCGAGCCCGCCGACACGCGCGCCGCGAGATCGCGCACGCCCCTCATTTTGGCCTGCGAGAGCCCCACGCCGCGGAGCGCCTCGTCGGTGTGCGGATCGAGATCCGATGGCAGGAGGGCGCCGCCGCCCGGCCGAACCAGCGTCTTGAAGCGACCGATGATGGTGCTCGCCGCTTTGGAGGAGAGCTGTTGGCTCATGATCGCGGTCGCGAGGCTCTCGAAGTAGAGCGACGCGTCGCGGCTCTGCTCGGGCAGCTTGCACGGCCCCACGCGGCTCATGAGCGACGCCAAACGAGGCTCTTTCTCGGACAAATGATCGATCGCTTTGCGGTGCGCCGTCATCGTTTGCCTTTGCGATAGGCGGCGCCGAGGTCCCAGCCCTCGCCCACCGCGGGTTTGCCAATGACCAAGTCGGGGACGATGCCGCCCGCCAAACGCAGGTCGCCGATCACCCCCACGCGCAACGTCCCGGTGAGCGATCGCGCGGGCGTGCCGTGCGCGATCTTGGGCGGCGCCCTCATCGCGTCGCGCCCGCGCGAAGCGTCTTCGGCGGTCGCGAGCGCGACGAGCGTGTGAACAGGGTGAATCCCGAGCGGCCGGACGATCTCGATCGCGAGGCGACTCCGGCCGCGGCGCTTGGGGACGTCGGCGCGCGCGATGGGCGAGGCCGTGATCTCGTGCCCGGGGCGCGAGACGACGCTCGCGATCGTGCGCGCGATCTCGACGAGCTGCGGCGACGCGTCGTCGACGTAGAGCTCCATCGGCGCGCCCGTCCAGCCGGGATCACCGGACGCGGGAGGCAGCGGGCCGAGCCCGAGATGACCGAGGCGCTCGGGCGGGATCGCGTCGACGAGGCGCTGCGCTGCGCCCGCTGATCCGAGCCCGGGGACGTCGGCCCCCGCCGTGAGCACCACCCACGCGACGCGCCCGAAATCGAAGCGCACCGCGCCCTTGCGCACGTCGTAGAGGCCGAGCCCGAGCCAGCCGATGTCGTCGCGCTCAGCCTCGAACGATCGCAGCGAGGCCTTGAGATCTTCAGCGCGCGCGACGTGGATCGAATCGAGGAACGACGCTCCGCGCGCGGCGTTGAGGTTGCGGGTCAACGTGAGGCCCGACGCAGCGAGATCGGCGTGGAACGCGCCCGTTCCATCGGGCGAAGAAGGGTCGAAGCGCCGCGGCAGGAGCGCGACGAGCGGCGAGCACAACGCGCGGCTCAAGTATTGAGGATCCACCGATCCGAACGAGACCGAGAGCGGCTCGCCCTTGCGCGGCGTCGGCGTCGGCACCTCGGCGAGCAGGCCCGCCGCGCCTGATCGTCGCGCGCGCTCGATGGACGCGATCACGTCGCGACCATCGAGCGCGACGCCGCGCGCGGTCTTGAGCCCCTCGCGCAGCTTGACGATCGTCTCGCCCGCTTCACGCGAAGGGATGGCCGTCGTGAGCGCGGGGTAGACCGCGCCCGAGGGCTCCATCGCGTAGAGCGGATCGGCGATCGCGGACGCGAAGAGCGCCGCCGCGGGATCGCGCAGATCGTGGGGATCGATCGGGCCCACCGACCACGGCACGCGCAGCGCGACGCGGCCGCCGACGGGCGTCCTGCCGAGCGCGCGCGCCTGATCAGGCAGCGCCATCGCCGACGCGATCGCGGTCGCCGCAGCCAAAAACGAGCGCCGTTGCATCATCGCACCACCCAGATCTCGTCGGTGGTCGCGACCACGAACGGCGCGCGACCCGGGCCGTCGGGGGGGCACACGCCGATCGCGCGGACGCCTGCGGCGGCCGGGATTCGAAGCACGTCGCGGAGCGATCCGTTGCTCTGCGAGGCGCGCGACCACGATCGAACCACGACGGCGTCGTCGAAGGGGTTCATCGTGTCGAGGCTCGTCATGACGTCGGGGTCGCCGTCTTGATCGATGTCGCCGACGGCGATTTGCGCGCCCGCGCCTTCGATGAGCATCTTGCGGCCGCTCTCGTCGCGCAGCTCGACGATGCCCTTCTCGCGGCCGACCCACACGCTGAACGGCTTGCCCTGCGCCGACACGAGGCGCGCGGACGCGAACGCGTCGTAGACGCCGCCGATCGCGTGCGCGAGCGGCGCTGGATCGCCTGGAAAACAAGGCCCGATCGGGCCGGTGACGGTGATGCCGGAGAGGCGCGTGCACGCCGAGCGCGCGCCCTCGGGGACGGCGAGCCCGCCGAACGACGCGAGGACGTGGAGCTCGCCGTCGAGCCTCACGCTCTTCGCGCGATCGGTGAGGCCGACGTCGAGGAACGCAGGCGACGAGGCTAGGCCCTCGACGATCATCGCGAACGCGATCGGCTCGCGCAGCGGCGCGGGCGCGACGGGCGCGAGATCGGGCCACGCGCGCGAGACGAGCGGGATCACGCGGCCGCCTTTGATGCGCAGCGTGGTGACGCGGCGCCGGCTCACCGCGATGATCTCGGGCGATCCATCTTGATCGAGATCGCCGCACGCGACGGCGACGACGTCGCTCTCGAAGTGCTTGCCGCGCTCGACGTTCGCGCTCGTGAGCGGCAGCGGCGCGAGGTAGCTCCTCACCTCGGCGTCGAGCGGCGCGTCGGCGTACGCGTGCGCGACCGGGCCCGGATCGGGGACGCGCGCCTTGGCCCACACGCTTCGCCGCACCGGGTACACGTCCGCGGTCACGCGCAGCTTTCCCCCTGCGATCTCGACGCTCACGTACACGAGCGCGGGGAACCCTTTGGCCGCCGCGCGCGCCGCGGCGAGCGCCAACGGCTCGGGTTTGGCCACGGATCCTTGCCCGCGTCGCCCCGCGATCTGCGACGCGATGAGCGCCGTGAGCTTGTCGCCCTTCTGCGCGGGAGCGTCGGTGACCAGCGCGCCCGCGACGACCAGCGCGCGCGGCTCGGCGCGCTTCAAGGCCTCTGCGATCGCGGCGGCGACGCGCGCGATCGCGGGCTCGGTGATCTTCGCTTGAGGCGGCGGGGGAGGGGAGGGCGGGGGAGGGGAGGGCTGCGCGGAGGCGCCGTTCGCCGAGAGGACGAGCGCCGCGGCTGCTGCGAGCGAAGGCAACGAGAAATGCGCCGCGCGGCTCATCGCGCGCATCTTACCAGCGCTCCCCGCCGGCGAACGTATCGCGCACGATCGCTGCTCCAGCGGCCTTTATTCTCCGCCCAGACAAGCGCTTACGCAGTTGTCGCACCCGCAGCACGAGCCCGACGCGCACGGGTCGCAGAACCCGAAGCCGCCGCAGTCGTCGTCGCTCGCGCAGCTCTGCGCGCAGAAGCCGGCGCCGAACCCGAAGAGGCACACCTGTCCGGCGGGACAAGGATCGTTGTCGTCGCACTGGCCCGGTTGGATGGGCACGCACGCGGGCCGGCAATCCTCGCAGTTGGGACAGCTCGACGTCGCGCACGTGTCGCACCACGTGCCGGGCGCGCACGCCTCGCAGAAGTCGCCCTCACACTTTTGCGCGCAGGTGCCCGTCGAGAACACGCACACGGCGCCCGGGCAATCCGCGTGCGATTTGCACGGCCCGCCCGCGCCCGCGCCGCTCGACGACGAGCTCGACGAGCCGCCGCCCGCGCCGCCTGCGCCGGGAGGATCGACGAACACCTTGCCGCCGCAGGCGGCCACGAGGATCAGACAGAGAGCGAAAGAAAAGCTCGTTTTCATGATGACTCCTAAATCACCTGGGGAGCGTCATCTCGCCGACGTCGACGCTCGCAAAGGCTTGCCTCGCCGCGAGGATGCGTCCACCCCCATCGTTGTCGCGCGCGCGCCCGAGGGTGATCGTGAGCTTGGTGAGGGCGGCCTCGGTGGTCATGTCGCCCGCGCCGATCGCGCCCGCGGCGCCCGCGGCCGATCCGCCTTCGTAGCGCGTCAGATCGACCTTTCCGCGCGGTGATTGGCTCGTGATCACGATGGGCACGTCGCGGCTGCGCGCCGCTTCGATCACGGGGACGAGCGAGCTCTCGCGCACCGGCACGTTGCCGAGCCCGAACGCTTCGAAGACCATGCCGCGCACGCCCGCGTCGATCGCGCCGTGCAAGAGCGAGGGTTCCAGCCCAGGAAACAAGCGCACCACGAGCACGCGCGTCTCGACGCGCGGATCGAAGCCGCTCCTCGCGCGCGGCTGGAGGATGTGCGCGCCGAGCTCGACGCCGAGCCCCAGCTCTGCGAGCGGCGCGCACGACGGCGATCCGAACGCGCTCATCCCCCACGCGTCGAGCTTGGTCGCGCGGCAGCCGCGCAGGAGCTTGCTGTTGAACGCGATGCCCACCTCGGGGATGCGCATGGTCGCGAAGTGGCACGCGTCGACGAGGTTGGTGCGCGCGTCCGTGCGGATGTCCGAGAGCGGCGTCTGCGATCCCGTGAGCACGACGGGCCGATCGAGGCCGGGCACCAAGAACGCGAGCGCGCTCGCGGTGTAGGCCATCGTGTCGGTGCCGTGGATGATCACGATGCCGTCGTAGTGGGGCAGCGCCTCGTGCACCTCGCGGCCGATCTCGACCCAGTGGTGCGGCTGCATGTCGCTCGAATCGAGGTTGTAGAGGATGCGCGTCTCGATCTCGGCGATCTTGCGGAGCACCGGCAGCTCGGTGAGCAAGTCCTGCGTGTAGACGTCGGGCGCGAGCGGGGCGGCGCCCGACGCGCGCATCATCAACGTGCCGCCGGTGTGAAGGACGAGGAGCTTCACGTGAAATTGTTCTTGGCCTCGCGCACGAGCCCGAGCACCTCGGCCGCGTCTTTGCCGGGGAAGCGCGACGCGACGCCGGCGAGCGTCACGCGCAGGAAGGGGTTCGTCGCGAGCTCGTCGCCGATCGTCGAGGGGACCGTCGCCTCGCCGCGATCGCGCTGCGCCTTGCTGCGCTCGAGCTTGTCGTGCGCGGCTTTGTTGTCGGGCTCGGCGTGCACCGCGAAGCGGAGGTTTCCGACGGTGTACTCGTGGCCGCAATACACGCGCGTCTCCTTGGGGAGCTTCGCGAGCTTCTCGTTGAGCGACGTGTTCATCATCGCGGGCGTGCCTTCGAAGAGCCTGCCGCAGCCGCCTGCGAAGAGCGTGTCGCCCGTGAACGCGGCGCCTTCGGCGACGTACGTGACGGCGCCCGTGGTGTGGCCGGGCACGTGGAGCGCGGCGAAGGTGATGCCCGCGACCTTGAATTCGCGGCCTTCTTCGACGTCGTGCGTCTGCCCCGGCACGCGCCCGCGATCGCTCACGTGCGCGTAGATGGGCAGGCCTCCGTAGCGCTTTGACAGCTCCTCGTTGCCGCCAACGTGATCGAAGTGATGGTGCGTGTTCAAGATCGCGACGAGCCGGAGGCCCTCGCGATCGAGCGCTTCGATGACGGGCGCGGCCTCCGAGGGATCGACGACGATCGCGTCGGACGAGCCGTCGGCCGCGAGGAGATAAGCGTAGTTGTCGCTCAAACAAGGGACGGTGACGACGCGCATGGGGCGCGCATCCTAGCCCGACTCGGTCGCGCGCGGATCGCTCGATCGCGCGGCGCCGAGTCGACTATGATGCGGCCGCCGTGAAGCGTCCGATCGCCGCGCTGTGCCTCTCGATCTCGGCCTTTGGCTGCGCGGAGGGGCCCAAGTCCGAGGTGAAGGCGGCGCTCTCCGTGATGGCGAGCGAGCGCTCGCCCGACAAGCTCCTCGAGCGGGGCCGCGCGTTCGCCGAGGTGGGCGACCACGTCCGCGCCGAGCAGTACCTCGCCGCGGCGCTCGAACAGGGCGCACCGCCGAACAAGGTGCTGCCGCTGCTCCTGCGCGTGTGCGTCGCGGATCGGCGCTACCGCGTGGCCATCGATTACGTCGAGCCGCAGCTCAAGAAGAGCCCGAGCGACTATCGCCTGCGCTTCGTGCTCGCGTCGCTCTACGCGGGCACCGGCGACGTGAAGGCCGCGCGCGCCGAGCTTTTGCGGGTGACCACGGACGCGCCTTCGTTCGCGCCGGCGCGCTTCGCGCTCGGCGTGCTCCTGCGCGACGAGGACGGCGATCTGGTGGGCGCGGACGCGCAGTTCCGCGAGTATTTGAAGCTCGATCCGAGCGGCTCGCACGCCGAGGAGGCGCGCGGGTCGTTGCTCCGCAAGGTGGTCGACGTGCCGCGCGCGCCGATCCTCGCGGTGCCGCCGGGTGACAAGCCCGAGGGTCCTAAAGACGCTCCCAAAGCCCCCTCCGGCAAACCCCCCTTGCCGGTGAAGATCCCATGATCCCGCGCGAGGTCTTCGAGGAGACGCTGCTCCATTTCTTCGCGCCGATCCGGCCATTTTTGGAGGATCCGACCGTCAGCGACATCATGATCAACGGGCCTTCGCAGATCTTCGTCGAGCGCAAAGGCATCTTGCACCTGACGGGCGCGAGCTTCCCGAGCCGCGAGGCGCTCGTCGCGGCGCTGCGCAACGCGGCGCAGTTCGTGGGCAAACACGCGGACGACGAGCGGCCCATTTTGGAGGGCCGTTTGCCCGACGGATCGCGGCTCGAAGCGGTCTTGCCGCCCGCGGCGCCCGACGGGCCCATCGTGTCGATTCGGCGCTTCTTCAAGGAGACGTTGACGGTCGAGCGGCTCATCGGCTTTGGGGCGATGACCGAAGACGCGGCGGCGACCTTGCGGGCGTTCGTGGTGGCCAAGCTCAACATCGTGATCGCGGGCGGCACGGGCAGCGGCAAGACATCCATGTTGAACGCGCTCTCGTCGTTCATCCCGGCGGCGGAGCGGACGGTCGTCATCGAGGACTCGCGCGAGCTTCAGCTCCAGCGTGATCACGTGGTGCACTTGGAGGCGAGGCCGCCGGATCCGCGTGGGAGGGGGGCTGTCTCGATTCGTGATCTCTTTAAAGCGACGCTCCGGCTCCGGCCCGATCGCATCGTGGTGGGCGAGATTCGGAGCGGTGAGGCGCTGGATTTGATTCAGGCCATGACGAGCGGTCACGGCGGCTGTCTCACCACGGTTCACGCCACGTATCCGCGCGACACGTTGACGCGTTTGGAGACGATGTGCTTGATGAGCGACGTGGAGCTGCCGCTCGTCGCGCTGCGGCTCCAGCTCGCGTCGGGCGTGAACGTGCTCGTGCAGGTGGGGCGCCAGCAAGATGGCAAGCGGAGGCTCACGCACATTACGGAGGTGGTCGGGTTCGACGTGCCGAGCGGCCATTACGTGCTCCGCGATCTGTTCGTGAGGCGGTATTTGGGCGTCGGGCAAAATGGGGAGATTCAAAGCGATCTCGTCCCGACGGGGGCGATGCCTGGGTTTTTGCCGTTGCTCCACGAGCACGGCGCGGACCTGCCTGCATCGGTGTATCACGCTGCCCAAGCTGCGGCGGTGCGCGGCGAAGCCCCATGAGCCATCCGTTCTTGATCGTGCGTGTGGGCTTCGCGGAGCAGCCGAGGCTCCCGCTCCCGAGGGGGGAGGTGATCGGGCCATTGTCGGTGGGGACCGAGGGGATGTGGCGTGTCACCGCGGCGGGCGTGCTCGAAGAGCATGGATATGTGTACTTCAACGGTCAAGACCTCTTCGTGCAGAGCGCGGACGCGTCGTCTCCTTTGCTCGTGAACGGGGCGCCTGCGCCGCTCGATTGGTCGCCTGTCTCGCCTCCTTGTGAGATCAAGATGGGGGGTGTGACGCTCGGCTATGCGCTCTCCGAGCGGCCTTTATCCATCCCTGCGCCGCCGCCGCGGCCGCCCCCTCCACGCGCGGCTCCCGCGCCCGACTTGGACTTTGGGCCTTCGCCGCGGCGGGGAGCGCCGAGGCAGCCTGAGCAGGAGGATGAGGAGACGCGCCTTCAGCCTATCGAAGCGATCGCGGCCGGACGTATGGCCAAGGCCGCGCCTGCGTCCCAGCCTGCGTATGCGCCCGCGCCGTCTCAGCCGGTGTTTGCCCCAGCGGCTCCTCCGTCTCAACCCGCGTATGCTCCGGCCCCGGCGGCTCCTCCGTCTCAACCCGCGTATGCTCCGGCCCCGGCGGCTCCTTCGTCTCAACCCGTGTTTGCGCCGCCGCCGTCGCAGCCTGTATTTGCGCCGCCGCCATCCCAACCGGCGTTTATGCCTGCGCCGCAGGCGCCGCCGAGCGCGCCGTTGCCGGCTGCGCCGCCGGCACAAGAGAGTTGGATCAAGGCGCGATGGCGCGAGGCCTCGGGGCCGCAAAGGGCGCTCGTGCTGCTGCTCCCGCTGCTCATCGCGTCGGTGTGGATCATTTTTACGGACCCAGCGCCGCCGCCGCGGGTCGATAAGAAGCAAGCCGCAAACACGGCTCCTCCTTCCTCCGCGAGCGCGAGCGCAAAGGCGAGCGCGGCGCCGGCGGCATCCGTCGAGGCGCCGGCGCCGCCAAGCTCACCTTCGAGCGACAAGGCATCTCCGAGCGGGCAAGCGTCTGCTTCGCCGGTCGCGCCGCCCGCCTCGTCTGGCAAGACCCGTGAGCGCGAGGCCGCGGACGCGGTCGCGCGTGGGGCCTTTGAGGAGGCGGCCAAGATTTATGAGGAGCTCGCCAAGGAGAACCCCGGCAAAGAGGTTTATGCCGAGGCGGCGAGGATCTTGCGGGCCAAGGTGAAGCG
>CAYTJL010000151.1:0-23801 GCA_964437785.1 uncultured Polyangiaceae bacterium
GCGTCCCCAGCGGGATTCGAACCCGCGTAACAGCCTTGAAAGGGCTGGGTCCTGGGCCGGACTAGACGATGGGGACCAACGAGGGCGCGCACCCTAGCGATCTCCCCCGGCCGTTGCAAGAGGTTTCTGAAGGCGCCGATCTCCACGCGCCCATTCCCCTTCTTTTTCCTCCCCTACCTTCATCCCCCCGGGCGCAGCCCCACATCCAAAAGAGCTCGGAGCGCTGAGCGCAGGCTGGGATCCCCCCGATCGCAGCACCGCGATCGCCGCGATCACGCCCGCGCCCACGAACCACCGTTTCCGCCGCAAAACACGGTATCGAACCACGTGGTACGCGCGCTGCAACAACGGCCCTCCGAAGAAGAAAAGGAGATGCCATCATGTCGCGCTCGAACACTACGTGGCCCCGCCACCTCACCATCCTCGCCGCCCTCACCACCTCTCTCATGGCCTGTATCGCCGCCCCAGGAGATGACGGCGACTCCGTGGACTCCGTAGAACAACGCGACGACGAGCTCAGCGGCGCCTGCGCGTCACTCCCCACGTGGACCCCCGGCATCACCTACAAAACCGGCTCGCTCGTGCAGCTCAACGGCAAAGCCTACAAGTGCATTCAAGGCCACACCGCGCTCGCCGTCTGGCCCCCCGATATCGTCCCCGCCCTCTGGCAAGAGACCACGAGCTGCGGAAATGGCTCATCGAGCAGCTCATCGTCCTCATCGAGCAGCTCCTCCACATCATCCTCGTCGAGCGGCAGCTCCTCGTCTTCGTCGAGCAGCAGCTCCTCCTCATCGAGCTCGGGCGGCAACGGCGGCGGAGGCGGCGGGACCGAATACGCCCCTTACTTCTATACTTGGGGTTGGGGCAACCCCGCATATCCCTTCACGAGCCTCATTAACATGAAGAACAAAGGAGGCCCCTCGGGCGTCACGCTCGCGTTCGTCCTCTCCAACGGCGCCTGCTCAGCGACCGACGACATCCAACAACACAAAGCCGACGTGGACGCCTTCGTCGCGGCCGGCGGACGCGTCAAAGCATCGTTCGGCGGCGCCAACGGCACCTACCTCGAAAACGCATGCCCCGACGCTCCTTCGATGGCCAACGCCGTCCAGTCCTTCATCAACGCGACAGGCATCAAAGACGTAGACTTCGACGTGGAGCAGGGAGGCGCGATGAACGCCGCCATCAACCAACGCCGCGCCAAGGCCCTCAAACAGGTGCAAAACGCCACCGGCGCCAAGGTGTCCTTCACGCTCGCGGCCTTCCCGCGCGACAAATGGAACACCCCGGGAGGCATCACCGCCGCAGGCATCGACGTGCTCAAAGCCGCCCTCGCCGAAGGCGTTCACATCGCCCACGTCAACCTCATGACCATGGACTACGGCAGCTACTACTCGAGCGGCAAAGCCATGGGCGACCTCGCCGTCTCCGCCCTCACCGACGCGAGCGCCCAGCTCATCACCATCATCCCAGGGCTCTCCCAATCCGCCGCCTGGAAGATGCTCGGCGCGACCCCCATGATCGGCCAAAACGACGTTCAAGGCGAGGTGTTCACCCTCGCCGACGCCCAAATCCTCGCCTCGTTCGCCAAACAAAAGCAGATCGGCCTCGTCTCGTTCTGGGCCATCAACCGCGATCAACCCGGCTCAGGCAACCTGGGCCTCTACAGCGGCGCCAACAACCAGACGTTCGACTTCCACAACATCTTGAAGACCGTCCAATAACACACCACTACGCGGACGACTCATCGACCACCACCGCCAAGAGCGCCGCGCTGCCCTCGACGCTCCAGCGGATCCGGCTCGCCAACCGATCGACGATCGCGCTCGCGCTGCCCCCGTTCACCTCGATCGCGTCCCCCACCATCTCGGGAGACAGCGCCCTCCACGCACGCGCGCCGAGCAACACCAACACGTCTCCGCCCCTCACATCACACGTGCGATACTCGATCTCGGCGCCCGTCCCCAAAACACGCGTGCAGACGTCCGGGTGAAGCTCCGCCATCATCGGATCTCCGCTCACCGTCGCGAGCAAATGATCGCTCGCCAAGAGCTCGAGCGCGCCGCCCCGCGCCCGGTACGCCCGGCACGAGCCGATCTGCGCCACCGCGAGCGAACGCTGGTGAACGTGGACCGCCGTCATCGACATCGTATGATGAAGCAACGAATCAAGGGGCCTCCCAAACCGCTCCCGCGCATGCTCGATCGACGCCTCCAACACGGCTCGCTGCTCGTCGCCCCCGCGCGCGAGCGCCGCCGCGAGCCTCTGCTCGTACGCGCGCCTGTCCTCATTGAGCAGCGCCTCCGCCGCGCCCATCCCCGCGCGGAGCCGCGCCTCCACACCTGCCTCGGCGGCGCCGGCGGTCACGCGCTTGACGGCGCTGATCGCGGCGTCCATGGCGATGGGCACGTGATAACCACCATACGTGGGGCCCGAACCGTCGGCGACCAAAAACACAGCGCCCTTGTCGTCGGACGAGAACCGATCGTCACACATCATCGCGGGCCGCGACCCCATATGCACCTTGCCGTACGAGGCAAAGCACAACACCCGCTCCTTCGGCCTCGCCGCCGCCCGCGGCGCCGCCGCCACCTTCTTGGCCGCCTGTTTGCGGCGGTGGACGTCGTCCGCGATGTCGCTCCAAAGCGACGCGACGATCCCCTTCTTCCCAAAGGTCTCGACCGCCTCCTCGACCGACCCCGAGCGCGGATCGTGCGCCTGAAAGCGAACGAAGGTGACAGCCTCATAATCCATCTCGCGAACGTCGGAGGCGCTGTCGCCGAGCGACCCGTCCGGGTGAACGTCGACGAAGCTCGTCACCCGCGCGGCATACGCGTCGAAGAGCGCCCCCTGCTTGATCGTGCGCTTCAACCACGCAAGGATGAGCGCCTCTTTGTCGAGGATCAGGAGGTGAGTGAGGAGCCTCATGTGATCGCGCGCGCCGGCCGCGCGCCCCGCCTCCTTGGCGAAGAGCCGGCGGAAGCGCGCGAGATCCAAGCTCTCCCCAAGGCCCTCGGCGAACACCCGCGTGAACGCGTTGAGCGCCGGCTCCCCGGCGAGGAGCAGCTCCGTCGCACCCTCGAATCGTGACGTCTCCACGCCCCTCATGAGACCTCACCCAAAGGGCGAAGGCAACGCCGAAACGCGGCTCTTCCCGCGGGGCGCGAGGCGCCGTACGATGACCCCATGCGAAAGCCCCCGTGGCGAAGGCTCGTGATCGGCGAAGCGCGTTATCCCGTTGCCTCCCCGCGCCCCCGCCGTTAAAGAGGCCATCATTCGCGAGCCCTACGAAATCTCCGATCTCCTGGTCGACTACGACGTCGAGACGCTCTCGGCGCGCCCCGTCAACCGCGATGAGGTCGTCGAGAAGCTCACCCAAAACGGCCAGCGCACAGCGGCGCGCTACGTCGCGTCGCTCCCGGCGCCGAACGGCGTCCTCGATCACGCGACGTGCGAGGCCATCTTGGTCCGCGCGCACGTCGAGCTTCAACGGCTCAGCGAAGAGCTGCTCCAGGTCGATCGGATTCGCGCGCTCCTCGTGCCCCTCCTCGGCGCCCTTCGCGCCTCCGGCGAGCCGCCTCCCTATCGCGTGGTCGACGTGGGCTGCGGCCTCGGCTACGTGATCCGCGCGCTCGCGGCCCACGGGCGCCTCGGGCGCGACGTCGAGCTCATCGGTTGTGACATGAACCGCGCGCTCATCCGCACCGCACAAGCGCTCGCAGAGGAGGAGTCACTCGCGTGCTCGCTCCGCGTCGCCAACGCGTTTCGGCTCGACACTCCCGCGCACGTCTTCCTCTCGACAGGCGTCCTCCACCACTTCCGCGGCCCCGCCCTCGACGCGTTCTTCGCCGGGCAAAAGCAGGGGTTTGCCTTCATCCACGGCGACATGCAGCGATCCATCTTATCGCCCATCGGCTCATGGATCTTCCACCAAGCCCGCATGCGTGAGCCGCTCGCCCGCCACGACGGCGTCGTCTCGGCGCAACGCGCGCACGGCGCCCAAACCCTCCTCACGGCGGCGCGCGCCGCCAGCGGCTTCACCTGCGCTCCGTTCGACGAGGCGCGCTCGTTCGCGAGCGTGATTCTACGGCCCATGCACGCCGTCGTCGGCGCGCGTGAGGGGCTCTGGGCGCCGTTCACGGAGCGGCTCGGGCCTTTGGCCGCGCGGCTCGGAGCAACGGAATGAACGCCTTTTTGCTGTGGATCTTGTGCGTCACCGACGCTGCCTTCGCCGGCTATCGCGACGCCGCCGGGCGCGACGCGCGGATCTTCAAGGTCGAGCTCTATCGCCGCTCGGTCCGCCGCGGGCTCCGCGCAGGGCTCGGCGTGACGCTCGCTACAGGGGCGCTCGCGGCCGTCGTTGTCGCCGTCGCCCCTTCCCCGGAGATGCGTTTTGCAGAGCTCTTGTCCACCGCAGGCAGCATGCTCCCCATCCTCGGGGTCTATGCGACCGTCGTGCTCATGGCCCTCGGCCTTTGGGCCACGGCCGAGGCCGACGTCCGCACGCTCGCGAGCGTCACCGTGCTCGGCCCCTTCACGTTGATTCGGCCCCTCGTCATCGCCGCGGCAGGGGCCGTGGGCGCGTGGCGGGCGCCGAGCATCCCTGTCGCCGTCGTCGCGCTCGCCGCCTGCGCGCTCCAGCTCGCCATAGAGCCCGCGCTCGCGCGAGGATGGCGCGGCGGCAAACGGCCCCTTGGATAAAACGGATCCTCGGAGGTCACACTCTCCGCCCGCTCCGCGATGAGCGTGCGTGAGGCCCCTCCACGTCATCGTCATCCCGCTCTTCGCCGCCATCCTCTCCATCCTCGTCGTGCCTTTACGCGCGCGCGCCGAGCCGCCGGGCTGGGCGGCGAGCGTGGCCGGCGAGGTCAAGGCCGGTAAGCCGATCGTCCTCCACGTGACCGTGCCCCTCTGCTCCAACGATCAAATCGACTGCGGCTCGTCGATCGCCGGAAAACCCGGCGAGTTGGAGCACAACGTGTATTGGGGAGCGGCGTTCGGATCGCGCCGCTTCTTCGAACGAAAGAGGAGCGGTTGGGAGCGCGTCGAGGTCAAACGAGGGAGCGGGCCGAGGCTCGAACGCGTCGTGTTCCGCAAAGAGATGCCCGGCGCCCCGTGGGGCCGAGCCCAACCCATCGAGGTGATCGTGGTGGCGCAGGCCTTCCACGGCGCGTCGATCGACGAGGCGGTCACCTCGTTTTACGCCCTCGCCACCCAAGGAGGGACGGTGTCGTTCGACGATCGCGGCAAAGAGCGCACCGAGCGCGTGTCCGTGGCAGGCTACGCGGGCCACAACCGCTTGATGGATGGATTGAAGCTCCCTAAAGCCACCTCGCCTTCGCCCTCTAAAACCGCGATCCCCTCGTTCGTGCTCGCGTGCATCTCCGAAGCGTACTTCGGCGAAGCGCTCCGCCGCGCCGGCTCGGAGACCCTCGTCATGACACGCTCGTTCATGGCGCCCGAGGCTTACCTGCTCGACGCGATCGCGACCGGGCTCGGCGGGGGCGAGCCCAACAAAGAGCTCCGCGCCCGCGCCGTAAAGGCGTATGCCACGTGGCAAAAGCTCACCGGCCCGCAGGCGTCGAGCGTGTTCGCGAAATGAGGAGCCAACGAAGCCAGCGAAACGCGCAGTAGCCTGTGGAACACTCTCTATCCGAGGAGCTTGCTTCGGTGCTGCGAGACCCACGGGGAGAGCTTGCCGCGCGCTTCGGACGCTTGGCCCTCGGCGTGCGCGGAGCGGCGCTCGGTCCGCGCGGTCGCGATGGCGATGGCCGCGGCGAGCGTCGCCCGCTCCTCGGCGGGGACGTCGGTGTAGCCAAACAATGAGTCTCCGTGCTCGCCGATAAAGCCGGTGTGATAGTGACCGGCCGCGAATTCGGGGTGGCGCAGGAGCTTCTCGTGGAACACCAAGTTGGTGCGGATGCCCGTCACCACGTATTCGGACAAAGCGCGGAGCATCTTGCGGAGCGCGGAGGGCCTGTCGGGCGCCCACACGCTCAGCTTGGAGATGAGCGGATCATAGAAGCTCGGCACGGTCGCGCCCTCGTAATAGCCCGAGTCGTCGCGCACCCACGGGCCGGCGGGCGTTCGAAGCGCCTTGAGCACGCCCGGGCTCGGGAGGAAGGCCTGCGTCGTGGGGTCCTCGGCGTAAATACGGCACTCGATGGAGGCCCCGCGCCGCGTGATGTCGTGCTGCGCGAGCTCGAGCTTTTGCCCGGCCGCGATCTTGACCATCTCAGCGACGAGATCGACCCCCGTCACCCACTCGGTGATCGGGTGCTCGACCTGAAGACGGGTGTTCATCTCCAAGAAATAAAAGCTCCCGTCCTCGCTCAACAAGAACTCGAACGTCCCCGCCGAGAAGTACCCCACGGAGAGCGCGCCCTTGACCGCCACCTCACCCATCCTCCGCACGAGCTCGGGGGAGGCCGCCGGACACGGCGTCTCCTCGACCACCTTTTGATGGCGCCGCTGGATGGAACAATCACGCTCGAAGAGATGAACCATGTTCCCGTGGCGATCGCCGAGCACCTGAATCTCGACGTGGCGAGGCCGGAGAATGGCCTTCTCGATGTAGACGAGCGAGCTGCCGAACGCCCGCTCCGACTCGCTCCGCGCGCGCTCGAGCGCGTGGCCGAGCTCGTCCTCTCGGTGAACGAGGCGCATGCCTTTGCCGCCGCCGCCGTGCGCCGCCTTGATGAGCACGGGATACCCCACGCGCGCCGCCGTCGCGCGCGCCTCCTCCAACGTGGTCGCGGGGCCGCCCGGGGTGATGGGCACGCCCGCCGCCGCCATCTTCTCGCGCGCCGCGGTCTTGGAGCCCATGGCCGTCATCGCGCTCGCGGGCGGACCGATGAACGTAATGCCCGCGCGCTCGCACGCGAGCGGCAGCTCCTTGTTCTCGGACAAGAAGCCATAACCCGGGTGGATCGCGTCGGCGCCGCACTTCTTGGCGACGTCGATCAACCGATCGATGCGCAGGTAGCTCTGCGCGGCGGGCGCAGGGCCGATGGAATACGCCTCGTCCGCGACCCGCACGTGCAGGCTCGCGCGGTCTACGTCGCTGTAGACCGCGACCGTGGCGATGCCCATCTCGTGCAGGGTGCGTGCGATGCGGACCGCGATCTCTCCGCGATTGGCGATGAGGACCTTTTTAATCACGAGCGCTCGATAGCACCGTTGTGCGCTGAAAGGAAGGGCTCAGTCGGCGCGGATCGCTCGATCCATGACGAAGCGCAAAGCATCGTTCGGGACGATGGTGATGCCGCGGAATTCGGGCTTGGCCGCGCCCGGCAGGAGGCGGAGGTCGACGCGCCGGAGGATCTCCGCGAGCACGATGCGCATCTCGGTCATCGCGAACGCCATGCCGAGGCACGCGCGCCGGCCGCCGCCGAACGGGAAGAAGTGGTTTTGCGGCGCGTTCAGGCCCAAAAAGCGCTCGGGCTCGAACGCGAACGGATCGGGCCAAAGGTCCTCGCGGTGGTGGGTGAGCGCGACCGCCGCCCAAACGATGGTGCCCGGAGGCAGCGTGTAGCCACGGAGCTTCAAAGGCTTCTTGATGTTGCGCGGGCTCGCGGGCGTGATCGGCGTCCTTCGCATCGACTCCTTGAGGCACGCGTCGAGGTAGGCGAGCTCGCCGGCCCGCGAGGGATCGAAGGGGCCCTCTCCAAACGTGGTTTGAATCTCCTCGCGGATACGGGTGACGACGTCGGGCCGCTGCACGATGTGATAGAGCGCCCACGCGAGCGAGCCCGCCGTGGTCTCGTGGCCGCCCACGAGCATCATCACGAGCTCGTCCACGATGGCGTCGACCTCCATGAGCGCGCCGTCCTCATAACGAGCCTCGGTGAAGAGCGCGAGGAGATCGGTGCGGCCTTTGGTGCCCTCCCGCCGGCAGCGCTCGACGTCGGCGCGCAGCGTTTGGAGCACAGAGACCTTGGCCTCGGCCCAGCGCTCCCACGGGAAGAGGGGTTTGCCGAGCTTGCCGGCGAGCCCCCGCGCGACGCTCCGGTCGAGGAGGTGCCGCACGCGCGTCGGCGTGAGCAGCATCCCCGCCGTGAAGACCGCGGAGGTGAAGACACCTTCGAGCCAATACAAGAGCGGTTTGCGGATCGCCCGCGCCGCGGCCTCGTCGTGGAGCCCAAACACACAACGCAGGATCACGTTGAGCGTGATCACCTTGAGATCGCGGCGCACGTCGAGCTCCTCCCCGGGGCGCCACGCGGCGACGATCTCGGCCGCGGCGGCCTTCATGTCGGCCGCGTAGCCCCGGAGGCGCTCGCCGTGGAGATGCGGAGTCATGAGCCGCCGCTCCTTGGCGTGGCGCTCGCCGTCGAGGAAGATGAGCGACTGCTCACCGATGTTGACGGGGAGCGCCGAGCGCGCGTGCTCGAAGTCGTCGGCGCCGAGCGCGAAGATGGTCCGCACGAGCGCCGGATCGCTCGTGACCACGCGCGGCGGATCCAGGGGCAGACGGAAGGTAAAGAGATCTCCGTAGCGCTTCGTGCACCGCTCGAAGTACCCATAAGGGTCGCGGCCGAATTCGACGGCTTGGACGAGCGGGGATTCGGTGGGACCGGGCGGCAGACCGGGGACGGGGCGTACGGACGAGTCGAGGGTCGCGGTGGTCATGGGCCGCGCAGCCTAGCAAAAAGACATCGATCGGAGCGTGCCAATCGCCGCGCGCCCAGTTTTTTGCGCTCCGTTTGCACGGTTTGCGCACGGTCTGCGCACGGTTTGCGCGCGTCCCCCGCGCTTCGTGGAATAACCCCGCTCGCTCCCATCCCGCGCGCGCCTCTTCGAATGGCCTTGGAGTTGCGTCCCGCGCCCCTCTCTTCGTATGCGGTTGTTCGAACGCGCGCGCGCCGCGTCGCTCTCGGCCAAGCTCCTCGCCGTCGCGCTCCTCGCGTTCGGGCTCTTCTCCGTCGTCGCCATGGCGGCGCGGATCCATCCGGTCGCCCTCGGGACGATCTACGCCCTCCTGTTCTTGCCCATCGCGGGCATCCTGCTGCTTCGTTTGAACCTCGATCGCGTGGTGACGGCCACGCTCTTCGCCGGGCTCGTCCTCTACGTGGCCTATTGGACGTACACCGGCTATGGCGAGCGCAACTTCGATGGGGGCGCGCAGCTCCAATACATCGAATACCTCGCTGTCCACAAGGCGAGGCCGCCCGCCGCCCACTGCCTCATTTGCCATCACCCGCCGCTCTATTACGCGCTCGGCGCGCTGGTCCACGGCCTCATGAGCAAGACCAAGATCGCGCCGCCGTCGGTCGGCCTCCAAGGCCTCTCGCTCATCCTGTTCTTGATTTTATTGGTGTACGCGGCGCGGACGTTCATGCTCCTCACGAGCGATCTGAAGCAGATCCGGCTCGCGACCGCGCTCGTGGTCTTTTGGCCGTACAGCGTCGAGATGACCGTGCGCGTCCACAACGACACGCTCGCGAGCACCCTCATGGCCGCCGCGCTCTATTACGTGGTCAAGTGGCAAAAGGAGGATCGCCCGCGCGACCTCTATTGGGCCTCCCTCGCGACCGCGCTCGCCGTCCTCACCAAGTCGAGCGGGTACATCTTCGTGCTCGTCATCTTCACGCTCATGGCCGCGCGCTTCCTTCGGACCGGCAACCGCGTCGGGCAGCTCAAACGCGCGCTCGTCGTGGCGCTCCTCTTGGTGGCGGCCCTCGGGCTCAACACCGTTGGCAAGGGCAAGGCCAACGACCTCGCCGGCGGGGAGCGGTGGTTTTGCCACAAAGTGCTCGGCAACGCGTGCGACTTTTATCCGGGCGTGCTCGTCAAGAACGATCCCTTCAACTACGTTTACCTCGATCTGGAGGCTTTTTTGAGGGAGCCTTACATGATCGCGGAGCGCGAGGGGAGCGGCCGTCAGTTCTTCTGGAATCACCTGCTCAAATCGAGCCTCTTCGCGACCCACAACACCATCCCTGACCGCGAGACGTCGTTCGAGCTGAACCGGCGCATCGCGGGGGTGATGAACACGCTCTTGCTCGCGATGGTCGCGTATCTGGCGCTCGGCGCGCTCTTCGTCAAAAAGCACGCGCTCCCGTCCTACGCCGTGCCCGTCTTGACGATCGCCTCTTCGCTCCTCTTCATGGTGGGGTTTCGCGCGCTCGTGCCTTGGCCTCATCACGTGGACTTCCGCCACATCTTCCCGGTCGTGATCCCCACGGCCCTTCTCTACGCGGCGACGGTCGCCCATTTCCGGCGCAAAGAGCTGGCGCTCGCGCCTTTGGGGACGGCGGTCGCCGCCGTGTTCCTCGCCCTCTCGGTGGTTTACTTCATCCCCAAACAAGAGGCGGTGACGCGCTGGACCACACGTGTGGTCGAGCTCAGCCTCGCCTCGCGCAGCAAGATCGTGCCCGAGGGCACGCCGTGGGACAAAGAGTCGAACCTCATCTTGGAGGGCAATCACATCCTCGCGTTCTCGACGCCTGCGCCGGTGCGGGTGAGCGAGATCGACGTGTCGTTCGACAACAACGACAAATACGTGATCACCCTCTTTGGGGCAGGGGAGCCGCGGCGCGTCGACGTGGGCCCCGCGAAGAAAGGGGCCAAGGGCCTCGCGCGGTACGTGGAGAAGGTGCGCCCGCCGGTCGAGGACGTGACCCGCATCGAGGTGCGCGTGATCCATGGGGACATGGCTTATTCGATGGGCCATCTCATCGTGAGGTAGAGAGGCCCGGCGCCTGGACAAACGAGGGGCCTTGGGCTATGCCGCCGGCGTGGATTCGCCTCGAACCTCGATGGGTGATTATCGGCTCGCCGGCCCGCTCCTCTTCGCGGCGGCGTTGCTCCAACGTTATCTCCCGCGCGGCAAAGGGAGCGTCCCAAGGTGGCTCGGGCGGCGCTTCGGCGGGAGCGCGCCGAGGTTCTTGCTGACCAAGCACGGCGCCAAGCTCGCGATGTCGAACGACGCTTATGACATCTACGCCACCATGAAGCTCGGCGACGACGCGTGGGACTACCACGACTTCAAGATCTGCCTCAGCGCGCTCCCGAGCGCTCTCCAAGGCAAAGGCACCGTCTTTTACGACATCGGGGCGAACGTCGGGTATTTCTCCGTCGAGGCCGCGGCGCTCCCGGGGGAGGGCATCCGCGTCGTCGCGTTCGAGCCCCAACCCTCGCTCGTCGAGGCGATCCGCGCCTCCGTCGCGCTCAACGGGCTCGAGACCTTGCAGGTCGTGGACGCGCTCGTCGGCGACGAGGACAAAGACGCGACGCTCTTCCTCGCGCCGGCGACCATCCACACGAGCGCGGTCGAGGACTCGGGGCGCGGCTACGTTCGAGCGGTCCCAAAGCCCATGGTGAAGATCGACACCCTGGTGGCGGACGGCACAATCCCCCCGCCGGACTTCGTCAAGATGGATGTCGAGGGGAGCGAGCACATCGTCTTGCGGGGCGCGGCGCGCACGCTCCGCGCGCATGCACCGCACCTCTTCCTCGAATACTTCGCCGATCTCGACAAGGGGGATCGCGTCCGTCACGAGGTGACCGCGCTGCTCCGGGACGTGCCCGACTACGTGCTTTATGGCCAGCCGCAAACCACGTTGGCGAGCGCCTATGCACACACGCTCTTTCGCGTTCGCGAGGAGAGGGATTGGCAGCGCGTTCACGCGCTCTTCTTGCGGAACGTCAAGAGGGCTCTGCGGAGCCCCGCGATGTTCGAGCCTCTGGCTGGCTGAAAAGCGGACAGCCTTTTATGGGCCGTACGGCCCATAAAAGGCTGTCGCGATCAACGGACGGAATTCAACGAACTTCGTTGAACTTGCCCTGGATGATCATGGCGCCGATGGGGCCGAGGAACATGAGGAGCAGGAGCGCGGTGATGCCGCTCGTGGCGCCCTTGGTGACGTGCTCGACGCCCTTGCACCACTTCCACATGTAGATGATGCCCATGACCGGGAGGAAGATCCAGATGTTGCCCGGGATATCCGCGCCGCGTGCGACCATCTCTTCCCTGGCCTTGATCGTCCACACCAGTTGGTAGATGCCGCACGTCACGCAGCTCAAGAGCAGGACCATGAAGGGACTCTTGTTCGTCATCGGAGGAACCTCGCTGTTACGTATCTCGTGCCCCGCATCCTTTCCTGGATGGGCGGCGCCGTCTAGATTTCACCGCCCGAGGGGGAAAGATCCGCGTACGTCTGAATGCCCCCGGCCGTTTCGTTGACGCGCATCCTACTCGCTCGCGCGTGCCCATGACCAGCACGAAAGACGATCACGCCCCGCGGGCCGCCCGGATGTGATCTTCGTAGCGCTCGATGCGCGCGCGGGCCTCGTCGATCCGCGCCGGACGCACGTCGAGCAGCGCCTCGGCCTCGGTCGCCAGCGCCTCCGCGCCCGCGCCGAGCGCCCGACCCTTCTGCGCGAGCGCGTGGGCCTGCGCGCGGCGCGCGCGGAGCCTGCCTCGAAGCTCGTCGACCTGGCCTTCGATCGCCGCCGCGTGCGCGAGCGCCTGCTCGTCGGCCGCGAGGTACTCCTCGGCCGCGGCGCGCCAGCGCGAGAGCCCGACCTCGGCGCTCGACCAGCGCGCCGACGCGATCGTCGCCTCGATCTTGGTGAGCCACGCGTCGAGCCCGGCGATTTGATCGTCGCTCACCGGGGGCTTCGCGGGCGCGGACGACGCCGCCGCCGCGCGCGCCTCGCCCGCGCGCGCAACCGCGCGGCGGTGGACGTCGTCGAGCTGCGCGCGGAGCGCCTTGGATCCTTGCAGCGCGGCGAGCGCGCGATCGCGGGCCGCGCGCTCGGCGCCCAACTTGGCTTGAAGACCGACGATGCGCGGGAGCAGCCCCGCCGCGATCCCGTGCTCGGCGCCGAGCGGATCGCGATCGACCCGCGCGCGCAGCGACGAGACCTCGGCGAGCAGCGCGTCGAGCTCGGACCTGGGCGCGGGCCCGAGCCCTTGGCCGAGCAGATCCGCGAGCTTCTGCGCGGCGTCGAGCGCGCGCGTGATCTCGTCGAACGTAGGGTCGAGCGCCTGGTACGCGCGCGAGACCGAGAGCAGCGTGTGGCGCGCGCGATCGAAGCGCTCGACCATCGACGTGAGCAGCTCGTCGGGCGACGTCGTGACGTCGCGCGCGCCCTCGTCGAGCAGGCTCCGCTCGGCGAGCGGGCGGACGGCCTGCCCGAGCTCGATCGAGCGGCCCCGCAGGAGCTTGGAGATCTCGGTGATTTTGTCGTCCTTCTCCCAGAAGGCGAGGGTCGAGATGGTCGCGCGCACGGCCCTCGCGCGGTTCACGATGGCGACGAGGCGCAGGCGATCTTCGAAGAGCTCCGCGACCGAGTCGAGCACGGGGTAGACCCGATCGCGCGTCGCGCCCAAGAGCTCCGCGCGCTTGCCCGCGCGGCCCGCGAGCGCCTGGTAAATGCCCTCGTTCTCGAGCGAGAGGAGGTTCTCGTCCACGCGCCGGAGCCGCTCCTCCCAGACCACGATGAGCTCGTCGATTTGCTCGAGCGTGATCCCCTCGCGCTCCTCCTTCACGCGTCGTACTCCCGGATCCTCGGCCGCACGCCCAAGAACGCGAGCGCGGCCGTGAGCGCCGCGACGAGCGGCGTGAGCCACTCGGCGACGGTGAGCTCGCCGCGCGCCTTTTCGATCGTCGCGTCGAACTCGCGGCGGTTCAGATCGATGACCGTGGTGAGCGCGTGATCGAAGCGATCGAACGCGGCGTTCGACTGATCGGCGCCGGCGCCGATGCAGAGCTCCACCGCGGCGTCGTGCTTGCCGGATTTCTCCAAGGCGCGGATGCGACCGTCGATCGTGTGGTACTTGGTGAACGCCTCGATCATCGCGATCGTCGCCTCGCGCTCACCCGGGAAGGTCACGTTCTTGAGCTGATCCGCGAAGAGCCCCGTCAGGCCCATGCTCAAGACCGTGACGTTCTTCGGCGTGAGCCCGACGAGCTCGGGCCTGTTCGTGAGCCGCGCGACCTTGCGGTGGTACGCGCCCTCGAGCTCCGCGGCGGAGGCGCCGAAGAGCAAGAACCGGCTCTCGTCGCCGTTCGCGTCGTACGCGAGAGAGCGCGCGCTCCAGAGGTGGTGGATGGACACGAACGCGTCCTCCTTGGCGATCTTGAGATCCTCGCGGGCGCTCGCGATCCGGCCCACGAGGTAGATCGTGAAGACGAGCGTCACGAGCGTGGCGAGGGCCAAGGGCAAGCTCACGATGCGCTTCATGCGCACGATGATGAAGCGCTGGAGGAGCACGAGCACCGTGACGAGCAGCGCGCCCGCGAAGCCCCCCACGACCTCCATCCCGCCGCTCGATCGCATCGCGTCCGCGTACGCTTTGTCGAGGTGGTGGCGGTTGACGTCGCCGAGCTGCTCGGCCGCGGGGAGCAGCCTCTGGTGCATCAGATCGCTCGCCTGGATGTAGACCGCGATCGCGCCCGGGACGTCGCCCGCGTCGTGCCGGTAGCGCGCCTCGCCGCGCAGCTCCAGGTAGCGGCCCAGGCTCTCGAACAGCTCCTCGATGGGGGCGCGCTCGGCGTCGCCGTAGGTGATGTTGCTCGCCGTGTCGACGAGGCGCTTCGTGACCTTGCGGCGCTGCGTTTCGAACGACTGATCCGCGCTCAGGCGGTGGACGCGCGTGCCGAGGTGATAGTTGGCCGCGTGGGCGTCGAGGTCGGCGAGGACCGAGCTCACCTCCAGCGCGGCGATGATGCTCGGGGCCGAGTCCTGCCCCACGGCCTTGATCGCGCGGCGCACGCCCGCGAGCGATCCCTCGCCCACGATGAAGAGGAAGAGCGAGAGCACCGCGATGAGGCCCGCGTAGAGCTTGAGCTGCCTCGGGGTGTCGAGCCGGACCTTGCGGCCCGCCGCCGCGAGCGCGTTGGCGTGCGCCGGGGGAGTGGTCGCGCTCATGATCGGCCTCGCAGCGTGATGCGCGTCCAGCGGCCGAGCGTCACGCGATCGCCGTCGCGGAGCTCCTTGCGCGATCCAGGCGGGACGCCTTCGCCGTTGAGCTCGGTGCCGTTGGTCGACGCGAGGTCTTGGAGCGCGACGGCGCTCCCGCTCATGACGAGCTTCGCGTGGCGCCGCGACGCGCCCGGATCATCGAGCGCGATCTCGGGCCGGATGTCGCGCGTCTCGTCGAGCCTGCCGATGAGCAGCTCCGGCTTGTCGATCGCGATCACGCGCTCCGAGGCGCCGGGGCAGGGGGTCGCCGGATCGGGATCGGTGTCGAGCGCGGGATCGATCGCGACGATCGCCTCCCAGCGCGTCGCCGGCGGCGCGCTCACGGGCGGGGGCGCGGGCGTCTTCTGTACAGAAGGTTGTACAACAGATGGAGGCGGCGTCTTCTGGGGAGGGGGAGGCGGAGGGGCCGCGCGCGCGACCGGCGGCGGGCCCGGCCTCGCCGTGTGAAAGTCGTAGCGGCACACCTCGCAGAACCGCGCGTCGGGATCTTCACGCGGCTCGCCGCACGAGGGGCACTGCGCGCCCGCGCTCGCGCGCGCCGCGCGCGAGAGGGCCGGGCTCGCCGGACGACCCAACGTGGGGACCTCGATCGCGACGCCGCAGACCGAGCAGTAGTCGGGCTCGTCCGACGCGTGCCCCTCGCGACAATAGACGCTCATTTCTTCGAGACCCGCTTGGTGGTCCGAGACTCGAGCATGAGGTCCATGGTGGCGGCCTTCTTGACCTCTTTCTTGAGGCGCACGGTGCCCGCGACCGCGTCGACCACGTCGACCACGCGCGCGAGCCGCTGCGTCATGTCGGCGTTGCCCGCGGCGTGCGCGAGCTTGACCGCGCGGCCGAGGAGCTGCGTCGCCTTCGCGTCGTCGCCCTGCTCGGAGGCGGCGAGGCCCTTCTCGATCGCGACGGCGAGCTCGCCCTGCCCGGTGTAGTGCGCGACGTGGTTGTCGAGCCGCGAGGTGAGCGACTCGTCGCTCGTCCACGACGCGAAGATGCGCGCGTCCGGCGATTTGTCTTCCATCTCGGTCCAGCCCGAGGGCGCGTCGGGCGCCGAGGTGAGGTAGACGAGGCTCGGCCTCGCGGCGAGCATCTCGTCGCCGACGTTCGCGGCGCGCACGTCGATCGCGAGGTGAAAGTCGCGCGACTCGCCGCCGGCCCACGAGCCCGTCATGAAGTCGCGAACCTGCGCCGAGACGGCGCGGTGCTTCGCGGTCATGTCGTCGATGGTCGGGTTCACCTGCTTGACGAACGCGACCTCGGCGCCCTGCGGCGTCCACATGCGGAGCCGGACGTCCTTGAGCGCCTTGCCGCTCGCGCGCTCGATCGCGCCGCGGAACGCGGCCTCGATGCCGTCGGGCTCGGGGATGAGCGCGGCCTTGCCGAGCAGCGCGCCCGCGATCGTCTGCACCTCGCCGACCTTCCAGTCGGTGCCGACGCCCCAGCAATCACACTCGAAGGCGCCGCCGCATTTTTCGAGCTCGGCCGCGACGCGCTCGGCCTTCTCGCCCTCGTTCTTGCCGTCGGTGAGGAAGATGGCGCGGCGGATCGCGTTGGGCGCGCGCTCGAACATCGCCCTCGCGGCCGCGAGCCCGGTGGACATCGCGGTGCCGCCCGCGGCCTGGATCCCGGCGATCGCGCGCGCGGCGTGGCCCTTCGCCTCGTCGGTCGCGCGCGTCTCCGGGACGATGACGTACGCGTGCCCGTCGAACGCGACGACGAAGAACCGCGTGCGCTCTTCGAGCAGCGCGATCGCGCGCGTCACCGCGTGCGTCACCGCCGCGATGCGGCTGCCCTGCATCGAGCCCGATTTGTCGAGGATGAACCCGATCACCAGATCGCCCTCGGCGCGCAGCGACGGATCCGCGGTGACCGAGAGGATCGCGTCGACGCGGCGCTGCCCGGGCGGGAGATAACGGTTCTGGAACACTTCGATCTTGAACGCCATCGGCGACGATCTCCCCTTGCTTTCGGCTCTACCCGAGGTGCGCGTAGAGCGCCACGGACACGTTGTCTTGACCGCCCCGCGCGAGGGCATAGTTGATGAGCAGCCTCGCGATGACGCGCGCGTCCGCCTCCTCGGGCGCGGCCCGCATCACCGCCGCGATGTCGGTCGCCTTGGGCGCGTAGTTCCAGAGCCCGTCGCTGCAGAGGAGCACGAGGCCCGGCCCCGCGAGATCGCGCGCGCGGACGTCGGGCTCGACCTCCATCGGCGCGTCGCCCACCTCGAGCGGGCCGAGGCAGCGCGTGATGGTGTGCGCGAGCGCGCCTTGGACCTCGTCCGCGTCTTTGACCTCGCCCCGCGCGATGGCCTCGTTGACCCACGAGTGATCGTGCGTGAGGAGCTCGGCGCCGCGCGGCGTGAGCCAATACGCGCGGCTGTCGCCGACCCAGCCCACCGTGAGCCTGCGGCGGAACACGAGCGCCGCGGCGATGGTGGTGCCCGGCGGATCGGGCGCGGGTGACGCCGCGTGATCGGCGCAGATCGCGAGGTGCGCGGCCTTGATCGCCTGGCCCACCGCGCTCGACGCGGCCTCGTGGCCGATGTCCGACGATCGCGCGAAGTGATAGAGCGTGTCCTTCGCGGATCGGGCCGCGACGCGCGCCGCGCGCTCCGAGTGCGCGGACGACGAGACGCCGTCGCACACGACGAGGATCGTGAAGGGCTCGCCGGACGGCGTGAGGCCCTCGGCGATCGCGGTCGAGTCTTGGTTGTAAGGCCGCCAGAGGCCCGCGTCGCACAGCTCGGCGACGTGCGTCCGCGGGCGCTCCTTCACCGCGGGCGATCCGTGCGCGGCGAGATCGTCGCGGCTCCGCCTGATCCCCGCGCGGAGCGCGTCGATGTGACGTTGATCCCGCGCGTGCGACTCGCGGTTGGGCACGAGCAGCTTCACGAGCGACGTGGGCCCCAAGATCGCCGACGCGAGGAACACCTCGCCGAGCGACTCGACGATCCTCCGCGCGTCGAGCCGCTCGCCCGACGCGAGGCGGCGCGCGCTCCTGAGCCGGGAGACGATGAGCCCGCCGTCGAGCGACACCAGCAAATCCCCCGGCGCGGGCTCGAACGAGAAGCCCACGCGCTCGACGATCGACGCGAGATCGAGCAGCGCGTCGAGCGCGTCGATCGCGCGCTCGACCGACTGCGTCTGGACCACGTCGGCGAGCCTTTGTGCCGCGCTCGACGGCACCGAGAGCGCGAGGTACGAGCTCGCCCCGTCGCGCTCCTGCTCGATGATCCAAGGGAAAGGCCTGCGCCGCGGCGGCTCGGCGGGGGGTGTGGGGGCAGAGCCCCCACCGACGATCTGGTTGGCGGCGTCGGTGATGAAGCGGCCCACGCGTTCGAGCGCCTCGGCCTCGAGCGCGATCGCCTCGGGCTCGCCGACCACGAGCAGCACCTCGGTCCCGTCGGGCCCCGACGCGGTGGCGTGATCCCCCGCCGTTTGCCGGATTTTATAGGCTCCGAGCTGCGCGCCCGAGACGAGCGGCGCGGCGGTCGAGCGCCTGCCGTCGAGCTTGTGACCGCACACGCTGCAGTACCCGTCGCCGTCGTCGGAGCCCTGCGCGCCGCACGCGGAGCACGCGCCTCCGCTCGCGGCAGGAGCGGTCCGATACGCCGCGAGATCGGCGAGGTCCGTCGTGCTCGTCGGGGTCGGCTCGGGATCCTCCCCCGCGAGCTTGGTCCCATCGGCCTCGCAGAAGAGATCCTCCTCCGAAGCGGACGCGCCGCACGTCGGACATTGCTTCACGTGCGCCATGCTACCGAAACGCGCCCCGAGCGCCTACCGCTCAGAGCCACGTGTACGGCCGCACCTCGTTGGCGCGGTCGACGAGCGCGACGCGCTCGATGGAGCCTTCTGCCCTCTTCGCGGCGGCGCGCAGCTCCGCCTCAGCCCCGAACCTGAGGGAACGTTGATCGAACGTGCGGCCGAGCAGCGTGTCGCCCATGGTCGCGCCGCGCGCCGCCGTCAGCGCGGCCGCTTCGAGGACGTCGGCGCGTCGCGTGCGGACGGTGACGCTGTCGCCGAGGCCCTCGATGGCCTCGAGCGCCGCCGCGGCCTCGCGCACCTGCTGGAGCGCCTCGTCGACCGAGGAGGTCTTCCGCTCCAAGAGGGGCCTCACGAGCAGCGCCGCGATCGCGAGCTCGGCCTCGACGAAGCGGCTCGACGTAGGGGGGACGCGGCGGTACGCCTCGACCGCGGCCTTGGTATCGCCCTTTTTGGTGAGGCACCGCGCGAGGCGGATCGACGCGCTCACGAGCGAGGCGTCCGCGCGCGAGACCAGGTCATAGACGGCGATCGCGCGATCGATCTCGCCCGCGGCCTCGAACGCGTGACCGAGCAGGAAGCGCGAGGGGAGATCGCCGGGCAGCTCGGAGGCGATGGCCTCGAACGCGGCGATCACCTCGCTCGTGCGGCCCTGCGCGAGCAGGACGCGGCCGCGGTAGTAGAGCGGGCGGAGGTCGCCGGGCTCGGCCTTCTGGCGGGCCTCTTCGAGCGCGAGCATAGCCGCGTCGAAGTTCTGGGCCTTCGCGTGCTCGTCCGCGATGCGCATCACGAGCTCGAGCGATCCCGGGAACTGCTTGCGCGCGCGCTCGTACATCGCGATCCGGCGCGAGGGATCCGGCACCGAGCCCGACGCGAGCACGATCCCCGCCGCGGGATCGGACTGATCGACCTTGAGCCTCGGCATGCTGTCCGAGATGGGCGCGCGGCCGTCGACGTCCGAGATGCGATCGCCGTCGTTCGAGAAGAGGACGCTGTCGGAGGGGCCGAGATCGAGCGCGCCCGCGGTGACGGTGCGCAGCACGCCGAGGAGCTGCTCGGCCATCTCTTCGGCGGATTGAAAGCGCTCCTCCGGCTTTTCACGCGTGGCCTTCTGCAAGAAGCGATAGAGCGCGTCGTGCTCGCGGAAGGCTGGGCACTCGTCGGGCGAGGGCAACGCGTGCTCGTATTTGCCTTGAAAATCGAAGTTCGCGACGAGCACCGCGAGCGTCCGCGCGACCGAGTAGAGGTCCGAGATCGGCGAGGGGCTCTGGCTCGCCTCGGGCGCGGAGTAGCCGCGCGAGCCGTAGATGTCGCCGCCGGTCGCCTCCGCCTGCCGCACGGCGCCCATGTCGATGAGCTTGACGGTCTCCTCCTCGACCATCACGTTCTCGGGCTTCATGTCGCAGTAGACGAGCCCGAGCTGATCGAGGTGATCGAACGCGGGCAAGATCTCGAGCACGTACGAGATGGCCTCCGCGACGGGCAGCGGCTCGCCGCTCTGCTCTTTGCGCAGGGTCATGAGCGTCTTGCCGTTCACGTACTCCATCACGATGAAGCCCTGCGACCCGTGCGTGATGAAGTCGTAGATGGCGACGATGTTGGGGTGCTTGACCGCGGCGAGGAACTCGCGCTCGCTGACGGCGACCTCGAGCATCCTCGGGTCCTTGGCGTTGAGCAGGCCCTTCAAGATGACCCACCGCGTGAGGACCGTGTCGAGCGCGAGGTAGATCCAGCCGAGGCCGCCGAACGCGAGCGTGCCTTTGATCTCGTATTTGTCGGCGACCATGTCGCCGGGCGAGAGCGTCGGGACGAACGAATACTCTTGCCCGCACTTGGGGCAGAAGCCCGCCTCGCGCTTGAGCGCCACGTCGCAGTTCGAGCAGAAGCGCTTTCGCTCGGGCACGACGCCGGGGACGATCGCGGCGAGCGGATCGAGCGGCGCCAACGCCGGCCTCGCGAGCGGCTTGTTGGTGAAGCCGCGCGTCGTCGAGCGGCTGCTGCGCGTCGAGCGCACCGACCGGGTCGAGCGCGTCGAACGTGTCGAGCGCGCGCTCCTGGCGGAGCGGCTCATCGGGAGCTTGTTCGAGCCGGTGCGGGACGAGCTCGTGGTGCTGCGCGTGCTGTGGCTGCTCGACGGCGCTGCGGCCATGCCGCACGTGTCGCAGTAGCCGTCCTCGATGGTGCCATTGCAGCCGGGCTGCGCGCACGCGGCTTTGCCCGAAGGTGCGGAGGGCGGCGGCGCGACGGCCGCGCGCACGGTGCCTTTGGGGGATGCGCCCTTTGGCGTGGAGGGGTTTTGGGGCTGCGCCGCGGCCATGCCGCAAGCGTCGCAATACCCGTCTTCGATGGTGCCCTTGCAACCGGGCTGTGTGCACGAGGCTTTGCTCATGTGTGACTCTGCGTAACCTGCGTCATCGTACCAGGATCTCTAATGACAAGCGCGCGCGCCGCGCGATAGTCTGAGAAGACTATGCCAATCCAGGGAAAGCTCGAGCTCACGGTCAAGATCAACAAGCTCCCGGACGACGTCACAACCGACAAGAACGGTTGGAAGGGCTTCTCCGTAGACTGCGGAGGCATCATCGTCAGCACCAAGGTCCGGCCAAGGATGTGGGTCAAGCTCGAAGAGGCGAACAAGAACTATCCCCAGTGGGTCGCCGCCATCACGGGCCAGATGGGCAGGAGCACGGGAGGCCGTAATTTCGAGCTGAACGAGCCGGCGGTGCAAGTGTTCGAGCGCAAACCCCAGCCGCCGCCGGACATGCCGCCCGCGCCGCCCGAATTCTCCGGCTGAGCCCGATTTCACGCGTCCCGGTGGACCGTGCCCGGCGAGAACGCCGGCAAGCACACCGCGATGTACTCTGCGCCTTCGGGATCCGGCGTCGAATAACGCACCCACTCACCCTTCTTGGTGAGCACGGCTTGGCCGGCGCGCACGTCGAGCGCGCCACCCTCGTGCTCCACGCGGAGCACGCCGCGGATCACCACCGTATATTCGTCGAATTCGGGGCGCTGCCCCGGCTCGACCCAACCGCTCGGGCTCCGCATGTGCGCGATGCTGAGGCGCTCTTCGCCGTTGTTGACGCGCCCCACGTGCTCGTCGATGAGCTTGGGTTTGTTGCCGGCGGCCTCGATGCGGGTGGGCTTGGCGATGAGCTCGGGCATGGTGGGCGCGAGCCTAGCTCCCTCTTTTCGCGGGCGCGAGAGGCGAGTAAAGGAGCACCCCGTGAAGCGCCTTTTTATCCTGCCCGCCCTCGCCGCGTTCGTCACCTTCGCCGCTGCATGCGAAGAGCAAAAGCCCCCTGAGGTGCCCAAGGTCGAGCCGCCGCCCTCCGCGTCGGCGGTCGCGACCTCGCCGCCTCCGCCCGCGACGGTGCCGCTCAACGCGGACGACGCCAAAAAATTCCTCGATCAAGTCGACAAGGACTTGAGGCGTCTTTGGGTCCAGTCGTCGCGCGCGTCGTGGATCAACCAGACGTTCATCACCGACGACACCGAGCTGCTCTCCGCCGCGGCGGAGGAGGCGAACATGGAGTACTTGGGCCGCGCCGTCAAAGAGGCCAAGCGCTTCGAGGGCGTGACCTTGCCGCCCGACATGGGGCGGCAGCTCATGTTGCTCAAGCTCGCGGCGGGGCTCCCGCCGCCGCCCGACGCCAAAGAGCGCTCCGAGCTCGCCGAGCTGAGCGTCGCCATGACCAGCATGTACGGCAAGGGCCGTTATTGCCCGCCCAGGCTCGCGAACAAGCCCAAGCCCGAGGAGCGGTGTTTGCCGCTCGGCAAGCTCTCCAACATCCTGGAGAAGAGCCGTAAATGGGACGAGCTGCTCGACACGTGGACCGGGTGGCACTCCATCTCCAAGCCCATCAAGCCCAAATACGTCCGGTACGTCGAGCTCGGGAACAAGGGCGCTGCCGAGCTGGGCTTCAAGGACATGGGCGAGATGTGGCGGTCTGGATACGACATGACCGCCGCCGAGTTCGAGGCGGACACGGAGCGGCTCTGGAGCCAGGTCAAGCCGCTCTACGAGGACCTCCACTGCTACGCCCGCAAGCGGCTCCGCGACAAATACGGCAAGGACAAGATCGCCGAGAAGGCCGCGATCCCCGCGCACATCCTGGGCAACATGTGGGCGCAGGAGTGGCAGAACGTCTATGACATCTTGGAGCCGTACAAGGGCCAAGCGTCGCTCGACGTCACGAAGAAGATCAAGCAGAAGAAGCTCGACGAGAAGGCGATGGTGAAGATCGGCGAGAGCTTCTTCGTCTCGCTCGGCTTCGACCCGCTCCCGCCCACGTTCTGGGAGCGGTCGCTCTTCAGGAAGCCTCAAGATCGCGACGTGGTCTGCCACGCGAGCGCGTGGGACGTCACGTTCGACAACGACCTTCGCATCAAGATGTGCATCGAGCAAAAGGAGGAGGATCTCATCACGATCCACCACGAGCTCGGGCACAACTATTACTTCCACGAGTACTTCAAGCTCCCGATGCTCTTTCAACAAGGCGCCAACGACGGCTTCCACGAGGGCATCGGCGACACGCTGGCGCTCTCGGTCACGCCCGCTTATTTGAAGAGCATCGGCCTCCTCGACAAGGTGCCTGACAACGAGAAGGGCGAGCTCAACTTCCTCCTCAAGATGGCGCTCGACAAGGTCGCGTTCCTCCCGTTCGGCAAGATCATCGATCAATGGCGGTGGGACGTGTTCTCCGGCAAGACCAAGCCCAGCGACTACAACAAGACGTGGTGGGAGCTGCGCCGCAAATACCAAGGCATCGAGGCGCCTGTCGCGCGCTCCGAGGAGGACTTCGACCCCGGCGCCAAATACCATGTCCCGGGCAACGTGCCTTACGTGCGGTATTTCTTGGCGCGTCTCTATCAGTTCCAGTTCCACCGCGCGCTCTGCAAGGCGTCCGGCCACACCGGCCCTCTCCACACCTGCTCGATCCACAACAGCAAGGCCGCGGGGGCCAAGCTCAAGGCCATGTTGCAGATGGGCGCGAGCAAGCCTTGGCCCGAGGCGATGAAGGCCATCGCCGACGAGAGCAAGGGCGACGCCTCCGCGCTCCTCGACTACTTCGCGCCGCTCGCCAAGTGGCTCAAAGAGCAGAACAA
>CAYTJL010000152.1:0-23548 GCA_964437785.1 uncultured Polyangiaceae bacterium
CTTGACGATCGCTCTCCATCCGCCGATACTTCGCACGCTAAATTTTACGCGGATTGTGGCCCGAGCACCTCTGGAGGTCTCTTCGATCATGGCAAATGAGCTGCGCTTCGATGGGCGTGTCGCGATCGTCACCGGCGCGGGCGGGGGGCTCGGCCGCTCGCACGCTCTGCTCCTCGCGTCGCGCGGGGCGAAGGTCGTGGTCAACGATCTCGGCGGATCCATGCACGGCGGCGGCGCGAGCGCGACGCCTGCGCAGAAGGTCGTCGATGAGATCAAGGCCGCGGGCGGCGAGGGCGTCGCCAACTACGACTCGGTCGAGGACGGCGCCAAGATCGTTCAGGCCGCGCTCGACACGTACGGGCGCATCGACATCGTCATCAACAACGCGGGCATCCTGCGCGACGTCTCGTTCCACAAGATGACCGAAGAGGATTGGGAGCGGATCTACAAGGTCCACGTGCTCGGCGGCTTCCGCGTGACGCACGCGGCGTGGAACCACATGCGCGACGCGGGGTATGGCCGCGTGATCTTCACCGCGTCGGCCGCCGGCATTTATGGCAACTTCGGCCAAGCCAACTATTCGATGGCCAAGCTCGGTTTGCTCGGGCTCTCGAACACGCTCGCGATCGAAGGCAAAAAGAAGAACGTCCTCGTCAACACCATCGCTCCCATCGCGGGCTCGCGCCTCACCGAGACGGTGATGCCCAAAGAGCTGGTCGACGCGCTCCGGCCTGAATTCGTCTCTCCGCTCGTGGCCTATCTGTGCCACGAGGGCTCGACCGAGACGGGCGGGCTCTTCGAGGTGGGCGGCGGCTTCTTCGCCAAGCTGCGCTGGCAACGGAGCGAGGGGACGACCATCAAGCTCGGCAAACCCATGACGCCCGAAGGCATCAAGAAGGCGTGGGGCGCCATCACGGGCTTCGACAAGGTCACGTATCCGCCGGACATCACGCAGTCGATGCAGCCCGTGCTCGCCAACATCCAGAGCAAGAGCAAGGGTGGCAACGAATTCATCGACGTCGATTTGGCGCTCGGGTATCAGTTCCCCGACATCCCCTCGCGCTACGAAGAGCGCGACTTGGCGCTCTATGCGCTCGGCGTGGGCGCGGGCGTCGATCCGCTCGACGCGAACGACCTTCGTTACGTGTACGAGATGAACGGTGATGGATTCCGCACCTTGCCCACGTACGCCATCGTGCCTGTCATCAGCTCCATCTTGGAGCGCGCCAAGCGTGGTGAGCAGGCGCCCGGCCTCAACTACGGCTTCGAGCGCATCTTGCACGGCGAGCAGACGACGGAGCTCAAGCGGCCTTTGCCGCCGAACGCCAAGCTCGTTCACAAGTCGCGCATCAAGGAGATTTGGGACAAGGGCAAGCATGGTGTCGTCATCATCGAGACGCGCACGTTCGAGGAGGGCGGCGACGAGCTGTACGTCAACGACACCTCGATGCTCGTGCGCGGCGCGGGCGGCTGGGGCGGCGAGCGCGGGCCCACGGGCGACGTCAACGTGGCTCCCGAGCGCGCGCCCGACAAGGTGACCGAACAGGCCATCTCGCCGAGCCAAGCCCTCCTTTACCGGCTCACCGGCGATTGGAACCCGCTCCACGCCGACCCCAACTTCGCGCAGGCGTTCGGCTTCCCGCGGCCCATTTTGCACGGGCTCTGCACCTTTGGGTACGCGGGCCGGCACGTGGTGAACGCGTTTTGCAAGGGCGACGCGCGGTGGGTCAGGAAGATCCATGCGCGCTTTGCCGAGAGCGTGTTCCCCGGCGAGACGCTCATCACCGAGATGTGGAAAGAGGGCGATACCAAGATCATCTTCCGATGCAAGGTCAAAGAGCGCGACAAGGTGGTGATCAGCAACGCGGCGATCGATCTCTTCACGGAGATCCCCGTGGCCAAGCCCAAGGCGGCGCCCGCCGCGGCCAAGGCGCCTGCTGCGGCAGCGCCCGCAGCCATTGACAAGCTCGTGAGCGGCGACGTGTTCGTGGCGATCCGCGACTACATCGAGAAGACCGCGGGCATCGTGGGCCAGATTGGCACCGTCTTCCAATTCAAGCTCACCAATCCCGAGAGCGCGTGGACGGTGGACGTCAAGAATGGCTCCGGCTCGGTCACGGCGGGGGTCAACGCGGCGGCGGACGTGACGTTGGAGCTCGCCGACAGCGACTTCATGGACATGACGAGCGGCAAGGCCGATCCGCAGAAGCTCTATTTCGGCGGCAAGCTCAAGATCTCCGGCAACGTCATGGCCTCGCAAAAGCTGATGTTCTTGAAGAAGGTCGATCCGCAGTCGGCCATGGCCGCGATCATCAAGGCGCGCGGCGGCTCGGCTCCCGCGGCTGAGGCGCCCGCGGCGGCGGCGCCTGCTTCGATTGACACGCTCGGGAGCGGCGATGTGTTCGTGGCGATCCGCGACTACATCGAGAAGACGGCGGGCATCGTGGGTCAGATTGGCACTGTCTTCCAATTCAAGCTCACCAATCCCGAGAGCGCGTGGACGGTGGACGTCAAGAATGGCTCCGGCTCGGTCACGGCGGGGGTCAACGCGGCGGCGGACGTGACGTTGGAGCTCGCCGACAGCGACTTCATGGACATGACGAGCGGCAAGGCCGATCCGCAGAAGCTCTATTTCGGCGGCAAGCTCAAGATCTCCGGCAACGTCATGGCCTCGCAAAAGCTGATGTTCTTGAAGAAGGTCAATCCGCAGGAGGCGATGGCGGCCATCGTCAAGGCGCGTGGAGCGTCTGCGCCGGCGGCGAGCGCGGCGCCGTCCAAAGCCGCAGAGGCGCCCAAGGCTGCTGCGAAGGAGTCGCACGCGGGAGCGATCTTCAAGGCGATTGGGGAGCGTTTGGCGCAGAACCCCGGACTTTCGGGAGAGGTCGCAGCGATCGTGCAAGTGTTGGTGACCGACCCGGAGGGCGCGTATGCGCTCGACCTCACGTGCTCTCCGGGGGTGGTGAAGGAGGGCAAGATCGAGGGCGCGAAGCTCACGGTCAAGCTCGCGGACGAGGATCTGGTGGCGCTCTCCAAGGGTGCGACGATGCAGGACCTCTTCCAGCGTGGCAAGGTGCGGCTCGACGGCGAGATTCGCCTCGCGCACAAGCTCGGGTTCATGCGTGGTGTCTGAGAGATAGGGATAGAGACGGAGCCGTCGGCTAACCAAGGAGCAGCAACATGGGTCGTCGCGTGAATGTGATCGGCGTTGGGATGACGAAGTTTCAGAAGCCCGGCGCGAGCGAGGACTACAACGTGATGGCGACCAAAGCCGCCCGCGCGGCGCTCGAGGACGCCAAGGTGCCTTACGCGGACGTCGAGCAGGCGTACGCGGGGTACGTCTTTGGGGACAGCACGTGTGGGCAGCGCGCCATCTACGACGTTGGGCTCACGGGCATCCCGGTGATCAACGTCAACAACAACTGCTCCACCGGCTCGACCGCGCTCTACTTGGGGCGTCAAGCCGTGGAGGGCGGGCTCGCCGAGTGCGTGCTCGTGGTCGGCTTCGAGAAGATGGAGAAGGGCGCGCTCGGCTCCAAGTGGGGTGATCGCACGAACCCGCTCGAATACCACGCCGGCGTGATGAGCAAGGTGCAAGGCTTCAACCAAGCTCCGCCCGCGGCGCAGATGTTCGGCGGGGCCGGGCGCGAATATCGGTGGAAGTACGGCGCGAAGCGCGAGACGTTCGCCAAGGTGGCCGAGAAGGCGCGCAAGCACGCGTCGAACAACCCGCTCGCGCTCTTCAACCAGGTGCTCAGCGTAGACGAGATCATGGCCTCGGATGAGGTGTTTGATCCGCTCACGCGTTATCAGTGCTGCCCGCCCACGTGCGGCGCCGCCGCGGCCGTGCTCTGCTCGGACGACTACGCCAAGAAGATCGGCGCGCAAAACCCGGTCTACATCGCGGCGCAGGCCATGACCACGGATTATGCCTCGTCGTTCAAGGACGACAGCATGATCAAGATGGTGGGGTACGACATGGCCGTGGGCGCGGCCAAGAAGGTGTACGAGAAGGCGGGGCTTGGGCCCGAGGACGTGGACGTGGTCGAGCTCCACGACTGCTTCACCACCAACGAGGTCTTGGTGTACGAGGCGCTCGGCCTGTGCAAAGAGGGTGAGGCCGAGAAGTTCATTTGGGAGGGCAACAACACTTATGGTGGCGACTTCGTCACCAACCCCTCGGGCGGCCTGCTCTCCAAGGGCCATCCGCTCGGCGCCACGGGGCTTGCGCAATGCACCGAGCTCGTGTGGCAGCTCCGCGGGACTGCCGACAAGCGCCAAGTCGAGAACGCCAAGGTGGCCCTCCAGCACAACGTCGGTTTGGGCGGCGCCTGCATCGTCACGATGTACCGGCGGGATTGAGCCTCGCTCGTAGAGAATCATTCCCCTCATGCCTTCGGGATCGCGCCGATCTCAAGAAACATGGGCGTCGGCTCGGGGCGATCGCCGAGCTTTCCTTGGACAACGTTCAATGCCATAAAGCCATACCGCTCGTAGAACGACACCGCCCGCGGCTTGGCGTCGACAACAACACCGACACAACCCACATCGCCCGACATCGCGCGCGCGAGGACGAACACTGCCTTCAAAAGCGCGAGCCCCACCCCACGCCCCTGCGCCCCTTTGTCCACCGCGAGGCGCGCGAGCCGAAGGACTGGGAGAGGATACCGAGGAAGACGCTTGTGATGGGAAGGTGGTAGATCTTGAATCTCGATCTGCGCAGCCGAGACCGTAGCAAACCCAACGATACGGCCCGCGTCCTCAGCGACATAGGTGGTTCCGATATGGTGCTTGAATTGGTTCTGCCCGGCGAACCTTTTGAAGAACCTATCGAGATCGGGATCGCCGCTGTCGAATGCGCTTCGATCGTCTTCGGTGAGGAGCTTGCGAATGGCGATGGACATGTCACTTGTCGAAGAGCGCGCGCATCGCCTTGGTCGGCCGTCGAGGCTTTTGGATGCGCGCGAGCACCTCTTGTCCACTGTCGTGCGCAACGACCAACCTCGCAGGGATGATCACGTCGCTCGGAATCTCGCGCAATGCTTGGAGATGATGGAGGAGCGCCTCCTCAATGACGTATGCTTTTTTGAGGCCGTGCGCGTCGGCGTAGCGCTCGAGCGCATCTTTGGTGCTGTCGGAGATGAACGCCGAGACTTGTGTTTGCCCGTTCGCCATGTAGAAAAATGTAGAGCAGGAAGTGCCGCGCTGTCAAGCAAGGGCTTCGCCCTCAAATCCCGATCGCCACGTTCTTCCTTTGCAGGATGGCCGCCCGCTCATCCTCCACCCGCTCCGCCTCGCGGAGCAGCCATCGGAAGACGGCATTGCCAATAGGCCTTTGGCTCCGCTCGTTGAAGTGCCACACCGCGAACGCGCAAGCGTCGCTGTGGAGCGTGGCGAAGGCCAATCGCCGAAAGTCATCGCCCACCCGCTCGGCTCCCCGCTCGTAGAGCGAGGCCACATAGAGCCACTCCCGCCACTCATCCACAGGGGGCAGCTCGCGCTTGTCCTCGGTCCTTTGCGCGAGCGCGCGCACAGCGCCCTCGATCTCGGTCAACAGCTCGTCGCGCAACCGGCGCCGGACCCGCTCGGCGAGCCCATCCCCCTCGCTCGCGAGCGACCCGAGCGGGATCTCACTGCCCTTCACGACCGCGGAGAGGTCCTCCTCAATCGCCTGCGCAAAGGCATAAAGCACGCTCGCGCCGCCCGCCCCACCCGAGAGACCAAGCACGCGCGCGCGATCATCCACCCTGTGCCCCGCGCCCGAGAGGGCGTTGTCCCACGCGAGCGCGGCGAGCTTCACGTCCTCGGGCTGAATCAACGCAGGTTTGGTCGCGAGGAGCGAAGCGTGCAAATGCAGCGCCCGCGCCCATGGGTCGGATTCGATGTCTTGCACAGGCTCGTTGAACGGAGGCAGCGACTCGCGCTCAGGCTCGATGAACGCGCCATTCAGCGCGAGGACCGCCCGCTCCACGATAGGCAACGTCGCGCGCCGATTGGGCGCGATCAACCATCGCAGCCAAAGCCCCAACCGCCCCGGCGAAAAGGGATCCAGATGAAGCGACTGCGCGACCGCCGAGAGCAGCCAGGCTTCGCGCGAACCGTCCCCCATCGACTCTCCAAGCTCGGCCACAGCGCGCCAATCCCCGCGCGCCGCCGCGTCCGCCACGAGCCAGCTCACCGCCGCTCGCCGCGCCGCCTTGGGATACGCCGCCTCGTCCATCGCGATCGCGCTCCGCAAGAGCTGCCGCGCCGTCTCGCGATCACCGCGCGCCGCCGCCAAAAACCCGGCCGCCGCGATGCCCGCACCGCCCAACCGGGGGAGCTCCTGGAGCTTCTCGTGAACCCACGCCTCGCCGTCGACATCGTATTTGCGGCAAAGGGCCCACGCCGCGGCGAGCAAGGCAGTGCCGTTGGGATCCTCCTGAATTCGCGTTTGCGAAGAGAGCACCCCGTAATAGGCCACCTTGTACAACCCGAGCGGCACGATCAACGTGCGCACCATCCAAAAGCGGTAAACGTGGCTCAACGCGATGAGCACCGTGAGGAAGGCGACGGTCATCGCTGCCCCCCGAACCCGAGCGCCTCGAACGCCTCAGGCCACGGCGCGTCCGCCTTGGGCCCCGCGTCCGAGGTGGCTTTGGCCTCGCTCCGAAAGGGCTTTACCGGCTTTGGCGGGAGCGCCGCCCAAAGCTCGTGCGCGAGGCGCCGCTGCGGATCGCGCAGCTCCGCGACGGCCCGGCGGATCAAATCCGCATCGCGGCTCTCCTCCCCGGCCGGCGTCGAATACCGCTTCGCGCTCGAAATCCCCAGCTCCGCCATGCCAAGGAGCTTTTGACCCTGCCGCTCAATCTCGGCCATGCTCGCGCTCGGCCGCAGATCGAGCACATAAAAGGGGTTCTGCCGGATCCTGTCGAGCATGGTTTTAACGCACTCCAGACTCGTAGCTCAGCTTGCGATCTTGCGCCGTGGCAGGCAGGAGCTTGAAGAGGTCTTGCGTGATGGTGCGGAGCGCCGCCATGTCGCCGCGCTCGATCGCGCGCCGCCCCTCGGCCACGAGCTTCTGCGCGCGCGGCAGATCCGTCGCTTGATCGGCCGACGAAGAGGCCGTCTCGAACTGCCACTCCCACGCCTTGGGGTGCCGGAAATACGCCGCGTTCAAGAGGTTTCGGACCACGCGGAGCTGCCGCTCCAGCTCGCTCGTGCGCTTGCCCTCACGCGCTTTGTCGATGGCCTGCGACGCCTCGGCGAAGAGCTTCTGCTCGGTCGGCGTGCCGAACTGCGCGATGAACGGCGACGCGCTCGCGACGTCGTCGCGCGCCTCCTCTTCGAGATCGGGCCACCTCCGATCCGCGTCACACTCTTCGAGCATGCCGTCGAGCTCGATGAGCGTCCGACGCGCTTTTTGCCCTGCGTCCGCGTCACCGCCGCGCGCCGCGTCCACGCCGTCGTCCACCTCGGCGAGCGCGCACTCCACGAACGTGAGCTTGCCGATCGCGTGCTGATCACGCCTTCGAATCGCGTCGATCTTGAGCGAGCCCACGCGCGATCGCATGGCCTTGAGGGTCTCGACGAGCACCTCGGGCGACGCGTCGGGCACGAGCAGGTGCGCGACCTGCTCGAACACTTGGCCGAGCAAAGGCACGAGCGCGCGCGCCGAGAGATGACCGCCGCGATCGAGCTCGAGCGTGACCTCGACCGCAGAGCCCGCAGGCAAGCTCGCGCGCACCGCGGTGCCCCCGATCTCCAACGTGCCCACGAGCCTGCACAAGTGCGCGTGCGCGAGCTCGCCTTGCACGATCGGGATCTTGAGCAGGCACGCCGACGAGCCCTTGGCCACGCTCTCGACCGTGTGATGCACGAACGTCCGACGCGCGGGCAGCGGCGCGCCGCGCTCGAAATACACGCGCACAGCGTTGCTCGCGAGCGCCACGCCCACCGTGCGCGAGAGCGGCGGATCCGTGATGGTGAGGCCTTGCACGATCGTGAAGGTCGAAGGCGCGACCGCGATGGTCTTGCCGCTCGCGTCGATCGCGCTGAGCGAGAACACGTTGGGCCTCCGCGCCACGAGATCGAGCGTGATCACGAACGCGCCCTCGGCGTCGACCTCCGCGTCTTGGCTCGTCCAAAGACCATCGCTGCGCGCCGCGCGCACCTTGAGCCCCGCGATGCTCGGCCCCGCTTCGACGAAGCGACCCACCACGTGCGGCGTGAGATCCGACGACATCGCCGGGTGCTGAAGCCACACGCGCTTGCCCGCCTCCTCGACCTTGGGAGCCGATCGCGCTTCGAGCCCCGCGGTCGCGGCGTAGAGCGCGGCGCCCTGCGCGACGAGCGTCATCGGATCGAGCCCCTCGCCGAACGGCGCGCCGAGCGCCGCTTTTACGCGGTCGCGCAGCGATCGCATCACCGTCGGCCCACCCACGAGCACGATGCGCGCGAGCTGCCCAGACGCGACGCCGTGCGCCGCGAGCAGGCGCTTCGACACCTCGATCGATCGATCGACGAGCGGCGCGGTGACCGCGTCGAGCGTGCTCCGCGTGAGGACAACGTCGACGTCGACGAGGTTGCCCGCGACGTCCAGCTCGGGCAGCGTGATCGCCGCAGAGTCCGCGCGCGACAGCTCGATCTTGGCCTCTTCGACCGCGAGCTTGAGCTTGCGGAGCGCGCTCGCGTGCGAAGGATCCGATCGCTTGAGCGTGCCCGCGCCGCTCCTCGCGAGCTCGGCGATGACGTGATCGACGAGCGCCCAGTCGAAGTCGCGACCGCCGAGGAAGTTGTCGCCGTCGTGCCCGACCACGCGGAGAAGGCCGTCGCGCGTCTCGAGCAACGACACGTCGAACGTGCCGCCGCCCAAGTCATACACGAGCCAAACACCGCCCTTGTCGTTCTCGGCCGACCAACCCGCGGCGAGCGCGGACGCGACGGGCTCCTGGATCAGCTCGACCTTCTCGAAGCCCGCGAGCCTCGCCGCGTCGGACGTGGCCGAGCTCTGCGGCAGCTCGAAGAGCGCGGGCACCCCGATCACCGCGCGCATCGGCGCGATGTTGAGCTGCTCCTGGATGTCGGCGCGCAGCGACTTGAGCACCTCCGCCGCGAGCTCCTCGGGCCGCTTCGACGCCTTGGCCGACGCGAAATCGATCTTCGCCGGAGAGCCCATGAGGCGCTTGAACTCGGACCGCGTGTTGTTCGGATCCGTCTCCAAAAAGCGGCGCGCGCGCGATCCGACCGTGACCGCGCCGCGCCCGTCGATCCGCACCACGCTCGGGGTGAGCGTCGCGCCTTGGCCGTTGCGGACGAGGATCACCTTCTCCCCGTCGAACACGGCCGCGGTGGAGTTGGTGGTGCCGAGATCGATACCTACGTAAAGAGGGGTCGAGGCCATCGCGCGCCATGGTAGCGCACGGATCGCCCGCGGTCAGAGCCGGTCAGCCGTTCAGAACTGCGCCGCTTCGGTCGACTCGCCGAGCGCCAGCGTGGACGCAGCGCCGCCCGAAATGACCTGCGTCACCGCGTCGAAGTACCCGGTGCCCACCTCGCGCTGGTGCCGAGTCGCGGTGTAGCCCATCTCCTCGGAGGCGAATTCCCGCTGCTGGAGCTCCGAATAAGCGCTCATCCCGCGCTTCAGGTAATCGCGCGACAGCTCGAACATCCCATGGTTGAGCGCGTGGAACCCCGCCAACGTGACGAATTGGAACTTGTAGCCCATCGCCCCGAGCTCACGCTGAAACTTGGCGATGGTCGTGTCATCGAGGTTCTTCTTCCAGTTGAACGAAGGAGAGCAGTTGTACGCCAGCATCTTGCCCGGGAATTTGGCGTGGACCCCCTCGGCAAAGCGCTTTGCCTGGTCGAGATCCGGGGTCGACGTCTCACACCAGATGAGGTCGGCGAAGGGCGCGTACGCGAGCCCGCGCGCGATGGCGATGTCGAGACCGCTCTTGATCTCGAAGAACCCCTCGGAGGTGCGTTTGCCCGTCAAGAAGGGTTTGTCGCGCGGGTCGACGTCGGACGTGAGGAGCTTGGCGCTGTCCGCGTCGGTGCGCGCGACGAGCACGGTGGGCACGCCCATCACGTCGGCCGCGAGCCGCGCCGCGACGAGCGTCCGAATGAACTGCGACGCAGGCACCAAGACCTTGCCGCCCATGTGCCCGCACTTCTTCTCGGACGCGAGCTGATCTTCGAAGTGAACGCCCGCCGCGCCCGCCTCGATCATCCCCTTCATCAGCTCAAAGGCGTTGAGCGGACCGCCGAAGCCCGCCTCCGCGTCGGCCACGATGGGCGCGAGCCAATAACGGCCGCTCCTGCCCTCGGCGTGCTCGATCTGATCGGCGCGGAGGAGCGCGTTGTTGATGCGCTTGACCATCTGAGGCACGCTGTTCGCCGGATAAAGGCTCTGATCCGGGTACATCGCGCCGGCCTCGTTGCCGTCGGCCGCGACCTGCCAGCCCGAGAGGTAAATGGCCTTGAGTCCCGCGCGCACCTGCTGCATGGCCTGATTGCCGCTGATGGCGCCGAGAGCGTTGATGTAAGGCTCGGTGCGGAGCAGGTGCCAGAGCCTGCGAGCGCCCATGTCGGCGAGCGTGTGCTCGATACGGACCGACCCGCGGAGCTTCTTGACGTCTGCGTCGGTGTACGGGCGGACGACGCCCTCCCATCGGCCGGGGAGCACCTCCTTCGCCATCGGGGGAAAGTCGGTGAGCGAAGCGGCGTTGTCGAGCGGCATGGCGGCGGACATAATGGCTCCTTTGGGCCCGGGCGGGGCCTACCGAGTCAATTCAAATGGCGAGTCGAAGAGGGGTTATTCGCTCTTCTTCAAGAGCACGTCATACGCAGGGAGGGTCAAGAACTCCTCGAAATCAGGCGCGACGGAGATTCTGTCGAACAGCGCGATGGCGTCGCCGAAGGCGCCTTTGCTCGCGTCCACGCCGAGCGCGGCCATCTCCTCCGAGAGCGCCTTGCGAAACCGCTCGGCCGTGAGGGGCTGCCCGTCGTCGAGCGTGGCTTTGTGGTGGATCCACTGCCAAACCTGGCTGCGCGAGATCTCGGCGGTGGCCGCGTCTTCCATCAAGTTGTAGAGGGGCACGCAGCCCATCCCGCGGAGCCAAGCCTCCATGTATTGGACGCCGACACGGATGTTGTGGCGGAGCCCGGCCTCGGTGCGCGGGCCCTCGGCCGGGCGCAACAGATCCTCGGCGGTGACGGACACGTCCTCACGGAGCTTGTCGAGCTGATTGGGCCCCTTCATGTGCTCGTCGAAGATGGCTTTGGCGATGGGCACGAGCCCGGGGTGCGCGACCCACGTGCCGTCGTGGCCCGCCGTCGCCTCACGCAGTTTGTCGGCGCGCACCTTGGCGAGCGCGGCCTCGTTGGCGGCGGCGTCGCTCTTGATGGGGATCTGCGCGGCCATCCCGCCCATCGCGTGCGCGCCGCGGCGGTGGCACGTCTTGATGAGCAGCTCGGTGTAAGCCTTCATAAAAGGCTGCTGCATCGTCACGAGGCTGCGGTCCGGCATCACGCGCGAAGGGTCGTTCCGGTGCTTCTTGATGAAGCTGAAGATGTAGTCCCAACGACCGCAGTTGAGGCCGGCCGAGTGGTCGCGCAGCTCATACAGGATCTCATCCATCTCGAACGCGGCCGGGATGGTCTCGATGAGGACGGTCGCGCGGATGGTGCCTTGGGGGACGCCGAGGGCGCGCTGCGCGTGGACGAAGACGTCGTTCCAGAGCCGCGCTTCGAGGTGGCTCTCCATCTTGGGGAGATAATAATAAGGCCCGGATCCACGGCTGATTTTGGCCTTGGCCGTGTGGAAGAAGTTGAGGCCGAAGTCGAAGAGAGAGCCGGGCACGGGCCTGCCGTCGACCGTCAAATGACGCTCGGGCAGGTGGAGCCCGCGCGGCCGCACCATCAACGTCGCGACCTTGTCAGAGAGCGCATACGCCTTGCCGGTGGCCTCGTCGGTGAAGCGGATCGTGCCGTTCACCGCGTCGATGAGGTTCACTTGACCGTCGATGAGGTTTTGCCACGTGGGAGCGTTGGAGTCCTCGAAGTCGGCCATGAACACGTTCGCGCCCGCGTTGAGCGCGTTGATGATCATCTTGCGATCGACCGGCCCGGTGATCTCCACGCGACGATCCGCGAGCCCGGGAGCGAGCGGCGCCACGCGCCAATCGCCCTCGCGAACGGCCTTGGTCTCGTCCAAGAAGCCGAGCCGCGCGCCCGCGTCGAGCTTCGTTTGCACCTCGCGCCGGCGCGCGAGCAGCGCGTCGATGCGGCCCGCGAACGCGCGCGAGAGCCCCGCGACAAACTCCGCTGCCTCCGCGCTCAAGACTCGATCGAGCCCGGGAATCGGGCGACCAAGGCATTCGACACCGGACGGGAGCGACGGAGCGTGGTGCATGGTGCTTGTCCTCGACAGAGTTTTCAACGCCGTGCGTCGTTACAAACAAGATATCGCCACACTTACAAATAACGCAATCCCCCGAAGAAAGAAGCGGTGTCAAAGCTGTCACACAAAACATTTACTCCCTTGCAAGTCTGTAAATTTCTGTAAACTCGGCCCGTGAAGGACCTGGCTCCGCTCGGCGCAAAGCTCAAGGCGCTTCGCCGCCGCGAGCAGCTCACGCAGATCGACCTCGCGTCGAAGCTCGGTATCTCGGCGAGCTACCTGAACCTCATCGAGAACGACAGGCGCCCGCTCACCGCGGCGCTGCTCATCAAGCTCGCGCACGTCTTCCAGCTCGATCTCGCGAGCTTCGCCGCCGCGGACGACGCGCGCCTCACCGCGGATCTGCTCGAGGCCTTCGGCGATCCCATCTTCGACGCGCACGCGCTCACCAACGCCGACGTGCGCGAGCTCGCCGCGGGCTCGCCCAACGTCGCGCGCGCGGTGCTCACGCTCTACCGATCGTTCTCGGCGGCGCGCGAGAGCATCTCGATGCTCGGCGAACGGCTGTCGGGCGAGGGCCAAGGCGTCGACCTCTCACGCTTGCCGTCCGAAGAGGTGAGCGACCTCATCCAGCGCCACGACAACCACTTCCCCGATCTCGAAGAGGGCGCGGAGGCCCTCTTTCGCGTGGCGGAGCTCGCGCCCGACGACGTGTATCGCGGGCTCGTGCGCTACCTCGCGGCGGTGCACGGCATCGAGGTCCGCGTGGTCCGCGCGCGCGCCGATCGATCGGCCATGCGCCGGTACGACCCCGGTAAGAAGATCCTCAACTTGTCCGAGGTGCTCCCGCCGCGCAGCCGCAGGTTTCAGCTCGCGCACCAGGTCGGGCTCTTGACGCAGTCGGATCGCATCGAGCGCATCCTCCGCAACGAGGCGCTCACCATGCCCGAGTCGCGCGCGCTCGGCCGCGTGGCGCTCGCGAACTACTTCGCCGCCGCCATGGTGATGCCGTATCAGCCCTTCTTCGAAGCCGCGCGCGCCGAGCGCTACGACATCGAGCTGCTGGCGCACCGCTTCGGCGCGAGCTTCGAGCAGGTCTGCCATCGCATGACCACGCTGCGGAGACCGGGCCACGAGGGCGTTCCGCTGCACCTCCTCCGCATCGACATCGCCGGCAACATCTCGAAGCGCTTCAGCGGCTCGGGCATCCGCTTCGCGCGCTTCGCCGGCGCGTGCCCGCGCTGGAACGTCCACGCCGCGTTCATGACGCCGGGCATGATCCGCACGCAGCTCTCGCGCATGCCCGACGGCTCGACGTACTTTTGCATCGCGCGCACCGTGCGCAGCGATCGCGGCGGGTATCACGTGCCGCACACGGTCCAAGCCATCGGCATGGGCTGCGACGTCTCGCACGCCAAAGAGCTGATTTACGCGGACGGGATCGACCTCGACAACCCGAACGCGGTCGTGCCCGTGGGCGTCACGTGCCGCACGTGCGAGCGCCTCGACTGCGAGCAGCGCGCGTTCCCCGCGGTTCAACACCCGCTCCGCGTCGACGAGAACGTCCGGGGTCTGTCGTTCTTCGCCCCCGTCACGAAGGGTGATCCGCCTTGAGAGCACGTTGACATCGGCGCTCCCCGCCCTTCTCATGAGGCATGAGCAAAGGCGCGCCTCTCTCGGTCTTCATCGACCTGCCCGGCACACCGCCGGACCTCTTGTTCATCACCCGCGTGGTCGGCAAGGAGCGCATCGGCGCACCTTATCGCTACGAGGTCGACCTCGCGTGCCGTGACCCCGCGGGCCTCGACACGAGCAAGATCCCGGGCTGCGTAGGCGCGCTCGTGTTCGTCGAGCACGGCGTCGAGGTCCGCCGCATCACCGGCCTCGTGTGCGAGCTGCTCGATCGCGTCGACACCGAGACCGAGTTCTTCACGTACCGCCTCATCCTCGTGCCGCGCGCGTGGGTCATGACCCTCCTCGAAATGCAGGAGGTCTACATCGAGCAGTCGATCCCCGAGATCATCAAGAAGAAGGCCGACACCGCGGGCATCGGCAAGGCCGAGGACTTCGAGCTGCGCCTCGCGGGCACGTACCCGAAGCGCGAGTTCGTCGTGCAATACAAAGAGACGGACCTCGCCTTCGTGAGCCGCTGGTGCGAGCACCTCGGCGTGAGCTTCTTCTTCGAGCAGGTCGACGGTCGCGACAAGATCATCTTCACCGATCACAAAGACGGCTTCTCGCAGCCCGGCGAGCCCATCACGTTCCGCTCGCGCGGCGAGCGCCGCGACGTGTTCCGCCTCGACGTGCGATCGCGGCTCGTGCCCGCGGCGTACACCGTCTCGGACTACAACTACGAGAAGCCGCTCATGGATCTGCGCGGGGTCTTCGCGTTCGAAGGCGGCTTCGGCGGCGGCGTCGTCGAATACGGCGCCAACGTGCTCGACCCGAGCGAAGCCGCGGGCGTCGCCGTCGTGCGCGCCGAAGAGCGACAAACCGAGGCGCTCTCGGTGTACGGCGAGTCGAGCGCGTGCGAGCTCACCGCGGGCGGCCGCTTCCGGCTCGAAGACCACCCGCGCCTCGGCGACGTCACGCTGCTCGTCGTCGAGATCGAGCACACGCTCCATCAAACCGCGCTCGGCGGCGGCGCCGCGCTCGATCAGCTCGCGTACAAGAACACCTTCCGCGCGATCCCCGCGGGCGCGACGTACAGGCCCGAGCGCCTCACGCCGAGGCCGCGCATCTACGGCGTCACGCAGGGCGTGGTCGAGGCCGCGCCGGGCATCGACAGCGCGACGCCGTGGATCGATCAGCACGGCCGCTACCTCGTGCGCGTGCTGTTCGACACCGCGGGCGTCGGCGAGCGCAAAGCGTCGCTCCCGATCCGCATGGCGCAACCGCACTCCGGCCCCGGATACGGCGTTCATTTCCCGCTGCGGCCGGGCACCGAGGTCATGCTCGTCTTCATCGACGGCGATCCCGACCGCCCCATCATCGCGGGCTCGGTCCCCAACGCGCTCACGCCTACCCCGGTAAACGAAGCCGAACGCACGCTTCATCGCCAGCGAACATGGTCCGGCGTGCTCGTCGAGATCGACGACGGCGGCTGAGCGCGCGCCTTTCCCCCGGGCAGCAAGCGCTGTAGGATGTCAAACCCAAAGGCGTGCGCTCCGCGCGCCTCGTACCGCGGTGACCTCATGGCGACCGTACACGCGCTCTCCCTCGTTCGCGATCCCGTGCCTGATGAGGCGCCTCCGTCCGCCGAGGTGATCCACCTCCCGGACGGCAGCGCCGTGCGCGCCGAAGGAAGCGGCGCCGTCATCCACGACCCCGAGGGGCGGGTCATCGTGCGCTACGCGAACGGCTCGGCCGAGATCATCGCGCCGAGCGGCGACGTCACGCTGAGCGCGCCCCAAGGCCGCGTGCGCATCGAGGCCGCGGCCGGGGTCGAGGTCAACTCTCCCCGCGTCGACGTCAACGCGACCACGAGCCGCGTCACCATCCAACACGCCGAGGTGCTCGCCGAGCGCATCGTGACGTCCGCCGCGGCCATCGCGCAGACCGCCGAGCGCGTCGAGGTCACCGCCACCAAGATCATCGAGCGCGCGCGCGACACGTACCGCGAGGTCGCCGATCTCGCGCAGACCCGCGCGGGCAGGCTGCGGACGCTCGTCAAAGACACCTTCGACGTCCACGCGCGGCGCACGACCATGGTGTCCAAAGACGAGACCGCCATCGACGGGAGCAAGGTGCTCTTGGGCTAAACGAGGAGGCCAAAGTCCGATGATGCCAGCTTCGACCAAAGCAGGTGGGGTTGCGTTCGCGATGCCGGACGTGTGCCTCACGCCCGCGCCGCCAGCGCCGCCCGTGCCGATTCCATATCCCAACTTGGGCCAGCTCCCCGCGACCAACGGCACCACGACCAAGGTGTTCACCGAGAACAAAGAGATGTTGGTCCAAGGGTCCAAGATCCCGAACAGCAGCGGTGACGAGGCGGGCACCAACGGTGGTGTCACGTCGGGCACCAACATGGGTCCTGTCGAGTCCAAACAAGGTAGTCAGAAGGTCAAGCTCGAAGGCAAAAACGCCACGTTCTTGACGAGCCAAACAGCCCACAACGGCTCCAACGCGAACATGCCCGCGGGCGCGATCATCGCCCCTTCGCAGATGAAGGTGTTCGTCGCGCCATGAGGGCCCCGCTGCCTTTGCCGGAGCGAATCGGCGGTCGCTACAAGGTCACCCGTCTCCTCGGCAAGGGCGGTATGGGCATGGTCTATGAGGCCTTCGCGGACGGCGTCCCCGGCCAGCAAGGCACGCGCGTCGCGGTGAAGGTCATCACCGCGGAGATGGCCAAAGACCCTGTCCTCATGGGTCGATTCGAGCGCGAGGTGCGCGCCGCCGCGTCGCTCGACACTCCGCACATCCCGCGCGTGCTCGACGCGGGCACCGATCCGGCGAGCGGGCTCCCGTTCTTGGTGCTCGAATTCCTCGACGGACAAGACCTCCAACAGATCTTGAAGCGCATCGCGCCGCTCACGCCCGACCTCGCCCTGCGCATCACGGCGCAGGCGTGCCGCGCGCTCGAAAAGGCGCACGACAGCCGCATCGTCCACCGCGACATCAAGCCCGCGAACTTCTTCCTCGCCAAAGAGCACGGCGCGCGCGTGGTCAAGCTCCTCGACTTCGGCATCGCCAAGGTGAAGCGCGGCGCCACGATGGCCGGGTCGAGCGGCGGCCTCACGCAGACGGGCAGCATGCTCGGCTCTCCGCTCTACATGTCGCCCGAGCAGGCGCGCGGCCACAAAGACATCGATGAGCGCGCGGACCTCTGGTCGCTCGGCGTGGTGCTCTATCAAGCGCTCACGGGCAAGACCCCGCACGCCGACACCGAAGAGCTCGGCGAGCTCATCGTGCTCATCTGCACCGAGCCCGCGAAGCCCGTTCAAGAGGTCGCGCCGTGGGTGAAGCCCGAGGTCGCGGCCGTGGTTCACAAGCTGCTCCGCTTCGAGCCGGGCGAGCGCTACCAAACAGCGGAGGAGCTGCGCCGCGCGATCGAAAAGCTGTTGCCCCCCGGCGCGGCGGTCATCAGCGAGGACATGATCCGGCCGCTGCGCGAGGACGAGCGCGCGATGGTCGCGCCGCGCATCGAGGACGTCACCACCATGCCTGGCCGCGCGGTCGTGCCCGCGGCGCAGCCCACGCCGATGCCCGCGCCCTCGGTCTTGCAAGCGCCGCCCGCGCCCGTGTCGTCGCCGGGCGCGCAGTACGCCGCGCAGCAGCAGTACGCGCAGCCGCAGTACGCGCAGCAGCAGTACGCGCAGCAGCAGTACGCGCAACCGCAGCACGCGGCACAGCCCATCATCGCTCCCGTGATCGGCCCTCCGCAGGGCGAATCCGTGGGCGGCGTCGTGCAGACGGCCATCGGTCCGTCGCCCATCAAGCCCTCGCGGACGCGCGCGATCGTGATCGCCGCGGTGCTCGTCGTGACGATCGCAGGCGGGCTCGGCGCGTTCCAGCTCTCGCGCATGAGCGGCAAAGACGCGACGCCGATGGCCTCCGCGAGCGCGTCATCGAGCCCGAAGCCGGCCGACACGAGGCCGCGCGCGGTGAAGCTCGTGGTGATCCCCGCCGACGCGGAGGTCACGGTCGACGGCGCCAAAGCGACGGCGCAAGACGGGCTCGTCGAGATCGAAGGCACGCTCGGCAGCGTGCACAAAGTCCGGGTCTCGTCGGGAGGCGCCGAGCGGACGGCCGACGTCGTCGTCACCGAGAACGGCGCCGTCCCTCCCAAGATCGAGCTCCCGCGCGTCGCGACGAGCGCGACCGCGCCGCCGCCGAAGCCCACCGGCTACTTGCCGAGGCCCGCGCCCGCGCCCGTGATCCGGCCCGACCGCTGAAGCGCCTGTTTCCAAGGCGATCCGCGCCTATATACTGCGCCGATGGAGCGCGGTCGACGCATCTTGGATCGCTTCGAGATCGAAGAGCGCGCGGGCGGCGGCGGGATGGGGCAGGTCTATCGCGCGCGCGATCTGGCGCGAGGCGTCCCCGTCGCGGTGAAGGTGCTCGGCGCGTGGGCCGATCAAGAGGGCGCGCGCTTCCTTCGCGAGGCCGAGATCCTCGCGGGGCTCCGGCACCCCGCGGTGGTCGGGTACGTGGCGCATGGCTTGATCGAAGGCGAAAACACGCCTTTTTTGGTGATGGAGTGGCTCGAAGGCGAGACGCTCGCGCAGCGGATCGCGCGCGGCGTGCTCGCGCCGTCCGACGCCGTCGCGGCGACGATCCGCGCGGCCGAGGCGGTCGCCGCGGTGCACGCGCTCGGCATCATCCACCGCGACATCAAGCCCAGTAACCTCTTTTTGACGGGCGGAAAGATCGACGATCTGCGCCTCATCGACTTTGGCATCGCGCGCCTCCACGGCGGCGGATCCGAGCTCACGATGACGGGCGCGACGCTCGGCACGGTCGGCTACATGGCGCCGGAGCAGGTGCGCGGGGCGCGCGACATCGACGCGCGCGCAGACGTGTATTCGCTGGGCTGCGTGCTCTTCAAGTGCCTCACGGGCCGCACGCCCTTCACCGGCGCCGACATGGTCTCGGCCGCGATGAAGGTCATGCTCGAAGAGGCCCCGCGCATCCGCGCGGTCGCGCCCGAGATCCCTGCGCCCATCGACGATCTGCTTGCGCGGGTGATCGCCAAAGAGCCGAGCGAGAGGCCCAAGACCGCGCTCGCGCTCGCCGACGCGCTGCGCGCGCTCGGCCCGTTCGAAGGGGCGCCGCCGTCGCGCTCCAACGCGTACGTCGGGCTCGGGGACATGGAGCAGCGGCTCGTGTCGGTGCTCGCGATCGGCGGCGAGGAGGTCGCGGCGGTGCGCGTGCTCGGCGCGGAGCGAGGCGCGCTCTTCTGCGATCACGCGGACGCGCGATCGCTCACGTTCGTCGACATGGGCGGCGCGACCGATCAAGCCGCGCAGGCCGCGCGGTGCGCCCTCGCCGCGCGCGCGCTCGTCCCCGTCGCGCCGATGGCCGTCGCGACGGGGCGCGGCACGCTCCGCGGCCGATCGCTCGAGGGCGACGTCGTCGACCGCGCGATCGCGTTGATGCGCGCGAGCGCCGCGCCCGCGATCACGCTCGACGAGCTCACGTTCGGGCTGCTCGACGCGCGCTTCGACGTCACGCGGCAAGGCGCGGGCGCGCACCTCCACGGCGAGATCGAAGAGGGCTCCGCCGCGCGCGGGATCTTGGGATCTCCGGCGCCGTTCGTCGGGCGCGATCGCGAGCTGCGCGCGCTCGTCGATCTGTTCGAAGAGTGCGCCTCGGAGCCGATCGCGCGCGCCGCGGTGATCGTAGGCGAAGCGGGATCGGGCAAGTCGCGCCTGCGGGCGGAGCTGCTCGCGAAGGTGGGCGCCCGCGCGACGACGTGGATCGCGCGCGGCGATCCGATCTCGGCGGGCGCGCCCTTCCGCATGCTCGGCCAATGGATCCGAAAGGCCGCGCGCATCCCCGCGGGCGCGCCCCCGTCGTCGCGCAGGGTCCGCATCGCGGCGCTCGCGGACGCGACGCTGCCGCCCTCGTCGCGCCGTCGCGTCGCGCTGTTCGTCAGCGAGCTCGCGGGCGCTCCGTTCCCCGAAGGCGAAGGCGTCGAGCTCGCCGCGGCGCGCGCCGAGGCGAGGCTCATGAGCGATCAGACACGGCGCGCGTTCATCGAGCTCGTCGACGCGTGCTCGGCGCGCGGGCCGCTCATCCTGGTGCTCGAAGATCTGCACTGGGGGGACGCGCCGAGCGTCGAGCACGTCGCGGCCGCGCTCCGCGCGCTGCACGATCGGCCCATCTTCGTGCTCGCGATCGGCCGCCCCGATCTGCGCGCGACGTTCCCGGATCTGCTGCGCGATCGCGGCGCGACCGAGATCGCGTTGAGCGAGCTGCCCCGCCGCGCGAGCGAGCGGCTCGTGCGCGAGATGCTCGGGGAGGGCACCGGGAGCGAAGCCGTCGCGGGGATCGTGGAGCGCGCGGGTGGCAACCCCTTCTTGTTGGAGGAGCTGATCCGCGCGCGGCGCGCGGGGCACGACGCGAGCGGCGCGATGGATGGCGCGCCCGAGACCGTGCTCGCCGTGATCCAAACGCGGCTCGAAGCGCTCGACGGCGAAGATCGGCGCGCGCTCCGCGCGGCCTCCATCTTCGGATCGGTGTTCCGCGCGTCCGCCGTCGCTTCGCTCTTGGGCGAGGGGACGGCCTCGGCGCGCGCTCCGCAGCGCCTCGCCGCGCTCGAACGGACCGAGTGGCTCGTGCGGCGAGGCGACCCGTTCGGCGGCGATCAAGAATATGCGTTCCGCCACGCGATCGTGCGCGACGCCGCGTACCGCATGCTCACGGCCCACGATCTCGCGGTGGGCCACGGCCTCGCCGCCGACTACCTGGAGCGCGCAGGCGAGAGCGACGCGGCGGTGCTGGCCGAGCATCTCATGCGATCGCAGAAGCCCGCGCGCGCAGCGCCTTGGTTGGTGCGCGCCGCGGAGCAGGCGCTCGAAGGCACCGATCACGCGGCGGTGCTCGCGTTCGCCGATCGCGCGGAGGCGCTCGGCAAACCTGCTTCGGATCTCGCGCTCCTTCGCGCGACGGCGCATCACCTCCGCGGAGAGCTCGACGCGACCGCGCGCTTCGCGTCGAGCGCGATCGACGCGACCGAGCCGGGGAGCGATCGCTGGTGCGACGCCGCGCACGAATTCGTGTGGGTCGCGCTCCGCGTGGGGCAACGCGAGCGGCTCGTCGCGATCGCCGACACGTTGATCGCGAGCTTCTCCTCCGATCACGTGACGGCCCGGCGCGTCGCCGCGATGGTGCGCACCACCGCGCAGCTCCTCGGCGCGGGCTTCTATGACCGCGCCGAAGAGCTCTCGACGCTCGTCGAGTCGGTGGCCGATCGCTTCCTCGATGATCCGCCCGCCGCCGCGACCATCCTCCAGCTACGCGCGGCGCGCGCGCTCTTCAGCGGCGACGCGGGCGGCTACCTCACCATCACGCGCCGCACCGCGGACATGTTCGAGGCCGCGGGCGATCTCCGCGCGGCGGCCGCGCAGCGCGGGAACGCGGGCTACGCGTGCATCAAGCTCGGCGCGTACGACGAGGCCGCGCGCCTGCTCCGCGCGGCGCTCGAGACCGCGGAGCAGAACGGGTATTCGACGGTGATCACCGGCGCGCTCGTCAATTTGGGCTTCGCGCTCGGGCGCACGGGCGCCTTCGACGAGGCGCACGCCGCGCTGCGCGTCGCCCTCTCGCGCGCGACGGCGCAAGGCGATCGGCGCATGGCCGGCGGCGCGAACCTCTACATGGGACGCGTGCTCACGATGGCGGGCAGGCTCGACGAGGCCGAGGTCGCCGCGCGCGCCGCCGTCGAGGGGCTCGCGCAGGTCCCGCCGTTCGAGCCCTATGCGCTCGCGTCGCTCGCCGCCATCCTCCGCGCGCGCGGAGACAACGAGCGTGCTTTGGAGCTCGCCCGCCGCGCGTATGAGCTGCTCCGCGTGCTCGGCAGCGTCGAAGAGGGGGAGGCCTTCGTCCGCGTGGTGCTCGCCGAGTGCGAGACGGCGGCCGGAGATCCCGAGGCCGCGCGGGCCATCCTCGCCAAGGCCCGGGAGAAGCTCGTCGCGAGCGCTTCAAAAATCGAAGATCCCGCGCTTCAAAAGAGCTTCTTGGAGAACGTGCCCGAGCACGCCCAGGTGATGAGTCTCGCTGGGATGGTTCTTGAACAGAGCCCACCAAGGAAATGGCAGGGGCACTGAAGTCGTTTCAGTCATACTTGGACGACATGCGAGAACAAGGGCTGCTCGACACGCGTCCACGAGCCCTGACCGTGCGCGATGCGGTGCTTGAAGTAAGAGAAGCTCTGTTTCCAGAGCAGAGCGCGGAAGATGACGTAGAGCCAGATGTTTCGTACATGGATTTATGGCTTGAGCGCCTTCGAAATGTCATGCCTCTTCTCGAAGCGTTGCGACTGCAATGGGCAACAGATGTTCTCGATGCAGAGGTGGTTAACCATTGAGGCATAGTCATGTTTTTTCTTTCCCACGACGAATTGCCACCCAAAGCGACCACGTTATACTGAGGAGGAGTGGTGGTTAGGAACCCCGTCCGCCATGCGTTCGTGACAAGCGGAACGAGAGCGCTCATGCCCGCACGCCTCTTGATCCTGCGTGTTCTTCTGTTCGCCTTGGCCCTTGGTGGGGCCTCGTGCGGTGTCGCTACAGACTCGACCGGGCCGAGCCCGGCGCTCACGGGCAAAGCCAGGCATCCGCGCAAGCTGCCCCCGGGCGGCGAGGCGCCAATCCCGCCCCCCGGCCTGCCGCAAGGCGAGAGCGCTTGTCCCAAACCCGGCGACACGCCGGCTCCGACGTTGCCAGAAGAGCCGCTCGCGCCGACGCAACAAGCGGGCGCGATCCATGGCGCGTTCTCGGTCTCTTCGACCGGAGAGGCGAGCTACACGGTTCCGCTCATCGCTCCCCCTGGTCGAGCGGGGATGACGCCCGCGCTCGCGCTCATCTACGATAGCTCGTCCGGCGAAGGGGTGGCCGGCGTCGGCTTCTCCGTGAGCGGTCTATCGGCCGTCACCCGTTGTCCAAAGACGCTCGCGCGCGACGGCGAGATCCGCGAGGTGCGCGACGACGCCGAGGACGTCTTTTGCTTCGATGGCCGGCGCTTGGTCCAGGTCGGGCAAACATCTACCTTCGTCGAATACCGCACGTTCCCCGACACCTTCGTGAAGGTGCTCGCGCACTACCCCGCGGGATGGTCGGCGAACAAGGGCCCGGAGCGCTTCGAGGTGTTCTTGCCGAGCGGCCAAGCGCTCACGTTGGGCGGCGCCGATGAGGGCAAGGTGCTCGGCAAAGGGGGAGTCGTTCGCTCATGGCTCGTGACCGAAGCGCGCGATCGGCGCAACAACACGATTGCCTATCACTACATCCGCGATCAACACCCCTCCGAGGGTTACACGGTCGAGCATGCGCCCTCACGCATCGACTACACCGCCCACCCTGGAGCGCCCGCGTCGAGAGCCATCGTTTTTCAGTACGTGAGCAAGCCGCACAATGGCGTCCGCTCCTTCTTCTCGCGTGGGATGCGGATTACAAGCTCGCGGCAGCTCACCGCTGTTCGCATGCTCGGGCCGAATGACTCGCTTGTTCG
>CAYTJL010000153.1:0-23466 GCA_964437785.1 uncultured Polyangiaceae bacterium
GCTCATCTCGCTCACGTGAATGAGGCCCTCGACGCCCGGCCGGAGCTCCACGAACGCACCGTAGTCCGTGATGCTCATGACCTTGCCCTTGACCTTCTTGCCGGGCGGGAACTCCTCCTCGGCCGTGTTCCACGGGTCCTCTTGCGTCTGCTTGAGGCCCAGGCTCACGCGCTCGGTCTCGGGGTTGTACTTGAGGACCTTGACGGTCACCTCGTCCCCGACGTTGAACACCTCTTGAGGATGGTTGACACGGCCCCAGCTCATATCGGTGATGTGGAGCAGGCCGTCGATACCGCCGAGATCGACGAAGGCGCCGTATTCGGTGATGTTCTTGATGGTGCCTTTGACGATCATCCCCTCGGTGAGGGTCTCGAGCGTCTTTTGCTTCATCTCGTCACGCTCGCGCTCGAGGAGCACGCGCCGCGACAAAACGATGTTGCCACGCTTCTTGTTGAACTTGATGACCTTGAATTTGTAGGTCTGGCCGATGAGCTTGTCGAGGTTGCGGATCGGCCGGAGATCGACCTGCGAGCCCGGCAAGAAGGCCTTGACGCCACCCTTGATGGTGACGGACAAGCCGCCTTTGACGCGCTGGCTGATGGTCCCTTCGATGAGCTCGTCCGCCTCGCAGGCGTTCGAGATCTCATCCCAGACCTTCATCTTGTCGGCCTTCTCTTTGGAGAGCGTGACGAGGCCATCGTCATTTTCGCGGCTCTCGATGTAGACGTCGACGCGGTCACCCGCCTTGACGCTCGGCGAGCCGGACGCGTCCGCGAACTCTCGCAGCGGGATCACGCCCTCGCTCTTGCCACCGATGTCGACCACGACCGAGTCGCGACCGACCGTCACCACCGTGCCGCTGATGATCTCGCCCTCACGGGCGAAGTCGCCCCCTTCGAGACTTTTCTCGAACAGGGCCGCGAAGCTCTCCATGCCGCTGCCTGCGGCTTCCATTGCGATGTTGGTCATGCGTTCCGAACAGAGACCATCCTTTCCTCGGGATTTCTCTTCATGGCGCACGGGGGCCGCCGGCGTGAGCAGGCGGGTTATCGGCGGCTTTCGCCGCGTGGGTTGAGAAAGGAATCCCCGATGGACGCCCGGAAGAGAGGGGGCGGGGCTTAAACCGGCGGTCCCCTCGTGTCAATCGAGCTGGGTCGCGAGCCTCTTGCACGCGCCGTCGAGCGCGTCGTAAGGCCACGGCGCGCTCAGCACGACCCGCTCGCCGTCGACCTTGATCGTCGCCGCGCCGAGCGCGCGCTTCTCGCCCGCCATCTCGGGCACGACGAGCGTCACGATGCGCAGCTCCGCGATCGCGGCCTCCAAATCGGCCGCGAGCGCCTTCGGCGCGACGCCCTGCGCGGGCTCGATCTCCATCGTGAGGAGCGGCGATCGGCCGAGATCGAAGCGCCCCTTCGCCCGCTCGACCTGATCGAGCGCGCTCGCGTGCGTGATGACGATCGATCGCGACGCGCCCGCCCACGCGCGCTTGGTGACCGCGAAGCTCACCGCGCCCTTGATCGGCAAATCGAGCTTCTTGTACTCGTCCGAGCTGGGCAGCGCCGCGCGCACGATGGCCTTGTCGGTGCCCAAGATGAGCGCGCCGTCGTCGCTCTGCGCGATCACCGCGCCGCTCGGCGTGACGAGCACGTCGCCGTCGATCGTGGAGCCGGGCTTGCCCTCGTCGGCGAGCACCTTGCTAAAACCCTTTAAAAAGCGGCCCTTTTCGAGCTTGCCGCCGAAGATCACGACCCAGCTCTTCGCGTCCGTCGACGCGACAACGACCTCGCGCACGTCGCTCGCGAGATCGACGCCCGTCGCGATCGCGATCTTCTTCACGCGCGACGATCCCTTGCCCACGAGCGCGGGCCAGAGGTGATCGCGCACGGGCCCGAACAAGAGCAGATCCGCGAGCTCCGCGCGCGCCGCGATGACCGCGTTGCCCGGCACGTGGCGCCGCGCGATGGGGTTATAGTGGATGACGAACAAGTAGATCGCGACGCCCGCCACCGCGACGACGGCCGCGATCACGGAGAGCGCCACGGCGAGCGTGTGGCCCTTCGGGGGCGGCGGCGCGGGCGCGCGCTCGACGCGATCGACGTGGGTCGCGACTCCGCGTTCGCGGGTCGCTCGATCGTGGATCGGGCTCTTCTCCGCGGGCGCGGTGCTCGCCTCGGGATCCACGTCGGGCATGGTCTTCGCGGGCTTGTCGACGATCGTGTCCGCCATGGCGCGCCGGCATCATAGCTCGACGGCCGCGCTTGCATTCCAAAGCGCGCTGATCGAAAGAGCCGCGTCATGTTCAAAGACCGCTGCCTCGAAGGGCGCACCGCGATCGTCACCGGCGGAGGGACCGGCCTCGGCCTCTCCATGTCCATCAAGCTCGCCGAGCTCGGCGCGAACCTCGTCATCACGAGCCGCAACCCGAGCCACATCGAGCCCGCGTGCGAGAAGATCCGCGAGAAGGGCGTCAAGGCGCTCGCGATCCCGTGCGACGTACGCAAATTCGACGAGGTCGAGGCGATGGTCGCGCGCTCCGAGAGCGAGCTCGGCCGCATCGACATCTTGGTCAACAACGCGGCCGGCAACTTCCTCTGCCCGACCGAAGACCTCACGCCGAACGGCTTCATGGCCGTGGTCGGCATCGTCCTCCAAGGCTCGTTCCACGCGACGCTCGCCGCGGGCCGAAGGATGATCGCGTCGGGCAAAGGCGGCTCGATCTTGAACATCTTGACCACGTACGCGTGGACCGGATCGGGCTTCGTCGTGCCGAGCGCCGCGGCCAAAGCGGGCGTGATGGCGATGACACAGTCGCTCGCCGTCGAGTGGGCCAAGCACAAGATCCGCGTGAACGGCATCGCGCCCGGCCCCTTCCCGACCGACGGCGCGTGGAAGGCGCTCATGCCCACGCCCGAGATGGAAGAGATGGGCAAGGCGCACATCCCGCTCAAGCGCTTCGGCGAGCACGAGGAGCTCGCGAACTTGGCGGCGTACCTCGTGAGCGACTACTCGGGCTACATCACGGGCGACGTGGTCACGATCGACGGCGGGCGATGGCTCGCGGGCGCGGGCGAATTCAACCAGTTCGCGATGATGGATCCCGCGCAGATCAAGCCGCTCGTCGCCGCGATGCGAAGCGCCAAGTGATCGCGGCGCCCTCCGTCTCCGCACCCCCGGAGGGCGCTCCTTGGGACGTGCCTCTCGCGGAGGCGCCGCTCCTCTTCGTCGATCTCGAGATGACCGGCCTCGACCCAAGCCGCGATCGCGTGATCGAGGTCTGCGCCGAGCGCGTGCGCGACGGCGCGCTCGAAGGATCGATCGACACGCTCGTCGCGCCCGACGACGGCCGCTTCGGCAACGCGCACATCCACGGGATCACCGCGGACGATCTCGCGAAGGCCCCGCGCTTCGCCGCGATCGCGCCGCAGATCCTCGCGCTCTTGGAGGGCGCGATCGTGGTCGCGCACGCGGCCTCGTACGACGTCGCGTTCCTCACGGCCGAGCTCGCGCGCGCGGGCACACCGCGCGCGATCCCGAGCTTCCTCGACACGCTCACGCTCTCGCGCAGGGCCTTCGCGCTCCCGAGCCACAGGCTCGGCGCGCTCGCCGAAGCGCTCGCGATCCCGCACGGCCGCGCCCACCGCGCCGGCGACGACGTCCGCGTGCTGCGCGCGGTGTGGGACCGCGTCGTGAGCGTGCTCTCCCCTTCGACCCCCCGGGATCTCTGGCACGTCCGCGTGGGCGAGAGGCACGCGCGGCCCGACATCCTCGCGGCGGCGCTCCGCGCCCTCGCTCGCGGGGTCACCGTGACCCTCCGCTACCGGCCCGCGCGCCACGGCCCCGAGGTGTTGAGCTTCCGCGTCACGAGCGTGCGAACGGACCTCGACCCGCCCCGCGTTCTCGGCTATCTGCTCCCCTCGCACAGCCGCCGCGAGCTGCGCGCCGATCGCATTTTGTCGATCGACATCCCGAGCGAGTGATCATCGTGCTCAAGAAAATCCTCTCCGCCGCGACGATCGCGGCGCTCTCCGCGACGCTGCTCACCGGCTGCCCCGTGTCAGGTCCCGAGAACGACAGACCTCCGAAGGCGGAGCAGTGGTACCGCAACGCGCAGACCGCGTTCACCTCCGCTGACTTCACCGAGGCGCAGGACGCCGTAGGCCGCGCGCTCTCCATCGTGCCCGAGGACGTGCAGGTCAAGACGCTGGCCGCGCAGATCGCGCTCACGTCGCTCGACTACGACGAGACGCTCAAGCTCGTGAAGGGCGTGACGTCGTCGGAGGCGGCGGGCCTGCGCGGGCGCGCGCTCTGGTACAAAGGCGAGCTCGACGCCGCGGCCGATGAGCTCGACGCGATGCTCAACGACCCCGACGTCAAAGACGAGTGGGCCAAGTCCACCTCCAAGCTCGCGAGGCGCGGCGCGGGCCGCAACCCGTTCGTGACCTCGGGCGCGCTGCTCGCGTCGGTCGAGATGGTCCACGTCAACGCGATCTCGCCTTACTTCGTCGTGCCGCTCGAGATCGACGGCGAGTCCGCGCTCGCGCTCATCGCCACGGGCACGGCCGAGGTCGTGCTCGACAGCGCGACGCGGCCCGAGCCGAGCTGGGTGTCGCTGCGCTTCGGCGGCAAGCTGGAGGTGAAGGACGTGCCCGCGCTCGCGCAGGATCTCGCGGGCGTCTCCAAGGAGGTCGGCGCGCCGATCAAGGCGCTGCTCGGCGTGAACATCCTGCGCAAGCTCAACGCGACGCTCGACTACGGCGGCCATCAGTTCGTGCTGCGCACGTTCTCGCCGCCGCCTCCGCCCAACGCGACGCGCATGGAGCTGCGCTACGTGCGCGGCGGCGGCCTCGTGGTGCGCGCGGCGATCGGCGGCGAGCAAGGCCCCAAGGCCGCGATGCTCGTCGACACGTCGCGCCCCTTCCCCCTCGCGCTCGATCAAGCGGGCTGGAAGAAGGCGGGCGTCGAGCTCACCGATCTCAAGCCGCTCGAAGGCGATCCCGAGGGCAAGCTCAAGCAAGGCATCGTGAAGATGCTCCGCCTCGGCGCGTTCGACATCGCGCGCGTGGGCGGGCTCTACGGCGTGCCCTTCGCCGACATCGAGAAGATGATGCAGGTCGATCTCGACGGCGTCCTCGGCGCGGGCCTCCTCTACGCGTTCCGTTGCACGTTCACCGACTCCGGCCGCACGATGTGGGTCGAGGACGACAACGCCGTTCGCAAGATCCTCGAAGGCAACCGGGGCCCCATCAACGAGGCTCCTCCTCCGCCGCCCCCTCCCAAGCCCGCTGAGAAGCCTGCCGACAAGCCCGCGCCCAAGTGAGGCAGGTGAGGTGCACTGATGCTCGCCGTGTACGCTGGCAGCTTCGATCCCGTGACCGCCGGCCATCTCGACCTGATCGAGCGCGCGGCGAGCCTGTTCCGCGAGGTGGTGATCGCCATCGGCCGGCACCCCACCAAAAAAGCGCTCTTCACCTTCGAAGAGCGGGTGAGCCTGCTTCAAAAGGTCACGAAGGATCTCCCCAACACGCGTATCGACTCGTTCGATGGCCTCTTGATCCACTATTGTGAGCGGGTCGGCGCGCGCGTCATCGTGAGGGGCCTGCGCGCCGCCACCGACTTCGAATACGAGCTCCAGATCGCGCACGCCAACGCCGACATGGCCCCCAACATCGATACGGTCTTCTTGCCGACGCGCACCAAATATGGATTCGTCTCCGCCTCGCTCGTGCGCGAGATCGCGAGCCACGGCGGCGACGTGAGCCACTACGCGCCCCCCGAGGTGTGCGAGGCGCTCACCCAGAAATTCAAGCCCACCGCCAAAGGTGCGTAATGAAGTTCTTCACCACGAGCCACAGCTCGCTCGAAGAGGTCTTCGCCTCGGACACCACCTATCGAATCCCCGCTTACCAAAGACCCTATTCGTGGCAGTCGCTCGGCAAGACCGACCACAATAACCAGATCAACCGGATGTGGGAGGACCTCTTCGCGTTCTTCACCGAGGAGCAGCGCGAGAAGGAGTACTTCTTCGGCTCGATGGTCGTCATTCAGGCGGAGTCGCGCACGTTCGACGTGGTGGACGGCCAGCAGCGGCTCACCACGTTGTCGTTGCTCTTCGCCGCGATGAGCTGTTTTTTACGAGAGCGCTGCCAAGACCCCAAGCTCCAAGCGTTCAAAGAACGCGCGACCGCGACGCTCGAGAAGCTCCTTTACAACTACTCTGGGATCGATCTCGTGCCATCGCTCAAGGTGAAGATCCAGCGCACCTCGGGCTACGATTACAACGGCGTGCTCGAGCGGGCGACGCGCTGCGACCCATCGTCGGGGGTCGATGACCCTCGTTATGAGGAGATCGCCCGGCGATACTTCGACAACCGCGATTACTTTCGAGCCCGGCTCAGCGAATCTTTCCTCACGAATGGGGAATTTACGCGCGACGACGCCGAGCGCTTCAATCATTTTTACACCTTCCTCAACACGCGCGTGGTCATCGTGCGCATCACGACCACGAGCTTCGAGACGGCGTACACCATCTTCGAGACCCTCAACAACCGTGGTCTCCCGCTGACGAACCGGGATCTGCTCCGCAACTTCATCCTGAAGGAGCTCGATGAAGCAGGGGACCCGGACGCCGCGTCCAAATGGACCACGCTGGAGCAAGACAACGCGCTCACGGAGGACTTCATCGGACGTTGGGTGGAGAGCCGGCGGGGGAGACAACAACAAGCGTCCGCGTTCAACGATCTCATCGAGATGTACGGTGAGCGCGGCGCGTTCGAGCCGCCCCTCGGCAAGCACAAGATTCATGTCTTTTACGATCAGCTCAGCATCGATTTGCGGCGATATAGCCTCATCGCCGAGCCACGCGCCCGGGTCGAGAGCGCCGCGATTCGTAATAAGATCAGGTTCTTCAGGGTCTCCGGCAACGCACGTTACAGCGCGAACCTGATGCTCGCGCTCTTCTCGTGCCTCGACTACGAAGGCGGGGAGAGCGAGGTGGTGCTCGACTTCTTGTGCGCTTACCAGCGCTGGCTCCTCTACATCGCGCTCCTGCCCGGCGCGCGATTCTCGAGCGTGATTGTGTATCGTGCGATCAACGCGCTCAAGGCCGGGAGACTCGCAGATGCGAAGGCGGCCTTCGCGCTGGGCGACGAGGGCCGCGCACGTCTCCTCGACTATATCGACGGCGAGCTGCGCGACAACTGGGTCGCCACACGGTTGCTCGCGGAATACGTCTGGCACGAGGAGGCAGCCGCGCGCGACGTGGTGAGCCAAGAGCTGCGATGGGACGACGCGTCGCTCGAGCACATCATCCCTCAAAACCCATCCCAGAGCAGCGCATGGGTCCGTGATTTTCCCGAGGATTTTCGCAAGAAATACACCTATCGCCTCGGGAACATGACCCTCCTCACCACGAAAATGAATTCGGCCGCCAAGAACTACGACTTCGACAAGAAGCGGCTCCTTTACAAGAAGACGCTGCTCCCCATCACGCGCGAGCTTTGCCAACGAGAGGCCCTCGATCCGGCGACCATCGAGGCTCGCCATCGCGCGATCGTGAGCGGCGTGCTCGCGGGGCTCCGGCTCCGTCGCGACGGCGAGTGAGCGCGCTCAAGCGAGGTTGACTCCAACCTGCCTTCCACGCGTGCTCGTGAGCGCGCCGCGGGCGACGAGCTTATTCTCCACCTTGGCCGCGACGTCGAAGCGAATCGCGGTGTCGAGGACGTGCGTCTGCGTAACCTCGTAATCGAGCCTCTGCCCTGCAAATACAGGGGCGATGAGCTTCACGTCCACGGCCGCGGCCATCCCGATGTGCGTGGAAGGTCCCTCGGCCGAGCGGAGCACAGACTCGAGCGCGCGTGACTTTTCAGGCCGGTATCCAGGTGCCATGTGCGCGCCGAGGTCCATGTTCTTGAGCCCGGAGATGAGCCCCTCGGCGTCGGCGCCGAATTCGGGGGCGCGCTCCATCAAGGTCCAAAGCACGTGGAGAAGGTTGGTGGCTTGGCCCATCCCTTCGATGGTGTAGACACCGGGCCAAAGGCTCAATCCGGGGAAATGTCCATCGAAAATAGGCTCGTTCCACGAGATGTGGCGGCTCGCGCGGAGCGTGGGAGTCGGCCCGTGCTCATAGTCGGTCACCACGTCGACCATGCAAAAGGGCCTCCGGTGCGGGAGGAGATATCGAATCACGTCCGGGCCTAAATGGAGCTTCACAGCGAGAGCCCTCCGTCCACCACGAGCGCGTGGCCGATGACGTACGAGGCGTCGTCCGAGGCCAAGAACAAGACCGCCCGCGCGATCTCGTGCCCCTCCCCAAAGCGGCCGAGCGGCACCGCCGCCCGCTTTTGATCGAGGATCCGGCGATCGAGCCGCGCCGCCATCCCCACCGCGCAGAGCCCCGGCACCACCGCGTTCACACGCACGCCGCGCGGCCCGAGCTCGGCCGCGAGCGTGCGGGTCAGCGCGATCACGCCGCCTTTGGACGCCGAATAGCTCGCTTGGCCGACGCTCGCGTGCGCGCCCGCGACCGACGCGACGTTCACGATCGCGCCCGATCCGCGCGCGATCATGGGCCGCACCGCCGCGCGACAAACAGCGGCGAGCCCGGTGAGGTTCGTGGCCAAGACCTCCTCGAAGCCCTCCATCGAGAGCATCGGGAACAGCTCGTCGCGCGTCACCGCCGCGTTGTTCACGACCACGTCGAGCGCGCCGTGCGCGTCGGCGAGCGCCTCGACGGCGGCCATCACACCCACGCGATCGCGCAGGTCGAGCCGCGCGAGCGTCGCCTTGCCGCCCGCCTCGCCGCAGAGCCGCGCGGTCTCGGCGGCGTCGCGCTCACGCAGCTTGTAGCCCGCGATCACGTGCGCGCCCTCGGCGGCGAACGCGACCGCGATGGAGCGCCCGAGCCCGCGCGACGCGCCGGTCACGAGCACCGTCTTGTCCGCGAAGCGCCCGCTCACCGCTCACCTCCGGGCGCCACCCTTGGGAAGCGCTCCTCGGATCGCGCCGCGTACGCGTGCCGCGCGGGGTTCACGAAGAGGCTTCGATTGTCGAGCAGCGGAGGCGAGGCCGTCACGAGCGCCACCTTCGCGCCGCCCTCGTCGGCCTCGTAGCACGTGACGCCCGCGTGCGCGTACGCGCGCTCGACCGCCGCGCGGACGACCCACGCGCCGAGCACGATCGAGTAGCCCGCGCTCACGACCGCGCCGATGCTCTGATCGCCCGCGCGCACGCGCGATCCCTCGCGGACGGGCCGCGCGGCGAGCGCGGTGACGAGCCCGCGCGAAGGCCCCCTCGCCCTGATGCTCTGGATCGCGCGCGAGCCCGTGTACTCTTTTTGGTACGACAGGAGGACGCCGAGGCCGAGGTCGAGCGCGTTGAGCTCGCGCGATCCCTCGCGCCGGATGGTGAAGAAATTGCTCTCGAGCGCGGCCTGATCGAGATCGGCGAGGCTCACGCGGCCGAGCCCGAACGCGGCCCCCGCGCGCTCGACGCGATCGAGGAGCGCGCCGCGCGCCGCGGCGGGGACGAGCAGATCGTAGCCATATTCGCCGGTCTTTCCGCTGCGGATCACCGTCACGTCGCCGGTGTGCGCGAGGCTCAGGTACGGCATGCCGATGAGCTCCGGCCCGAAGAGCTCGCCCACGAGCTCCCACGCCCACGGGCCGTGGAGCGCGATGGACGCGTGCGTCTCGGCGAGATCCGTGACGGTGACCGAAGGCTCGGCCTCGCGGATCCGCGCGCGCAACGCGCCCGCATCGAGCCCTTCGGCGAAGACGAGGTACGCGTCGTCGTCGCGCGCGACCATCACGTCGGCCTCGGGCGAGCCGTCCCCGCGCAGGATGAGCGAGGGCTTCATCTGCGTGTCGAGGAGCAACAGATCCGACGAGACCACGCGATCGACCGCGCCGCGCGCGCCGTCCCCCTCGACGCGGATCCGCGCGACGTGATCGCTCGGCCCGATCGCGACGCGCTCGCGCAGCGCCCACACCGCCTCTACATCGAGGGCCTCGCGGGGCGCGATCACCTCGTCACGGAGGCGCATGCGCGGAGGCGTGATCTCGCCGAGCACGTGATCCACGAGCGTGCTCACCGTGCGGAGCGCGCGCCTGCCCGCGGCCTCGCTCGGGAGCCTGACGCCGAACGCCCGCTCGACGTGGACCACCAGCTCGACCGCGTCGATCGAGTCGAGCCCGAGCCCCGCGCCGAAGAGCGGCGTGTCCGCGTCGATGTCGCCCGGCGCGCGCTCCACGTGGAGCTTGTCGACGATGAGCGCGCGCACCCGCGCGAGCGCGTCCTGTCTCCGATCGATGATCCGTTGCAGCTCAGCGTCCATCGCGATCCTCCTCCCTCACGAGCACCACCGCGCACGACATGCCTTCGCCCATCTCCTCGACGATCACGCGATCCATCGACCCATCCCCGATCGCCTGCGCCGCGAACGCGACCGCGAGCGCGGAGCCCGACGCGTCCGCGCGCACGAGGATCGATCGCGGATCGATCGCGAGCGGGCGCGCGCCTTCGCCCATCGCGCCCGCCTCGCGGAGCGCACGCGCGCGCGCCTCGGCGAGCATGCCCGGCCCGCACATCGACGCGCCCGCGACGATCACGCCGAGCCCCGATCGCCGCGGCGACGCGGAGAGCAGCACGAAGCCCGCGGCCTCGGACATCACGTCTCCCTTGGCCTCATCGATCTCATCGGCGCCGCCGGCGACGATCAGATCCGCGTCATCACGGCGCGCGATCCATCGCGCGGCGTAGAGGATCGCGGCGAGGCCGCCGCCCGTGCCCGCGCTGAGCGTCGTCGTCGGCCCGCGCAGCGACAGGAGCCGCGAGCACGCCCCCGCGGGCGCGTTGAGCACCACGCGCGTGAACGCGGCGGCCGAGAGCCCCGCGAGGCCGTGATCGCGGATGCTCCGATCGAGCTCGACCGCGCTCGACGGCGACGCGCGCGTCACGGCCGCGAAGATCCCCGCGCGATCGCGCAGCGATCCCTTGAGCGCGACGCCCGACGAAGCGATCGCCTCGGCCGCGGCCCACGTCATCGCGCAGGCGCTCGGATCGAGCCCGCGCGCGTCCGCGGTGGGGATCCGATCGCGCAGCTTGAACGACGCCGCGCGCCCGACCAAGACACGTTGATCGTGCGTCGCGCGATCGAGATCGCGCATCGTGACGCCGAACGGCCCGACCGCGCCCGCGCCGATCACGCGCACGCGGCGCGGCGATCGCTCGGGCTTGGGCGCGCGATCGAAGCTCGGATCGGCCACCGCGACGACCGCGTTCGCGCCGCCGAACGCCGCGCTGTTCGAGAGCGCCACGCGGACCGCGTGCGCGCGCGGCATCGCTTCGGCCACAGGATCGGCGGGCGTGTGAGGCCTCGGCTTGATCACGCGGAGCGTGGGCGGGATCGCGCCGCGGCGCATGCAGAGGATCGTCGCGATGAGCTCGAGCACGCCGGCCGCGCCCTGCGCGTGACCGAGGTAGCTCTTGGTCGCGCTCACCGGGACCGCGCGCGATCGATCGCCGAGCGCCGTCGCGATCGCGCGCGCCTCCGAGGCGTCGTTCGCGATCGTGCCGGTGCCGTGCGCGTTCACGTAGTCCACGATCGAAGCGTCGATCGCCGCGTCGTCGATCGCGCCGCGCATCGCCCTCGCCATGCCCGCGCCCGAAGGATCCGGCGTGGTCGCGTGGTGCGCGTCGGCCGAGAGCCCGTAGCCCAAAAAGAGCGCGATCGCCGCCGCGCCGCGCGATCTCGCGACGTCCGCGCGCTCCATCACCACGAAGCCTGCGCCCTCGCCGAGCGTGGTCCCCGGCGGATCGCCGAACGGCGCGCACTTGCCCTTCGCGAGCAGCCCGAGCGCGGAGAACCCCGCGAGGATCTCCTTCGTGAGCACGTCGGCGCCGCCCGCGAGGACGAGGTCGGCTTCGCCCGCGCGGATCAGATCCGCGGCGAGCCCGATCGCGTTGGTCGACGACGCGCACGCGGTCGAGATGGTGACACGCGGGCCCGCCACGCCCGTCGCGCCCGCGACGATCGCGGCGATGGTGTGCGGGCTCGCGCCGTTGTCTCCGAAGCTCGTCCCGAGGACGATCGCCGCGCGCGCCCTCCCGGGAGCGACGTGCAACGACGAGGCGCCTGCCATGTCGAGCGCTTCGAGCGCGGCGCGCGAGGCGAAGGCGGCGCACAGCGCGCGCGTGTCGAGCGACGCGTCGCCCGGCCAGAGCACCATGCCCGCGTTCTTCTCGGGGACGCCCTCGGCGACGAAGCGCTCGATGGGGGCGATGCCGTCGCGCCCCTCGAAGAGCGCGCGCTCCATCGCGCGCGTGCCGATGCCGAGCGCGCTGACCGCGCCCATGCCGGTGATCGCGATCATCTTCGTCACCTCGATCCGATCACGCCACCCACGATCATGGTGATGATGCCGGCGATGAGATGGAGGCCGCCGACGGTGAGGAGCACGGCGCCCGCGACTCCAGCGCCCTCCAGCCCGCCGGCGACAGCCAGCAAGATGCCTCCCACCGCGCCGAACGCGAGCGCCAACCCGAGCACGATCCCACCCGCGATGAGGATGGTCTTGCCTTTGTCGTTGAGCGCGAGGAGGCGCGGATCGGGCTTCGCGAGCCTCGCCACCGCATCTCGTTCACCTCGATCACGGAGGGGCACGTCGTCGTAGGCGCCGAGGTTTTGCCAGCGCTCGACGTGACTCAAGGTCTGCGCCCGGAGCGAGGCAAAGCGCTCTTGACCGAGCTTGGCCGCGAGCTGCTCCTCGGCCTCTTCGATGGTCTTGGGAGCCCGGTCAAACGCCTTGTCGACGGTCCGCACGCACGCATCGAACAACAAGGGTGTGGACTGTCGCATACGGAAGCTCACGTGCGTCCCGATGGATCGCATATGGCTCCTCCGCGAAGGCACGACACCGAACCTCGCCGCGTCCTCGTCGAGCGCTTCGAGCACGAGCATACCTGTGTTCTCGCGCTTCATGACGTCGCCGATGGCCGCGCGCCGCTCGGAGGGGAGAGATGCCATGTAGCTCCGCATCCCGCTCACGGCCTCGTTCATCTCGTTCATGTGACCCCAGAGCCTCGCTTGCACCCCCGGGTGAACGCGGCCCTCTTCGGGCAAATCGTGCAGCGCGCCGACCACCATGAGCGATCGAATCGACTTCTTGACGAGCGCGCGGGCCTCCTCCACCTCTTTGGCGGGCAAGCGACGCGCGTCGATCCCGAGCTTTTTGCTGAGCGCCATCATCGCGAGAGGCTCTTTTGACGCCACGGCGTCGAGCGTCTCATCGAGCTTGGCGAGGAGCTTCACCATCTCACCTTGCGTGAGCATCGATGTCGGAACAATTGGGAAGCCTTCACCAAGGCTCACGCACCCGCCCGCGCCCGCGCCCGCCACAGCCGCGCCGAGCGCGCCTGCTTGGAGAAAATCACGTCGATCCATGGCCCCTCCTCCTCTCTCAAAGAAGCTTGTCGCTCCCGTGCTTGGCAACGGCCATGCCGTGCGCGCGCCCGTGCGACCATGATTCGACATGAGGCGTCAATCCCACGAAGATCCATGAACGGTGATCGCGAGCCCGCGCCGCGCGACGCGCAACGCATGACGCGCGCGCGGCGAACGGCGGTTCCTAGGCGCCGCACGCCATGCGCATCACGCACACGGTCTGCACTTGATGTGCACGACGTGCGCACGACGCCGCGGATTCAACGGATCACGATCTCGACACGCCTGTTCTTCTTGCGGTTCTCGGGGCCATCGTTGGGGACGAAGGGCCGGCTCTCGCCGAAGCCGCGCGTCACGATCCGGTCTTTGGCGATGCCCCTCTTCTCCAGATAGGCAGCCACGGCCTGCGCCCTGCGCTCCGAGAGCTTTTGGTTGTAATCGGCCCTCCCGACGTTGTCCGTGTGGCCGTCGATCGTCACGCGGGCGTCCGCGCGTGAGGTGAGCGACGAGACCAACTTATCGAGCTCGACGGACGCGCCCGGCTCGAGCTCGTCGCGATCGAAGCCGAAGAGCACCTCGCTCGGGAGCACCACGCGCTCGGCGCGCGCCACCATCCCGACAGCATCGATGTCGGCGCCGGGCCAAGCGTCGCTGTCGACGCCTTGATACCGCACGTCACGGATCCTCACGAACCGAAACACATCATCCTTCGAGACATAAGGCCCGATGTCGACCGCCGAGGGCCCGCCCCACGCGGTGCCCACCTCGACCCAAGTCGCCGCGTCCATGCTCACGGCCACCTCGACCGCCTCGATCGCGGGCCCGATCTCATAGATATAGAGGTCGGGCCCCTCTCCATCGATGAGCGGCGCCTTGGAGAAGCCGAGCACCAGCGTGCCTCCGTTGCCGAGGCTCACCGAACGTGGCTTGATCTTCACGTTCGCGGTGTAGTCGGGCGGGCCGAGCGCCATCAAGGCATCTTGTCCCTCGGGCACCGGATCCGGGAAACCCACCTCATACGAGATGAGCTGATCGGCGTACACCAGAGGACCGCTCGGCGCCTCCACGACCCTGCCCTCCGGGTCGTGCACCTCGGACGACGCGTTCTCGCCCGGAGAGGGGTAGTTGCCGAGCAGCTCGAGGAAGTCGCGCTTGTCCTGCGCCGTGAGCGGCCGGTGATCCGAGAAGAGCCCGCGCGTGCTGCACCCCGCGAGCAGGAGCGACGCGACGACGATCGCACGATGGATCTGCGAGCCCATGGCCGCGGTAGGACGCAGCGAAGAGCGCAGGCCTTGGGTCACACGATGAGGCTACTCGATCTTGAGCAGCTCTTTGACCTTCGCGATGACCTGGGGCGCTTGGATGGGCTTGGTGATGTACGCGTTGGCGCCGAGCTGGAGCGCGCGCTGCCGATCCTCCTGCGAGCCCTCGGTCGTGATGATGATGATCGGCGTGTCTTTGTGCACCGGATCGGACCGCACGCGCTTCACGAGCTTGAGCCCGTCCATGATCGGCATGTTGATGTCGGTGATGATCACGTCGTACTTCTGCGACGCGAGCTTGCGGAGGCCGTCGACGCCATCGTCCGCCTCGGTGACGCGCAGGCTCTTCACGCGCGCGAGCGCAAAGACCAAGAGCTGGCGCATCATGGGCGAATCTTCGACGATCAGGCAGGAGTACTCGGCCATCAGTCAGTCCTCCAAGTCGAGGAAGGCTTGGACCTGAGGCACCTTGCGGCCCGCATCGGTGTAGAGCCGCGCGTTGACGAGCGCGGGTGCGGCCTGGGCGCCAAGGAGCTTGAAGAGCTCCAGGTCGACGTTGACGAACTCTCGCTTCTGCTGGAGCGTCCCGAAGATCGCGATCGCGCCGAGCAGCACACCATCCGAACGGAGCGGGATCACCGCGACCGGATCGTCGATCACCACGCGCGCGATGTCGCGCTCGGTGCGGAGCACCACCTCGCCGGACGTGAACGCTTTGCCGATCGGGCCTGCGTCGGACGGGATACGCGCGACGTCCGACGCGTTCACGCCCTCGCTCGTGAGCGCGAGCAGCTCGGCGCCGTCGTCGGACTTGAAGTAGATCGCGAACGCCGCCGCGCCCAAGAACTGCGCGAGCAGCTCCTTGAGCGCGCGTAGGACACCGCGCACGGTGCGCGCGCTGTGGATCTGCGCGATCGCGACGTAGAGGTTCGCGAAGTTCGCGAGCTCGCCCTCGACCTCGGAGAACATCTGCGAGTAGTCGTCCTTGACCTGCTCGGCGCGCGCCGATCTCGTGAGGAGGTCCTGCTTCTCGCGCTCGAGCTCTTCGATCTTGCGGAGCAGATCGCGGATCGCCTCGTCGCTCGCGAGGTGCGCGCGCATCTTTCCGTTTTCGGCTTCGAGCTCCAAGATGCGATCACGGAGGCGCTCGTTCTCGCGGAGCAGCTCCTCCGTAAACTGTGCTCCCTTCCGAAAGAACTGCTGAATGAACGCGTCGCGCTCTTTCTTGAGGTCCTCCGGAGGACGTTCGCTGAGCGTCGTAGGACGCCCTTTCGTGTTGCTCATTCGGACCCTCGGTCCTCCCGATGTCGCGACGGTAGCATGGGCCGGTCGCTGGAAGGAACTACCTCGACTTACGGTAGCTGCGCGCGAGGTCGCGGTACACGTCCAGGGTCCGCGACGTGATCGTAGGGACATGCCGGAGGTCCGCCACCGTGCCCGCACCGACGAGCAACATGACCGCGCGGATCTCGGCCTCGACCTGGGCCAAGAAGCGCACCGCGCCCTCGCGGCCTCCCGCGAGAAGAGCCTGAAGGACCGGCCGCGCGATGCCCGCGGCGTGCGCGCCGAGCGCGATGGCCTTGGCCGCGTCGATGCCGCTCATCACGCCGCCCGTCGCGATGATCGTGCGAAAGCGCGGCTTCGCCTCGCGCGCGACGACGACCGACGCCGCGGTGGGCACGCCCCACTCGCGCAGCGCTTCGCCGAGCGATCGCGCGCCTTCGCTGGCCCTTGCGGTCTCGACCGCGACCCACGACGTGCCGCCCGCGCCCGAGACGTCGAGGTGGCGGATGCCCGCTTTGCCGAGGCGCCGCGCGGTGCGCGGGCCGATGCCGCAGCCCGTCTCTTTGGCGACGACGGGGATGGGCATGTCGTTCACGAGCCGCTCCATGGTGTCGAGCGCGCCGCGAAAATCGCGATCGCCGCCGGGCTGCACGATCTCCATCGCGGGGTTCATGTGGATGCACATCGCGTCCGCGCCGATCTTGTGCGCGAGCTCCGCGACGCCGTCCGACGACATCTCGCGCGCTTGCACCACGCCGATGTTGCCGAGGAGGAGCGCGTTCGGCGCGACGTCGCGCACGAGGTACGTGTCGTCGGCGGGGTTGCGGAGCATGGGGCGCTGGCTGCCGAAGCCGAAGCCATAGCCCTTCTCTTCGGCGATCGACGCGAGCTCGCGGTTGATGTCACGCGCCTTGGCCGTGCCGCCCGTCATCGCCGCGACCACGATGGGCGCGCGGAGCTTCTTGCCGAAGAGCGTGACCGACGCGTCGATGGAGTCGATGTCGAGCTCGGGCATCGCGTCGTGGACGAGCTCGACCTGCTCGAAGAGCGTGGTCTTGCTGTGGAAGCCTACGTCGCCCGTCGCGCACAGATCGATGTGATCGGCTTTGCGGGAGCCGATATCGGGAACACCTTGGTTGGACATTCTCGGCGCTCATCGCACGTGTGCGCGCAGGGCGCAACGCGGCACGTGGGGCCTCGAATCAAAGAGATTCGTCAACGAGCGCGCGGATCTCGTCGAGCTTGTCGCGCTGGGCAGGGTCTTTCTTGCGCTTCGGCGCGACGGCGCTCGCGCCGGGGCCGCCGGACGTGAGGGCGCGCTCCAGCTCGTCGAGCTCCTCGTCGGTGGTGAGCGGGCGCCTCTTCTTGCCGAAGCCGAAGACGCGCGAGAGGAGACCGTGCGCGGGCGCGAGCTTGTAATCGCCTTGGATCAAAGCCTCGGGGCGCTTCTCGACGAGGGCGATCACCTTCTCGTTCGAGGTGGCCCACGCCCACGCTTCGTCGAACACGCCGCGCGGCGACGGGTCGAGCTCGCGCGACGCGCTGCGCTCTGGGAGCGAGAAGAGCTTGCACGAGACCGCGAGCGCGATCGCGAGCTCGGGCTCGGTCATCTTGGTGGCGCTGTGGACCTTCATGCCGCCGCAGCCCTTCACCGCGATGTGCGAGCCGTTCGCCATGATCACGCCGAAGCCGAGCATCACGGCGGCGAGATCGGTGATGGCCTCGCGATCGCGCGGGCGGACGCTGTCGTAGCCGCCCGCTTCGCTCATGAACATGAAGCCGACCGCGCGCACGAGCCCGACGGTGAGGACCGCGGGGTGCTTCATCTCGCCCGTGCCCACGGCCACGGTGTAGCCGCCGTCGCTCCGTTGCGAGACGCGCGCGAGGCTCGCCTCGATCTTGCCCGAGGTGCCGCACGCTCCGCTGGAGCAGCCGCTCGATTGCACCTCGCCTTCGGGCGTCACGACGGCGATCTCCACGTCGAGGTCCTTGAGGCCCGCGTGCCCGAGCACGCGTTGGAGGAGCGCGGTGACCGCGCGCGGCGAGCCGTCGTACGCGTCGGGGAAGTGCTCGTTGTTGGGGAGGATGAGCCCGCGCACCGGCTCTGCGCCGAGGGCGGAGAGCTCGGCGGTGCTCTTCAAGATCCAGCGGAGGGAGGCTTCGCTCGGTAAATCCATGGGAGAGCCATGATATCACCGGAGCTTCGATTTCGCATCGCTTCAACCGGCGCGGAGCGCAACCGCCGCATCCTCCTTCCAAGGACCTCGGCGCGCCTCCTCTCTTTGCGTTGGTTGGGTCCTAGAACTTCTGGGCTTCTCGCTCGATTCGCGCCATCATCGGCGGACCCATGAAGGTCCCCTACGGCATCAGCGACTTTGGAACCATCCGCGACGAGGGCTTCTTTTACGCAGACAAAACACAGTTCCTCGCCGTGCTCGAGGATCACTATCGGTACGCCGTGTTCCTCCGCCCGCGGCGGTTTGGCAAGTCCACGCTGATGAGCATGATGGAGCACTATTACGACGTTGGGAGGAAGGCCCAGTTCGACACGACCTTCAAAGGGCTTTGGGTCCACGAGCGCCCCACGCCGGAGCAAGGGCGTTATCTGATCCTCAAGCTCGATTTTTCGAGCGTCGCGACCGACCAGGGGCAAGACGTGCTCCGGCGCTCCTTCCTCGGCGCGGTGCGCGGCAACGTGGGCACGTTCTTGATGCGCTACCGCGAGCGTGTTCCAGCGCTCGATCACGTCCTCGCGCGCCTCGACGATTTCCAAGACGCAGAGGTGCTGCTCGGCGCCGTGCTCGGCGTCATCGCCGCGACGCCTTACAAGGTCTACCTGCTCATCGACGAATACGATCACTTCGCGAACCGGCTGCTCTCCGCAGGTGAAGAGGGGCTCTACCAAGGCATCATCCAAAAGACCGGGTTCGTGCGCACGTTTTATGCGGCCATCAAGGTGGGCACCGGCTCGGGCGCGGTGGCGCGGATGTTCGTGACCGGCGTCTCGCCGCTCATGCTCGATGACCTGTCGAGCGGCTTCAACATGACCAAGCATGCCTCCTTGTCGGGGCGGCTCAACACGCTCGCGGGCTTCACCCGTGCAGAGACCGAGCGCGCCGTGGACGAGCTCCTCGCGTCGACGCCGGCGCTCGCCGCCCTGCCCGAGCTCAACAACCGCGACGCGCTCCTCCGTATTTTGGAGGAGTATTACAATGGCTATCGCTTCTCCGATGAGGCCAAAGAGCGTGTCTTCAACGCGGACATGGTCCTCTACTTTTTGAGCGAGCTCGATGAGCACGGGCGCTTCCCGCACACCATGCTCGACCAAAACGTACGCACCGAGTACCGGCATCTCCAGCGCATTGGCACCGTCGTCGGCGCCAACGTGGCAGAGCGCAGAGCGCTGATGGAGACCATCTTGAGCGAGGGCTTCATCCAGAGCCAAATCATCGATCGGTTTGGCATCGCGAGCCTGCCCTCGCGATCACACTTTATTTCGCTGCTCTATTTCCTCGGCATGTTGACGCTCCGCGCGTCCCCGGAGACCGCGGCGGGGTACGCGCTGGAGATCCCCAATCGGGTGATCCGAGAGCTGCAATGGGAGCACCTCGCCTTGATGCTCCACGAAGAGGCGGGGGTCTTGCTCAACGTGGACGATCTTCAAATGGCGCTCACGGCCATGGCCAACGAAGGAGAGATCACGCCCTTTTTGGATCTGTTCCAACGCGAGGTCCTCCAAGCGTTGAGCAACCGCGACACACGCGGGCTCGACGAGAAGACCATCAAATTGCTCCTCATGACGTACGCCTCGCTCGGCAAGGCGTTCTCCGTGCTGAGCGAAAAGGAGTTTGCTCAGGGGTACACAGACCTGTTCCTCGGCGCCTCTCAGGGCATCGCAGGCGCCAACTTCTCGTGGCTCCTGGAGCTGAAGTACCTCAAGACCGGCGCCAAACCCGCGCAGATCGAGGCCGCGTTCACCGAGGCCGCCGCGCAGGTCGAGCGGTACGCCTCGGATCAAACGCTGCTCCCGCTGCTCCTCAAAGGCCGCACGCTCAAGGCGGGGATGATCGTCTTCGTGGGCGTCAAGAAGGTGCTCTATCGCCCTTGGCCGCCTGCCCGCGCCCGATCTCGTAATCAATAGAAGCCGTCTCATAAATCGATCAGGACACCGGCGAGACGCACACCGAGCCTGCGAGCACCGTCGCCGCGAAGGCGTGGCCGCCGCGCGAGAGGGCTTTGACCTCCACCCCGACGTCGATGAGCCCGGCCGGCGCGTCCAAAGGCACCTTGATCGTGACCTTGGCCATCACGTGCTCACCCACGTGCCACGCAGCGCCGCCCGATGGATCGGGGATGGTGAGCATCGCCCCGCGCACCGTGGGGACGAGCGCCGGCAAAGGCCCCACCGCGGCGACGCTCGCGGGCTCGGCGCTGAGCCACACCACATCGTTGGTCAAGAGCTCGATCGAAAAAGCGTCGATGACCCCTTGAAGACCGAGGTGGAGGAACACGGTGATCTCGGCCTCTTCACCCCGTTTGGCCACGACCGAGGTGACGCGCAGCGCCTCGCGCAGGATGACCGCGCGCTTCTTGGAGGTGGCGTCGAACGACCGGAGCTTCTCGGCCACGAGCGCGGCGATCGAAGGCGACGTGGCGTCCGGGGCGAGAGCGCGGAGGAAGTCATGGAGCACGTCGGCCTCTACGCCGAGCGCGAGCAGCTCGTTTTGCTCAGCGGCGGTGAGGCCAATCCCCCCTACGACGTCGAACACCTCGGCGTTCTTGCAGCGAAAGAACACGACCGGCGTCACCCACGCGCGATGGAACATGGCGTTGCTCGTCGCGCTCACGATGGCTCTGCGCCCCGCGAGCACGGCCTCGTCCACGGGGCCGCGGAGGAAGCTCTCATAAAACGCCCGTGAGAAAGGCGCAGCGGCCCAACCATCGAGATCGAGCTGCATGGCCACGGCGGCCGTCAAGCTCGACACGCCGGAGAGCAGCGTTTGCGCGACGCCGCGCAGCTCCCCCTTCGACGGCGCCGCCGTCCCGCACGCGTTGAGCACCACGAGCCGGATACGGCTCTCGCGGAGGAGCGCCGCGAGCTCACCGCCGTCGACCGAATCAACCCCTTGATCGACGGGATGAACGAAGCACAAACAAGGCACGTCCTCGCCGTCCTCGCCGGTCGTGAAATCCCCATGTCCGATGAAGTGAACCACGTGAGGATCTTCGGAGGCGACGAGCGCGCTCACGTTCGCGCGCGTGGCGTCCTCGCAAAAGACCAGCTTGACGCTCCCTCCCTGCACGAGCGGCGCGAGCGCCTCCGTGATGGCCTGCCTCTCTTGGGCCATGTTGGGCACGGGCTTGCCGAGCGGAGCCGCGATGATCACCAGCACGACGAGCGGCAATTGAATGGTGGTCGCCGGAGACCGATCTTCGGGCCGCAGGAGAGGACGGCTGATGGGCGTGTCCAGGCTGAGGCCCAAAAAGTCCTCATCGCCCAAAGGCCCGTGCAGCGCCTCGACCGGCAGCTCGTGGATACGAACGTCGTTCGCGCCGCCCCCGTCCGACTCGTGGAGCACGAACGCGACGCGCAGCTTCTTGCCTTTGAGCCCCGCGTAGCTCTTGGGATACACGATGTGCGCAGGCGTCGTGAGGAGCGAGCCCCAGACCCGTTTGCCGATGGCGATGAGCGCGTCCTTGTCGGGCCACGCGGTCGCCGAGCGGAGCGCCAAGAGGTCGCTTTGGCTCACGGTCGCGGTGAGCGACTCTTCGATGGTCACGAGCGGCCCTCGCACGGTCACGTCCCATCGACTCGGCGTCTCGCTCTGTTTGACCTCGATGGTGAGCTCGTCGTAGTCGCTCATGGCGTCTCGCTCCATTCGTCGTCCGCGGCGTCGATGAGCCTCTGCGCGGCGGCCGGCGGCAAGCCCTGCGCGCGGGAGGCGAGCATGTTCGCGAGGCGCACGCGCTGCTCGGCGACAGGGTTCGAGACCCTCATCCCCGCGCTCACCTCGGTGAAGCCGACGCCCGAGCCGTCCCGAACGACCAAGGTCAGCGACGCGAAATCGGCCGTGTCGGGCGCCGCCGCGGCGGCCCCGCGCCGCGCCGCGTGCGCGGCCTCGACCGCGTCATAGTGGGAAGAGAACCCTTGATAGAAGGTCGTCCAAAACGCATCGGCGCCTTCGGGTGAGGACACGTATTGGCTCGCGAGCGTGGTGGGCAATCGAACCTCCACGGGCGCGAGCGCGATCTTGGCGAGCCCCACCGCGCCGCGCGCGTTTCGGCCCGCGGCGGACGTGAGGCACAAAAGGCGCGTCGTGGCCGGGAGGATCGCCGCGAGATCGGTGGCGCGGAGCCACTCGGAGGGGCCATCGCCGCCGCCGAGGATCAAACAACCTTCGCCGTGGTCGAGCGCGCTCGCGCCGACATAATGGATCACGTGCGGCGAGGACCGCTCGAGCGCGGCGCCGAGCTGCCTCCGCGACGAGGCCCCCGTCACCGACACCGAATAACCGCTCTGCGCTTCGAGCATCGTTTGGAGGGCGCCCGCCTCGCCGGCAAAGCCCTTTGAGCCCGGCACCACGAGGACGCGGAGAGGCCCCGTGACAGCGATCGACGAGATGGGATAACGAGGGGACACGGAGCGGGCGAAGCGAACGTTCGAATTCAGCGCGACAGGCGACGGCGGATCCCCTCCGTCCTTGACCAAGGCCCACTCCCATACGATGTCGTCGGTGAGCGATCCCTCCGCGCTCAAGAAGAGGCGCCAGGGTCCCCCTTGGGCGTTGGGGACAGTGACCATCTCGTGCGGGAGGAGATCGCTCAGCGCCCGTCCGTCGACCTCCGAGCGCTTGCGCGGGACGGGCATGTCACGCCACCGCGTCGCCTTGGGGTTGTCCGGTGAGCGCTCGCGTTGATTGGGCTGCTTCATGCGGAGCCCGTCATGGGTCCAAACCCCCCACGAGCACGTGATCATGAGCGACGATCCCCCGCTGCGATCCGCGTTGATGCTCCAACGCGCGTCCGTCACGCTCCGCGCGGGCAGCGGCTTCTTCGTCCTGGGCTGGGGCACGAAATCGATGGGCCCGTGCTCGCCGCCGTGAAGCACCGGAGGATCGCTGGGCTGAGGGGAGATGGGCAGATTGTCCGTCGGCCCGACGGGCTGAATCGTAATCGGCGGCTTGGCCGGGTCGGGCGGGAGATGCAGAATCGGCGGCCGGAGCCTCGGATCCAGGGGCGAGATCGGAAATCGGCGAAGCCTCCTCGGGACGGGGCTCCCCGGCGCGGCGGTCGGAGCTTGCCCATCTTCGTCGCGGAAGAACTTGGCGAAGCTCTCGATAAAGCTCTTGCGCGCGCCCCCGCCCCGCGGGCCCGTGGATCCTTTGGCCCGCACGAGCTTCTCGACACGCTCACGGATGCCGCTGAGCGCGGCCATGTTCGAGGGCTCGACGGAGGACACCGCGATGCGCGCGGCGCTCACCA
>CAYTJL010000154.1:0-9476 GCA_964437785.1 uncultured Polyangiaceae bacterium
TTCGCCGCGCGATCGCGAGCGCCAGCGCGGCGAACGCCGCGAGCGCGCCCAAACCACCTTCCCCGCCGCGCGAGGGATGGTTGATCGAGCACGAGAAGAGCCCGCCGCCGCCTGCCTCGACCTTCACAGGGGGCGGCAGAGGCGCGGTGATCGTCAGGTGGACAGGCACCGTGATGGGCGCCCCGCCGCCCTCGGGCGTCACCGTCACGGAGGCATCGTATTCGCCGATGCCCTTGTCGGCGACGTCGAGGATGAGCGGGATCGGCGTCGGGACCGCGCCCGCCGCGCTCCCCTGCTCGACGCCCAAGGTCAACCACGGTTGATCCTTCTGCGCGGTGAAGTTGATGATGGATCCGAGATCATCGGTGTTGAGGACGCCCGCGGACACGGGGCCAGGGGTCTTGCCGCGCTCGACCGTGACCGTGATCGCCGGCGGATCAACGCCGAGCCCCGCCGGCCCAAACGGCAGCTTCCACGCGCTCCTGCCGTGCGTGCCCGCGGCGAGCGCCATCGCAGGACGATGGAACACCAGGCTATACACAGCCGTGTTGGGCAAACCATCATCGAGCGCCGACCACGTCTTGCCGCCGTCGGTCGTCACGAGCACGCCGACGTCGGTCCCGACGTACACGAGATCACGCCCGACCGGGTGCGAAGCGATGGTGTTCGCAGGGATGTTCACGCCGATGTCGCGCTTCTCCCACGTCGCGCCGCCGTCGCTCGACCGGAACACGTGGCCAGGCGCGCTCGGGGTGTGCTCGTCGAAGCCCGAATAGGCCACGTAAACCACCTTGCTGTCGGCCGGATCGACCGCGATGCCCGACACCCAACGGCGCGGCAAAGGGGCCTTGTCGATGCGGGTCCACGTGCCCCCGCCGTCGGTCGTGACCTGGAGCACGCCGGCTTGGCTGCCGGTGTAAAGGGTGCTCGGCGCCGAGGGCGCGACCGCGATGGCGTTGAGGACGTCGTCGAACTGCGGAAAGCTCGCGGCGTCGGGGCAAGGCACCGACGACTGGCCCGCGGTGAGGTCGTCGCTCACGGGCTTCCACCCCGAGGCCTTGCCTTGATTATCGTTCTTCCACAGCCGATGCGTGCCTACGTAAAAGACGCCGGGCGTCACCGGATCACCGATGAGCGGCGAGATGAAGCCCGAGCGATCGCCGCAGCCCTTGTCCACGTTCGGGATGCAGCTCGACGGATCCGCGTTGAACACGGTCGCGAGCCCGTTCGTGCCAAACCCGTTGCCCGTGCGGAACACCGATCCTTCAAAGTTCGAGATCAAGATGATCTTCGCGTCCACCGCGTCGAACGCGCACGGCCCGCCGTCGCCCGACACGAGCCCTCGCCACGTGAGGCTCTGGCTCGTCTTCACCATCGATCCGTTGTCCTGCGTCCCGCCCACGATCCGCGTCGCGTCCGTGGGGCTCGCGCAGATCGCATAAAACTGGAGCGTCCCGACTCCATCGTTCTTGCGCTCCCACGTGACGCCGCCGTCCGTGCTCTTGGCGACGCCGCCGTCGGTCGCGTAATACACGACCTCCGGGTCGTTTGGATCGAAGGTGATCCAATGGACGTCGGGGTGCATCTCGCCCAAATACCAGTTGGCAAACCCCTGCTCGCACGTCTGATTGGGCATCGAGACAGCGCTCCACGCAGGCGATCCGGTGCTCGCCCCCGTGCCCTTCCACGCAGGGCACAGCCCGCCGCCCAAATAGATGGTGTCGGGGTCGGTCGGGTGGACGGCCACCGAGTTATCATAGGTGCACTGTGAATAACAGTGGTCGGGGGCGCCCGGGATCTCGGCGTAGCTCGCGCCGCGGTCATGAGAGACGTACGTGGTCGACGTGGCGCCTTGGCTGAAGGCCGCATAAACGATGGTGGGATCCGCGGGCGAAAAACCCACCTCGATCCGCTCCGCGACCTGGGGCAAGCCCGTCGGCTGCGAGAAGCTCGCGCCGCCGTTCGTGGATCGATGGAGCCCAGTCTCGTAGTCGGAGACGTGGATGACCCGCGGCGTGACGCTCTGATCGACCTCGACGTCGACGATCTTGCCCGCTTTGAGCAGGCTCCAGTCTTTGCCGCCGTTCGTGGACCGATAAAGCCCTTGGCCGGGCGCGTCGAAATACGTATTGGTGCACACCTCACCTCGGCCCCGGATCCCGAACGAGGCCGCCGCGTACAAATCGCCGGTCTGCTCGTCGAGCACGAGCCTGCTCACGGCCAATCCGTCGAAGGGCGCCCCCGCGAGGAGCGTGAACGACTGCCCACCATCCTTGGATTGGAAGATGCCTTGTCCCGCGTACCCCGCGTAATACGCGGGCTCGCCCGTGCCGACCCAAAGCGTCTCGGGGTTATTGGGATCGATGAGGATGGATCCGATGGAGAGCGTCGGCTGGTCGTCCATGAGCGGCGTCCAGCTGTCGCCGCCGTTCGTGGATTTCCACACGCCGCCGAGCGCGAAGCCCGCGTACACGATCTGCGAATTCTGCGGGTGGACGGCGATGGCCGAGGCGCGCCCCGCCGAAGGGCTCATGTTGGGCGTGACCAAGCTCCCCTGCGTGGTTTGAACCGGCGCGGGCCCGACGAAGGTCCATGCGGGCGGAGGCGCGGGCGGTTGGGGCGGCTGAGGCGTACCAGGCGAAGGTGCTTTGCGCCGCGCGCGGGGAACACCCTTGATGGCCTTTTGAGCCTTGCGGTGCGCGGCGATCGGGAGCGTGGTCCCCGGGTACACGCGCTGGCGCAACCACCAACGCTGCGCCTCGCGCTGCTCCGACGGCGGCTCGGGACGAAGGCCGGGCGAGCGAAGCGATCGCTCGAGCGCCTCCTGCTCTTCGTCATCGTCGTCGTCGAAATCGAAGCGACCCGGACCGGTGGAGCCCGTGGGGAAAGAGGGCGGGCTCAGGAACAAGAGCGGAAGCAAGAGAAGCGGAGCGATGCGGCGCATGGGCCGAACATCTTACCCCCTCCCCCCGCGACGTCACGGGTACGAACGCAGGCACAAACGCAGAAGAGCCTCCGTTCCCGGGGGGAAACGGAGGCTCTTTGAACATCCGGGGAAGTGGACCTGACAGGGATCGAACCTGCGACCTCTAGAGTGCGATTCTAGCGCTCTCCCAACTGAGCTACAGGCCCCAACGGGGGTGAGCGCGCACTCTATTCACGCGCGCCTCCGCGTCAAGCGAAATCTATCGCCTTTGCGCCGCAGGATTTTCGAACGAGAACATCTTCACCTTCTCGAGCTTGGTCGATTCGCGCTGCTTCCAGGCGGGGTTCACGTCCTGGACCCAATAGACCTCGCCGGAGACGATCGCGTCGTTGGGCCGGCCCGTGCGCTGCGGGAGCCTGTACATGTAGTCCTTCATCGCGTCGCGGTACTGGGTGTTGCCCGGCATGCGGATGCGGTTGAAGTAGTCGCACCAGATCTGCGTGAGCCCGAAGCTCTTGGCGGTCGAGATGTTGAAGTCGGGCTCCTTGGCGGTGAACGGATCGATGTGCCGCCCGTCGACCGTGAGCGCGTCCACCACGATGGTGCCGTCGTCCATCACGGGGTTGGGCGAGAACATGAACCAGCCTTGGAGGTAGCGGAGCTTGTGCGAGAGCACGCGGAGCGCCTCGGGCTGGCCCATGTTCGGGATGAGCCGCTTGATGCACCAGAGCTCCTTGCACGCTTGGTTCACCATCGCGGCGAGCATCACCACGATCGCGAGCTCGCGCAGGCTCATCACGACGCCGCCGAGCGAGCGCCGCACCGCCGAAGGCGCGGGGAGATCGTCGCCGCCGCGAGGCATGGAGAGCCCGAAGAACGCCGAGAGATCCTTGTCTTCGAACCTCCGGGCGATCGCGTCGACGGCGCCGCGGACGCCGGGCGCGCGGACGATCCACGCGACGAGCGGGCCGAGCGGCAGCGCGGCGAGGACGTCCGCGATCATGGCCGCGCGGCCGTAGATCGCCCCGGGCCTTCCGGGATCTTCGATCGCGATCCCGAGCGGTAAATCGTGGACCTCGCGGAAGCTGAGCAACGTGAAGCCGTCGGCGCGCGCGAGCAGCCGGCAAACGAGGAGCGCGCCCGGCGATCGCGGATCGAAGCACACCACGCGCGCGCGGTGCGATCGGCGCATGGTGCTCTTCGCGAGCGCCCAGTCTTCCTTGCCGAAGAGCAGCGTCGAGAACACGCAGCACGACCACGCGAACGGGCCGAGCACCATGCTCGTGCCGAACGCGATGTGCAGCGTGTTGATCATGAAGATCGCCGCGCGCCTCGACCACGCGCGGAGCACCGGCGAAAAGAGCATGAACGGGAGCGCGGACTCGAAGAAGATGGTCGACCGCGTCATGAACAGGATGGCCCACGGCGGGATGTGATCGCGCACGTGCGCGACGAGGGGCGTCACCATCCGATCGACGTAGAGCACGTAGTGGACCGCGGTGCCGTTCTTCCACGCGAGCCCGGTCTTGTGGACCACGTTGAAGAAGTAGATGGCCGCGAGCTGGAGCACGATCACGAAGCCGAGCGCGCTCACGTGCGGCGCGCGCAGCTCGTCCGTGAGGAGCGCGTCGCGATCGTCGAGATCCGCCGCGGTGCGCTCGCGCCGTCGCTTCATCGAGGCGAGGAGCGCGTCGACGCTGAACCTGTCGCCGAGCGGCAAGAACGCGGTCCACATCGCGAGCAGGTTGTTCACGACGTAGCCGCCGTTCTCGATGAGGAGCAGGCGGCCGTTCATGCTCGCGGTGAGGATCAGCGCCAAGATCTGCATCACGCGCGTCTTCAGGCCGATGAGCAGGCACGTCGCGACGAAGAGCATGAACACCCAGAGCACGCTGAGCTCGCCCGGGGTGTGGAAGGCGTTGAAGAACGTGAACGCGCCGTACGCCTGCGGCCGCTGGAGGTTGAGCTGCGCCGGCAGCACGCCCTCGGTCGAGTACATGTCGTTCCACACGACCCGCCGGTGGACGATGTCCATCACGAGCAGGTAGCCGAGGAAGATGCGCGTGAGGCCGAGCGTGCGGCGATCGAGCGAGAAGTACGTCTCGCGAAGGAACGCGCCCCACGCCGCGAGCCCGAAGCGCTCGCCGCGCATCGACGTCAGGATCGATTCGAAGAAGCCCGCGCGCTCCTGCTCGCCACCGGCGTCGCTCTCCTCGGAGTCGCCCTCGTCGGAGCCCTCTTCGGAGGCGCTCTCCTCCGAGCTGCCTTCTTCTTCCGAGCTGCTCTCTTCGGAGGCGCTCTCTTGCGAGGCGCTCTCGCCGGCGTCGTCTTCGGTCTCTTCGCGCGCGTCGCTCATGGTCGCCCGGTTACGTTACTCGACGAGGGTTGTGCTCTTAAATCTCCTCTTGCGAAGGAGCGAAGAGAGAGGGACGCTCGCGGCCCATGGTGCTCACGCCCGAGGAGCGGAGGACGCTCGCCGTTTGCAGCTTCGTCGCGGCGTGCATCTGCTTCGCGCCGGGCGACTGGGTGAGCGGCGCGGCGACGCTCGCGATCTCGGGCGCGCTGTTCCTCTGGCACAACAAGAAGCTCAAGGCCGAGGCCGCCGCCGAGAAGGCGGCGCGGCAGGGTTTCCGCCGCGCGGCGTGGGCCAAGATCAGCCCGGGCGCCCTCACCTGAGCACGTAGATGCCTTTGGGCCGCGTGCGCATCCCGGTGATCGGGAAGAGCGCATCTTTGTGGCGGACGGCGTCGCTCTTGCGCTGATACCCGAGCTCGATCTCGGACATGAAGAAGCCTGTGTCCGGCACGACCATCGCGAACTTCTTGTCGAGGATCGCGCGGCGCACCTGCTCGCGCAGCTCTTTGCCGGTCTTGCCCGCGTTGATGCCGATGATGTCTTGGATGGCCATCTCGTGCGCGTAGGTCTTCTTGCCCGCGAGCGCGGGCAGGTAACCGTGCGCGGGCATGTACACCTCGCCCTGCGCCGCGCGCATCTCGGCGACGAGCTTGTCGCCCATCGCGCGATCGTCTTTGTTCGGCAGATAGCGCGTGGGGCTGTAGATCAGCGCCGCGAATTGGATCATCGCGGCGACGTAGAAGAACGCCTCGTGGTTCTTCTGCGCGTCGCCCGCGGCGCTCGCGCGCGCGATCCCGGTGCCGAGCCCTACGCCGAAGAGCACCGCGATCATCGCGAACGCGGGCATGTTCACGTTGGGCCAGCCGCCCGCGTGGAGCCTGCCGATCCACGAGCACGCGAGCGCGCCCGCGAGCGCGAAGAAATAGAACCGCCGCCCCTCGGCCCCGCGCTCCGCGATCAAGTAACGCACGCCGAGGATCATGCTCACCGCGAGCGGCGCGAGCAGATCTTCGGTCCAGAAGTCGGTCCACATGCGCTTGACCCACGGGTGCTGGCGCGGGAGCCAGAACACGTACCAATAGAACCAACCGTCGTGGGTCAGGTGAAGCGCGAGGAAGCTCCCGCCCATCATCACGCCGAGGCACGCGAGGAAGAACCACGCGCGGATCTTGTCGACGGTGATCACGTAGAGCGCGACGGGCGCGATCGCGAGCGTCGCCGATTGTTTGGTCAAGAACGCGAGCGTGAGCAGCAGCGCCGCGATCGCGCGCGATCGCCGCGACTCGTGGAAGCGCACGACGTAGAGCCCGCCCATCAAAAACAGGACGAAGAGCGAGTCGACGCGCGCGATGTCGTAGAACGCGGTCGCGAGCTTGTACGTCCCTGCGAAGAAGCCCGCGGCGGCGATGGCCGCGACGGCGCTCTTGGTCTCGCGCTGGACGAACCGGAACACCATGGCGATGACGCCGACCGACGCGAGGAACGAGACGAGCCGCGCGGAGAAGAAGCCCGCGCCGAAGACCTTGGAGAAGAGCGCCGCGACGTAGAACCAGAGCGGCGCGTAGATGTACGGCACGAAGTCGAGCGACGGCTTGACGTAGAGCTTGTACCCGGCGGCCACGCGGCGGACGCCGTCGACCATGCCGCCTTCCATCCACTCGAGCTCGTACGGGTGGCGCACGTGGAGCACGCCGAGCGTCAGGTACACGCCGAGCGGCCAGATCGCCGCGAGCACCACGAGCACGCGCAGCGATCGAAAGCCGATCCGCCCTAAAAAGCCGAGCGCGCGCTCGCCAAGCGCGCGGGCGCGCGTCCATCGCTCTGACCACGAAGCCATCGAAGGGGCCGGACCCTAGCCGACCGAAGGCCCGCCTTCAACGTCGCTCGGAGGATCTTTGCCGGGGCCTTCGATCGGCTCGATCCCGCGCTTCGTTCGAATGCGGTTCACCTGCGTGCGGACGCCGGCGTGACGGAGCAAGCGCTTCGCCAAGCGGCGCGCAGGCGGCAAATCGAGCAGGAGCGCGCCGGCCAAGATGGTGAGCAGGCCGTGGCCCGGCACGCCGGGGACCATCAGCACCGCGCCCACCACCATCAAGAGCGCGCCCGCAATGCGAACGAAAGGGCTCGAATTCGAGGGTGGATCGCCCTCTTGCCGGAGGAGGTTGGAGGGCAGGCGACAGAGCACGTACGAGACCACGATCGCGCTCACCACGAAGCTCGCGATCGCGAGCACGAGGGCGAGCGCGAGCTCGGGGCCGTGGAGCGATCGGAGGACGCGCCCGATCAAGGCACGAGCACCGTGCCGATCGATCCGGGCGCGCCGACCTCGCGCGCGAGATCGCCCGGCCCGAGGCGGCCCACGATGTGGATGCGGCGCACGCCTTGGCCGATCGCTTCGAACGAGTCTTCGAGCTTGGGGATCATCCCTTTGGTGACGACGCCCGACGCGATGAGCGCGCGGCCCTCGGCGACGGTGAGCGACGGGATGCGCGAGCTGGGATCGCGCACGTCGCGCAGCACGCCGGGCACGTCCGAGATCAAGACGAGGCCCGACGCGTCGAGCAGCACGGCCGCGCGCGTCGCGACCGTGTCCGCGTTGATGTTGTAGACCGCGCCGTCCGCGCCCGCGCCGAGGCACGCGATCACCGGCGTGTAGCCGCCGCCGAGGAGCATCGCGAGGAGATCACGATTGAGGTCGGTGACGTCGCCGACGAGGCCCAGATCCACGGGCCCATCGTGTCCTGCGTACACTTTGGGTGGACGCTTCTCTGCGGCGATCACGCGCGCGCTCGCGCCGTGCAGGCCCACGGGCTTCGCGCCCGCGGCGACGAGCGCGGCGCACAGATCGACGTTGAGCTTGCCGGCGACGACCATCTTCATCACGTCGAGCGTGCGCTCGTCGGTGACGCGCCTGCCCGCGACCTGCACGGTCTCGATGCCGAGCTCCTTCGAGAGCTTGGTCGCCTGCGGCCCGCCGCCGTGAACGAGGACCGCGCGCGATCCTTCGCGCACGATCGACGCGACGTCGGCGGCCACGATGGGGAGCGAAGGGCCCGCGATCACCTCGCCGCCGAGCTTGATGACGATCGGGGGTTTGAGGGCCGTCACGGGTAGCCCCCCGCGTCTTCGAGCGTCAGCGCTTCGTCGAGGCCAAGCGTGATGTTCATCGACTGGACCGCTTGGCCCGCGCCGCCTTTGATGAGGTTGTCGATGGTCGAGAAGCACGCGATCGTGCGGAGATCGCCCTCGACCGGGCCGAGCTCGAAGCCGACCTCGGCGTAGTTGGATCCGCTCACGGCCACGACCTCGGGCAAGCGCTTCTGCGGGACGCGCACGAAGCGCGCGCCCGCGAACGCCTCGCGAAACGCCTCGGTGATACGAGCTTTGTCGACGGAGGCGGGCACGCGGGCAAAGCTCGTCGCGAAGATCCCGCGCGAGAGCGGCGCGCTCACCGGAACGAAATGGAGCTTCAAATCGCGGGCTCCTGCGCCGGTGAGCGTCTGCTGGATCTCGGGCAGGTGTTGGTGGACGAGCGGTTTGTACGTGCGCAGGTTGACCGCGCGGACCGGGTGGTGCGTGCCCGCCTGCGGCGCGGCGCCGCTGCCGCTCGACCCGGTGATGCCCACGATCTCGACGCCGCCTTCGAGCAAGCCTGCTTTGGCGAGCGGCAGCAGGCCGAGCGTGATGGTCGTCGCGAAGCAGCCCGGAGACGCGATGAGCTTGGCGCCCGCGATCGCCTCGCGGTTCAGCTCGGGCAGGCCATACACGGACTCCGAGAGCAGGTGCGGAAAAGGGTGCTCGGCGCCGTAATACTTCGCGTATTCGGCCGCGCTGCGGAGCCTGAAATCCCCGGACAGATCGATGATCTTGGGGACCTTGCCGAGGAGCGCGGCGACGCTCGCCGCGGCCACTTTGTGGGGCAGCCCGAGGAGGACCACGTCGACCCCTTGGGCGGCCTCCTCCGGTGTGAGCTTTTGAAACGTCAGATCGGTGAGCCCCTCCAAATTGGGGTGAGCCGCGGAGAGCAGCTCTCCCACGTAGTCAATCGAGGCGACCCGCACGAGCTCCACGTGAGGGTGAATGAGGAGCCTGCGGATGATCTCGGATGCTCCGTATCCGCTGCCACCGATGACCGCTGCTTTATAACGCTTCATGGTCCGCGGGCTTAGCATGGGTGAGCGCGCGGTCGAAGAGG
>CAYTJL010000154.1:9576-23407 GCA_964437785.1 uncultured Polyangiaceae bacterium
GTTGGTCCCCGCGGCGGGCCGCGCTATGGGCTGATCGATGACCGAGCCTCGTGCCCACAAGCACCGCGTCATGTCGCGTTATTCCCGCGCGCTCGCCGCCCTCGCCGCTTCGGCGCTCGCGGCGGCGCTGCTCCCGGGGGGCGCCGCGGCGGACGAGCCCATCAAGCCCCCTCCGGCGATCACCAACGCTGTCCGGTGGACCGCGCCGACGCCCGACGAGATGGTCGATCTCGCGCTCGCGCGGGCGCGGCGCGGCGGGCACGACGGGCTCGCGGCGCTGATGGTGGCCTATCACCTCGACGAGCTCGCGTCGTTCGGCAAAGCGCGCGAAGGGCTCGCCTCCATCGCCAAGACGAGCTCGCCGCTCGCGGACGACGCCAAGTGGCTCGGCCTGCGCCTTTTGCCTTCACCCGCCGAAAAAGCATGGACGGGGATGCGCAACGCCGCGATCGAAGCGCCCGCCGATCCCGACGGGCTCGTGCGCGCGCTCGCGATCTTGGGCCCGTTCCACGACACGGGCGGCGGGCTCATGCGCCGCGAAGGCCCCGAGGCAAAGGGCCATTCTTTCTCGGACATGACCGCGCGGTACGCGTGGGGTGTCTACGACGTCGCGTGGCGAAGGGCGCTCCTCTCCACGGTGACCGCGCGCGGCGTGCCGCTCGATCTGTACATCTCGCCGCGCACCGAGAGCTGCACGTACGTCGCGTCGCGCGTCACGCTGCCGAGCGCCCAAACGCTCATCGTGCGCGTCGCGGCCAGCGGCACCGCGCGCCTCACCTGGGACGCCGCCGACGTCGCCGCGAGCGAAGAGGTCCACGGCCGCGCCGTGCTCGATCGCTTCGCCGCCAAAATCGAGGCGAAGGCCGGTGATCACCTCGTCGCCGTCAAGGTGTGCAGCGCCGCGCTCCACGACGAAGGCCGCGTGCGCATCCGCTTCACCGACCCTCAAAACAAGCCTGTCACGATCAAATCGTCGTCGGATCTCTCGCCGCTCTCGCTCACGCCCCCCGCCGTCAACGAGGCCGATGACCCGGCCGCCGACGACGACACCAAGGGTTTGCCCAAGAAGGGTGGCCCCTCAAAGCCTCCTCTCAAGAAGGCGGAGGCCCCCAAAAAGAAGGACCCCGCCAAGAAGGGTGAGCCCCCCAAGAAGGCGGAGGCCCCCAAGAAGGGTAAGCCGGGCCCGCGCCCCAAAACCCCCGTGGCCGAGGACGACACAGAGGGCACGATTGTCATCAAGCCCCCTCCGGGCGTGACGATCGTCCAAACCTCGCTCGATCAAGCCACGACGCTCGGCGATCCGCCGCCCGCCTCATCGGCCCTCGCCGCCGCGATCGTCCGTATTTTTGCGGGCGCTGACGATCTCCGATCGCCCCGCGGCCCAGGCCTGCTCGATCGCGTGGCGGGCCCGAGCGCCAACAGCAACACAGGCACTCCCGTCTCGGTCGACGAGCTCGCCATGGCAGGATGGGTGTCGCCCTTCGGCGCCAACCGGAGCGGCTGGCTCAACCTCGCATGGACGCGCGCCCGCGCCGAAAAAGACGCCGCCGCGGCGGCCTTCGCGCAGCGCAGGCTCATCGCATCTCACCTCAATACACGATATGTGGATTGGGCCGTCTCCTCGCTCAACGAGGAGCCGATTCGCTCCGCCGCCGACCCGGAGGCCGTCTTGCTCCGCGCCATCGCCAAGACCCGACAAGGCGGCGGCGGGCTCGCGCGGACCGCGCTCGAGGACCTCGACAAGCTCGAAGAGGCGCGCCTCTCCAAGACGCCTATCGCGGTCCTCGCCGAGCTGTTCGAGCTGTCGCGCACCGATCGGAGGATTCACCTCCGCATCGCCAAGAGGCTCGCCGAGAGCCGCGCCGACGCGCGCGGCCCCTCGTACGCGAGCGCGTTCCGCACGCTCGACGCCGCGGCGTACGAGTCCGCCGTGGCCGAGATCGTCGGCGCGCAGACCTCGGCCGACGCGCTCACCCGCATGGGCCGCGAGCTGCTCGACAGCGGGCGCGCGACGTGGGCCCGCGAGCTCTTTTACACGGGGACCCAGCTCAGCCCCAACCGCGCTTCGGCGTTCGCAGGCCTCGCCGCCGCGCGCCGCGCCATCCTCGAAGAGGAGCAAAAGCTCGGCAAAAAGTCCTCCGACAACGCGGCCTTCGCCGACGCGGCGCTGCGCCGCGCGCACGACCTCGATCCCGGCGACGCGTCGCTCAAGGCCGAGATCGCGATGCGCGAAGAGGCGGACGCGCTGAGCGCGCCCGGCGCGCCCGGGCACGGCGCGCAGCCGGACGAGATGCACATCGTCAAGCCCGACGTGTTCCTCGCGAGGGCCAAGGCAAAGCCCGTCAAGAAGGGCGAGATCGTCGACCGGCAGCTCCATTGGGTGCGCGTCGTCACGTATCACCGCGACAAGAGGGTCTCGCAGCTCATGCACTATGCGCGCGAGGTCGTCATCGAGCCTCGCACCGAGAACGATCATTACGAGAACGTGCCGAGCGAGGGTGACGACACCGAGATTTTGCTCGCCAAGGTGCACCGCAAAGACGGCTCCGTGGCCCTGCCCGAAGAGCAGCAGAGCGGCGGCCGCAGGCCCATGGTCCGCTGGCCCGAGCTCAAGACAGGCGACGTCGTCGAGATCGCCGTGCGCTCGTGGACGAGCGGGCCTGTGGGCCGGCGCGGCGAAGCGCCGTTTTACTTCATCGATTACGTCGGCTCCTCCGACACACACCCCATCCTCTACAACGAGGTCGTCGTCGAGGCGCCCGAGAACGCCACGTTCGCGGTCGACGTGCTGAACGGCAAGCCCGATCGCACGTTGACCGACAAAAAGGGCGGCAACACCATCACACGGTACATTTGGGACAACCCCCCGAGCGTGCCGGAGGAGCCCCTCGCGCCCAAGCTCACCGAGACGTTGCCTGTCGTCGTGGGCTCCACGTTCGCGGGTTGGGCCGATTTCCGCGAGTGGTACAAGGCCGCTGTCAAAGGCTTCACCGAGCCCGACGATCAGGTAAAGAGGCTCGCGCAAGAGCTCACCAAAGGCAAGGCGAGCCGCGAGGCCAAGCTCCAAGCCATCTTCGAATACGTGGCCGACGACATCCGGTACGTCAATTACGTATCGGGCGAGTGGTGGCTGCCGAACCGGCCGCAGGAGCTGCTCGCGCGGCGCCAAGGCGACTGCGACGACAAAGCGATGCTCCTGATTACGCTGCTCAAGGCCATTGGCATCGAGGCCACCGAGGTGCTCGTCCAGACACGTTATACGGCCGAGCCCTCGCTCCTCCGCAGCAAGAAGGTGGCGGTCCCGGTGTTCGATCACGGCATCGCGTATTTGCCCGGCCAAAACGGCAAGCCCGGGATTTGGCTCGACGCCACCTCGCCCGAGAGCAGGCTCGGGCCGCTGCCCTCGATGGACTCGCGCGCGCTCGCGTTCTTCATCGATCGGGGCCCGCCCGAGATCATCGAGACGCCCGCGAGCTCGCCCGAGGAGCACGGCCTCGACGCGGCGTGGACCATCACCCTCTCTCCGTCGGGCGCGGGCGATCTGGAGGCCGAAGAGACGCACTCGGGCGACTCGGCGTTCGAGCTCCGCACCGCGCTCAAACAACCTGACACGCGGGGTCAATGGGTCGAGCAATACCTCGCCGCGGGCTGGTTCCCCACGGTGGAGCTGCGCGGCGACGTCGACTTCACCCCGGATCTCCCCAAGGGCCGCGCGATCCTCGGCTATGGCGCGCGCTCGGAGGGGATCGCGCGGCGCGAGGGCAATGAGCTGGTCGTCTCGATCGCCGAGGCGAGCACGCTCACGTCGCAGCTCGCGCCGCTCGTCAAACGCACGTTGCCCGTGGTGCTCCCGCCGCGCCTCGCGCCCGGTCACGACACGCGCGTCATCACCATCGCTCCTCCAGACGGCTACACCTTCGCCGAGCTGCCCCCGAACGGCGAGGAGCAAGGTGGGGAGTTTGGCAAGGCGCGCGTCGAGTTCAAGAAGGTCAATGGCAAGAACGCCGTCACCGTGACGCGCACCGTGCTCTTCGACATGTCGACCATCCCGGTCGACAAATACACCGCGTGGCGCGGCTTCCTCCAGCGCACCGACGCGCTCATGCACCGCGTGGTGCGGCTCGTCCCCGACGAGAAGGCCAAAGCCCCGGCGCTCCCCTCGCCCCGCAAAGCTTCTACGATGGGGGGACCCAAAGGGGGTCCCCCCAAACCCCCCCGAGCCGCAGTCAACGTGAGCCCCGCGCCCAAGGCACCGGCCAAGGGCCCTAAGAAGAAGTAGCCGTCACTTCTTACCCCACTTGAAGTCGGGCCGGCCGGGCGGGGTGACGTTGGGCATCACGTGATAGATGGAGCGCGCCAATTCGCCGAGCGGCGCGCACGCCTGCTCGCCCAAATTCCGGTCCTCGTCCGGGTCGTCGTGGACGTTGAAGCAGTGATATTCGCCGTCCCACTCGCGCGCCGAGAGCTTCATCGGCCCTTGCATCATCCCCCAGTTGCGGAACGAGCACTCCCAAAGCCACGTGCAGTTGGTGAGCGGGACGGGCTCGACCGTGCGCTCCCTTCGCGTGAGCGGGTGGCCCATCATCCGGGTCCGAAACGGCAAGAGCAAAGGATCGTCCCAGACCCCCAGGAGGTCCAAGAACGTGGGGCCGAGATCGAGGTGATACACATATTCGTTCTTGGCCGCGACGAGGTTCGCCTGCTCGTCGGGCGAGAGCGTGCCCTCGGGCGCGTCGACCCAGCCCGGCACGTGGATCTCCTCTTCGTAGAGAGAGCTCGTGTGGCCGAGCTGCCAGTGCTCGCGGAACGACTCGCCGTGATCCGACGTGTAGACGATGACCGTGCGCGGCCCCACGGGCGACGATCGGATGTGGCGGAGGAGCTTGCCCACGGCCAAATCCGAGAGATAAACCACGTTCTTGTAATAGTTCTTGAAGTCCTCGTTCTTCTCGGCGCTCTTGTTCATCTCCGAGGGTTGGAACGGGGCGTGGCCCTCGTCGTACACGTACGGATAATGGATGTTGGAGTAATGGACGACGGCGAAGAAGGGCTCTTTGAGCTCGCCCCACTCCCGGATGACACGTTCGGTGACGTAGGCGTCGAGCGCGCCCGCGTCGAGGTCGGCCTGCGTGTCGAGCTCGGTCGCGACCGCGCGGTGCGAGACGGGGATCTCCTGCACGTAGAGCCGCGCGTTGCCGAACATCAAGTTTTGGCTGGTCCAATAGGCCGTGTCGTAGCCCGCGGCGGCGGCGTAGTCCCAGAGCAGCGGCGTGGAGTGGAGCAGCTCGCGCCCCGCGGTGGGCGGCACGCCGGACCAGATGTTCGAGATGGAGATGGCCGTGGTGGAGTCGTTGGCGCGCATCTCCAAGAGGGGTAATCGGCCCGGGACAGCCTCGTTGGAGAACCGCGTGGCGAGCTGGCAATCCGGGTCGTATTCGATGCACGTCACGTCGGCGCGCTGGCTCTCTTGGAGCACGAGCACCACGTTGCGCGGCCGGGCGGGCCTCGGCGTGAGCTTGGGCACGGTCTCGGGCGAGCGGCGTTGGACGCGCAGATCGGGCGAGTCGTGCGTGATGCCGAGATGCTCGCGGACGAGCGCCGCCATGCCATGAAAATAGATCATGTCATAAGGCGTCGACTGGAGCGTCCGATAGCTCACCGGGATGGTGAAGACGGCGTAGAGCGCGCCTGGGACGAGGAGCGCCACGACGCGCGGCGGCCACGGAGGTGGCTTGAGCCAGCGCCTCGTCCCGCGCACCATCAAGACGCCGAGCGCGATCGCCGCGAGCGCGTGCATCACCGTGATGGGCGTGATGGGCAACGTGCCGATGATGGACCACGGGATGGACTTGGAGTGGATCTGTCCATCCATCGAGAGATAGATGTTGTAAAACGCGTGAAAGGCGCCTTCGACGCCGTTCGCGACGGCGAAGAGCACGAGGAACAAGGCCGCTCCCACCGTGCGGAGGGGCCCTCTCCGCCGCGCGGCGACGTACAGGAGCACCGCCCAGAACACGAGCGACTCGCCGCACGACGCGAGAAAGCCTTTGCGGTGGGGCGCGTCGAACGCGGCGATGTAGCGGGCGCGGCGGATGAGGTCGGTCCCGAGGACCCACGCGGTCGGCGCCGCGAGGAGCAGATACCCGACGATGCGGCGAATCAGGCGGATTCGTCTGCGACGATCGCGAGCCTTCATCGCTTATTGAATCTTCACGTCGGTCACGCCCGGCGGCCCGCCGTAAAGGGCGTTGGCCTTGGGCAAGAGATCGCCGCACGCCGCGGGCCCGAGATCGTGCTTCTCGGCGGGGTCGGCGATCACGTCATAACAGTGCCACGCGTCGTCGCGCTCGCGGCCTTCGAGCTTCATTTTGCCGCGCATCATCCCCCAGTTGGGGAACGCGCAGCCCCAGATGCCCGAGCAGTTGGAGAGGGCGAGCGTGGGCTCGCCGCGGTCGCGGAGGAGGCTCCCGCCCGGCATCTTCTGCTTGAACGCTTGGACCTCGGGCGCGTCCCAAAGGCCCATCAAATCGAGGACGGTGGGCGCCATGTCGGTGTGGAACGAGGGGACGTCGCGCTGCGCTTTGAGCTTGTCGCGCTCGGCGTCGGTGAGCGTGCCGGGCGGCGCGTCGACCCAAAACGGCACGTGGATCTCTTCGTCCAAGATGGCGCCTGTGTGGCAGATCTGGCCGTGCTCGCGGAACGCCTCGCCGTGATCGGAGGTGAAGACGATCACGGTGCGATCGCCGAACGGCTGGCTCCTCACGAAGCGGATGAGGCGCGCGATCGCCTTGTCTTGGCGGTACACCGCGTTCTTATAATAGTTGCGATACGCCTCGTTGTCCGAAGGGTCTTTGCTGGGGAGCGAGGGTTGAAAGGGAGCGTCGTTCGGGTCGACGAGATAAGGCACGTGGGTGTTGCCGAAGTGCGCGACGCCGAAGAAGGGCTCGTGCATGTCGACGATCTCGCGCTCGATGCGCTCGGTGAGGAGGTCGTCGCGGCCGCCCAAATCGATGTCGGCGAGCGGGTCGAGGTCGGTCGCGCCGCACTGGTGCTTGGTCGGGAGGTCCTGCACGTAGAGGCGCGAGTTGGCGAACATCATGTGATGGCTCGTCCAATAGGCGTTCTCGATGCCCGCGGCCTTGGCGTAGTCGAACACGAGGGGAGACGTGTGGAGCGCCTCGCGGCCCGCGACCGGCTCGAGCCCGGACCAAATCACGGCGAGCTGGATCGCGGTCGTCGACGAGTTGGACCGCATTTGCAAGAGCGGGATGCGATCGGGCGCCGCCTCGTTGGTGCGCGGCGCGACGGGGCACGAGGCTTGGTGCGCGGAGCAGTGGACGTCGGCGCGGACGCTCTCGGTCAAGATGAAGAGCACGTTGCGCGGCTTGGGCGACGGCGCGCGCGCGATGGCGGGGAGCTGCGGCGGCGTGCGCACGCCGGGCCGGATTTGGCCCGTGGTGCGCGACGACGAGAGCTGCTTCACGAGGCCGCCGATCGCGTGGAAGTAGATGACGTCGGGCGTCGAGGCCTGCACGCGGCGGTACGAGCAGGGGATGAGGCCCGCGGCGAGCACGGCGGCGGGCGCGGCGTAGCGGAGCGCGCGCGAGGGGATGGAGCGCGATGGGCGGACCAAGCGCCGGCCGAGCACGACCAGGAGCGCGGTGAAGAGCGCAGGGGGCAGGATGGCCGTCGCGAGGTTCTTGGCGTCCGCCTTGATTTGGCCGAGCAAGCTCTCGGTGAACGACGTGCCGAAGAGCGTGGCGTCGAGGTTCAGGTACGTCGAGTATTGCCGGTGAAAATAGATCTGCGCGCCGACCGCGAGCGTGCCGAGCGTGACGAAGAGCGCGGTCGCGAGCCAGCGGAACACGCCGCGCCGCGACGACGCCGCGAAGAGGAGCAAGCCCCACAAGATGGCGCTCTCGGCCATCGCCGCCGCGTAGCTCGCGAAGTACTTGGGAGAGAGGCCGAGCAAGCGATCGCCCCGGATGTTGAGGTCGACGAGCACCACCAAGATGATGGGCAGCGCGAGCACGAGCCCGCCCCATTTGCGGCGCAGGCGCGCGAGCATCCGTAGGTGCGCGACGCGTGCGGCGTTCGGGTGACGAGCAGGCAAACGTTGGAGAGCGTCGAGCGAGGCCACGGTGAAACGGCCCGCAGGCTAGCAAAGTGACGCCGGGATGGCGATTGGGTTGCGCTTACTTTTCGAGCGAGACCTTGCCCCTACGTTTCGCAAAGAACGATCGGAGCGCGCCTGCGCACGCTTCGGCGAGCACGCCCGCGCGGACCTCGAAGCGATGGTTGAGCCGGAGATCGCGGCCGATTTGAAAGAGCGTGTCGATCGCCCCCGCTTTGGGATCGGCGCAGCCGTAGACGACGCGCGCGACGCGGGCGTTGACGAGCGCGCCGGCGCACATGGGGCAAGGCTCCAGCGTGACGAACACGGTCGTGCCTTCGAGCCTCCAGTGGCCGACCGCGGCGGCGGCGCGGCGGAGCGCGTCGATCTCGGCGTGGGCCGTGGGGTCTTGGTCGGCCTCGCGGCGGTTGCGACCGCGCGCGATCAAGCGCCCTTCGGCGTCGACGATCACGGCGCCGACCGGCACGTCGGAGGCGGCCTCGGCCTCGGCCGCTTCGAGGAGGGCTTCCCGCATCCACCTCGCGTCCGGGTCGCTCTCCGAGGGGGTTTGGGGGGCGGCCGGGATCTCCATCCTTTAGAGCCCGAGGGGATTTGGGGCGGCCAGTTTTGGGGGCGGCCAGGATCTTCATCCTTTAGGGCCGGGGGGTTTGGGGGGACCCCCTTCGGGTCCCCCCATCGATAACTGAGCGCGCCCAGGAAGATTCGAACTTCCGACCCCCGGCTTCGTAGGCCGATGCTCTATCCAGCTGAGCTATGGGCGCGTTCTCTGCCCTTGCAACGGCGGGCAGGGGCAGCCGTATAGGCGGGGCAGGTGCTCGATGTCAAGCGCAAGAAGCACGACGCGCGGCGATCCGCTTGGGACCGTCGCGCGTCATATGCGTTAGGCTCGAGAGTAAAAAAAGCCAATCCGTCGAGGGACAACGCGTCAGAAGAAAAAAGTAAGGAAAAAGAAGGCCAAGACAAGAAGCAAAGCAGAAGAAGCGCGAAGAGAAGAGAAGCCAAGCCTTCGACCCATTCGGTGTTTCGTCAGGGACGAGAGACAGAGGCGAAGAAGAAGCTAGCCCGTTGGGAGGAGGGAACCGCGTTGCTGCAGCCCACAGGTCAGCGCGATCGCTCTCCCTTAGAGCACGAGGCGTGCCACGGCGTGCGCGCTCCCCCCGACCTTGCTGGGAATAAGCGCATAACACGCGTGTTTTGCCTGGCGACCCGATCCTTCACGACCGCTGCGCCAGGCATCCGTGTCGTGGTGAGGCCCAAGCCCTGAAAAGTTTGCGGAGCGCAGACGGGTTTTTGACGGCCGTCATCGTCCTCCGCCGAAGACGAAATCTCGGGGGGCTTCGGCGTGGCACCGCTGGCAGAGGGGAAGGACGCCGCGCGCTTCGACGGCGCCCTGCGGCATGACCACGAGGTACTCCCAATCGTTCCCGTCGCGATCGAAGCCCGCACCGCGCTTCACCATGACGAAGTACGCGGCGACCTCGTTGCGCCCGGCCGGAAAGAGGCGCTCGACCAGCATTGAGCCCTCGCGGAGCGGCGTTCGGCCGGCGGTCGATGGATAGGGGCGCGACGCTTCGTTGGCGAGCACCTCGCCCTCGTGCGCGCCGTCGAGATGTTGGGATGGGGCGCGCTTGGACGCGAGCTTGAGCGAAGGCAGCTCCCGGTCGAGGATCCACGGGGGCCCGACCTGCGACGGAGGCGTGCTCGCGGTGGGAACAACAGGGCGTTCATTTGTCCAACCATCTTCGTGCCCTCCCCCGGCTCGCGGAGGCGAGGAGGCACAGGAAGCGACCACGCTCAGGAGAGAGAGCCCGGCCATGACGAACCCCGCTCCGCCTTTCACCCGTAACTCCAGGCTCACCGGGAGAGGATGCTACACTCGGCGGATGATTTTCGCTCCTTTGCGCGCCCGCGCTTGGTTCACCGCGGCTCTCCTCGCGCTCGCGGCCGGCGCGACGGCGCTGACGACCAGCAGCGACGCGCCTGCTCAGCAAAAATCTTCACAGCGCGCGTGGCTCGGCGTGGCGCTCGGCAAAGGTCCCTCGGGCGGCGTGCTCGCGACGCACGTGGTGCGCAACTCGCCCGCGGCGCAGGCCGGGCTCACCGACGGCGACCTGATCCTCACGGCCGACGGCGTCGCGCTCGACGATCCCAAGCAGCTCGTGGCGCGCGTCGCGATGAACGGCCCCGGCAGCGCGATCTCCCTCAAATACCGGCGCTCGGGCGCGGACAAGACGGTCAGCGCGAACCTCATCCCCTACCCCGGCGACGAAGCGGTGCTCCGGCTCGACAAGCTCGGGACCTTCGCGCCCGCGTGGAAGTCGCCGGTCGCGGCCGCGGGCACCTTGCCCGCGAGCCTCGCGGCGCTGCGCGGCAAGGTCGTGATCCTCGACTTTTGGGCGACGTGGTGCGCGCCGTGCCGCTTGATGGCGCCTCAGCTCTCGCAGTGGCAGTCGACGTTCGGCGCGCAGGGGCTCACGGTCATCGGCATCACGCCCGACCCCGTGCAGGCTGCGGCGCAGGGCGCGACGGCCATGAGCATGCGCTACACGGTCGCGTCCGAGACCGACGAAGCGACGGCCAAGGTCTACGGCGTCCACGCGCTGCCGACGTTTTACGTGATCGACAAGAAGGGCGTCATCCGCGAGATCATGGTGGGCTACGACCCGACCCGGCACAAAGACGTCGAGAAGCTCCTCCAGCAGCTCATCGCCGAGCCCGCGCCGAATCCTTGATCCGCGTCCTCGACGAGCTTTTGTGGGTCCTGCGCCGCGAGGGCTTCGTGATCGCGACGCCGCAGGCCGTCGCCGCGCTGCGCGCGACCGCGCTCGTAGGCGTGGAGGATCGCGCGACGTTGCGCGCCGCGATCGCGAGCGCGATCGTCACGAGGAGCGTGGATCGAGCGCGCTTCGAGGAGGTCTTCGACAGCTTCTTCGCCGCGCAACGAGGCCACGCGGGCGACCTGTGGAGCCGCCTCCGCGCGCAGGGGTTCTCGGACGCGGAGCTCTCGGCGCTGCGTGACATGCTCGACGCCGCCGCGATGCAGAGCGGATCGACCTTCGAAGCGCGCGCGCTCGCGCCGCTGCTCGGCGCCGAGCACGACCTCGATCACCTGCTCCGCGCGGCCGGGATCGCGCGGGTGCTCGCGCCCGCGACGAGCCCGCTCACCGCGGGGTTCTACGCGCACGAGGTGATGCGCAGGGCCGGCGTCCCGCACGTCGCGCGCGCGATCACGCGCATCCGTGACGCGCTCCGCGACGCGCTCGGCGACGAGCGAGGAGGCGCGCTCGCGGACGCGCTCAGCCAAGAGCTCGAGCACCTCAAGCGGCGCGTGCGCGCGCACGTGGACGAGACCCTCACGCGGAGGGTCGCGGAGCCGAGCGGCGACGCGAAGAGCGCGATCGACAAACCGTTCACGTCGCTCGACGAGCGCGAGCGCGCCGAGGTCCGCCTCGCGGTGCGACGGCTCGCCGAGCGCCTGCGCGGCGGCGAGCGCGTGCGACGGCGTCACGCGCTGCGCGGCAGGCTCGATCCGCACCGCACGATCCGAAGGAGCGCGGCCACGGGCGGCGTGCCGTTCGCGCCCGCGCGCAAAAAACGCCGGCGCGACAAGCCGAAGCTCATGATTCTGTGCGACGTCTCGGACTCGGTCCGCGCGGCGTCGCTCTTCATGTTGGAGCTGGTCCACGCGGCGCAGGAGCTGTTCTCCGGCACGCGCTCGTTCGTGTTCGTCAGCGAGATCGCCGAGACCACGGCCGTCTTCGGTGAGCGCTCGCCCGAGCTCGCGCTCGCGCATCTCTACGGCGGAGGCGTGGTGCCGCTCGCGCACAACTCGAACTACGGCCGCGCGCTCCGCGCCTTCGAGGCCGCGGCGGGCCGCGCCGTCGATCGCCGCACCACGATCGTGATCTTGGGCGACGGCCGCACCAACTTCTTCGCCGACGAGGCCGCGATCGTCGCGCGTCTCCGCGACAAGGCCCGCGCGCTCGTGTGGATCTGCCCAGAGACGCCCGCGAGCTGGGGCATGGGCGACAGCGCAATGACACGCTACGCCGCCGCGTCGAGCCGCGTGATCACGGCCCGCACGGCGCGCGAGCTCGAAGATGCCGCGCGCAGGATCGCATCGCTGCGATAGACGAGAGGGCGCGCTTGGGTTAGACGCGCGCGGCCATGTCGCTCGACGAAAAAGCCAGGACCGAGCTCGCGCGCATCGAGAAAGGCGGCGCGCCGAAGTACCACGAGAAGAACGCCGAGCACAAAAAGCTCTTCGCGCGCAAACGGCTCGAGCTCCTGCTCGACGAGGGCAGCTTCATCGAGGACGCGCCGTTCGCGAACGCGGTCGACCCCGACCTGCCCGCCGACGGCGTCATCACCGGCACGGGCACCATGGGCGGCCGCGTGGTCGCGGTGATGGCGAACGATTCGACGATCAAAGCCGGATCGTGGGGCCGCCGCACCGTCGAGAAGATCCTGCGCGTGCAAGAGACGGCCAAGCGCCTGCGCTGCCCGCTCTTTTACTTGGTCGACTCGGCGGGCGCGCGCATCACCGATCAGATCGAGATGTTCCCGGGCCGGCGGGGCGCGGGCCGCATCTTCTTCAACGAGGTCGAGCTCTCGGGCCTCATCCCGCAGATCTGCCTGCTCTTCGGGCCCTCGGCCGCGGGCGGCGCGTACATCCCGGCGTTCTGCGACATCGTCGTGATGGTCGACAAAAACGCGAGCATGTACCTCGGCTCGCCGCGCATGGCCGAGATGGTCATCGGCGAGAAGGTCACGCTCGAAGAGCTGGGCGGCGCCAAGATGCACTGCTCCGTGTCGGGCTGCGGCGACGTGCTCGTGAAGACCGAAGAAGAGGCGATCGCGTTCGCGCGCCGCTACCTCGCGTACATGCCGCAAAATTCAGCCGAATCAACGGCGCGCATCGAGCCCAAGGCGCCGAAGGATCACAAGCCGCTCGATCAGATCATCCCCGCGGACGAGAACAAACCGTTCGACATGCACGCGGTGATCGAGGCGATCATCGACGAGGGGAGCTTCGTCGAGATCAAGAAGCTCTTCGCCAAGGAGGTCATCACGGGCCTCTGCCGCATCGAGGGCCGCGTGGTCGGCGTCATCGCGAACCAGCCCAAATGGAAGGGCGGCGTGCTCTTCGTCGACTCGGCCGACAAAGCCGCGCGGCACATCTGGCTCTGCGACGCGTTCAACATCCCGCTCCTTTACCTCGCCGACGTGCCGGGCTTCATGATCGGCACCGTGGTCGAGAAGCAGGGCATCATCCGCGCGGGCGCCAAGATGATCGCGGCCGTGAGCGACGCGACCGTGCCCAAGCTCAGCGTGATCGTTCGAAAGGCCTATGGCGCGGGCCTTTATGCGATGTGCGGCCCGGCCTTCCAGCCCGACGAGTGCATCGCGCTGCCGACCGCATCCATCGCGGTGATGGGGCCGAGCGCGGCCGTGAACGCCGTCTATTACAACAAGATCCACGCGGTGCCCGAGGGCCCGGAGCGCGACGCCATGGTGCAACGGCTCCGCGACGAGTACCGCGAGGACGTCGACCTTTACAAGCTCGGGAGCGAGCTCGTCATCGACAACATCGTGCCGGCCGCGGACCTTCGTCGCGAGGTGGCGCGCAGGTTCGAGCGCTACGCAGGCAAGGTCGAGGATCGGCCGCGCAAGAAGCACCTCGTCCCGCCGATGTGA
>CAYTJL010000155.1:0-5801 GCA_964437785.1 uncultured Polyangiaceae bacterium
CCCCCCGCTCACCGGCACCACCTTGCCGCTCATATACCCATTGTCGAGCGCGAGCCACACAATCACCTTGGCGGCCTCGGCCGGCGTCCCAAACCGATGCAGCGCGCTGTGCTTCAAATATGCCTCTCGAAGCGAGGGATCGAGCGCCGTGCCGAGCCCTCGATCCAAGAGCCCGAGCGCCGTCATGTTGACCCGAACCCCCTTTTTCCCAAGCTCTTTGGCGAGCGCCATCGCCATGGCCGCCAGCGTGCCTTGGCACGCCGCGAAGCCGACGGGCATGGGCAACGATTGACCCCGATCGAGCGCGCCTACCAACACGATGTCTCCCCCGCCCCCCTCCCCCATCGATCCCGCGAGGATCCGAGATGCAATGAGCGCCGCGCGGCAATTGACCGCCATCATCGCGTCCCATTCGCGGGTATCCAAAGCATCGAGCGTCCTCGGCCCCGCGACCCCGGCCGCATGAATGAAGACGCTCGGCGCGTCATCCCCCTTGCAAAGCTCGCTCACGAACGCGGTCACGTCGCTCGCCGACGCCAAATCCACCCTCTCCATGCGCGCGCCGGTCTCCCTCGCCACCTCTGCGGCGCGAGCCTCGGAGCGATGAACGGTGAACGTCACCCGGCACCCCCGCGCCGCCAGCGCCGCGACGACCGCGCCGCCGACCGCTCCGGATCCCCCGAACACGAGCGCATGACGAGGTACCTTATCCGCCATCATCAACAAAGCTCCGCGAGGAACCCGAGCTCCTCCTTGACCGCGACCACGAACGCGTCGAGCGTCTCGACGGGGACGTCGAAGCGGGGTTGGAGCCGGAACAGGCTATAATCGTGGCCACACGTGAAGCAGAAGAAACCCCTGCGGTACAAGCGATGACAGAGGAGCGGCGAGATGGTGGCTTTATCCTGCACAGTGGGCATCCCAAAGTGCTCGAACGAGAGCCACGGATGATCGGGCGTGTGGAGCGAGACCCCCATCATGAACCCTTCTCCGCGCACCTCGCGAAAGAGCGGTGAGCCCGCGAGCGCCCCCGCGAGCTTGGCCTTGAACGCCGCGCCCACGTCGCGGATCCGCGCGATGAGCGCGTCGGTCACGAGCGAGAGCGTCGCGATCCCCGCCACGCACGACAAGGCGTTGGCCCCGAGCGTGTTGTTGTGGCTCTCCCCCGACGCAAAGTCATCTCCATACGCCCGCTCGAAGAGCGCCCGCCGCGTGAGCATGGCCGAGAGCGGCACGAGCCCGCCGCCGAGCTGCTTGGCGAGCACCACCACATCGGGCCTGCGCGGCCACGCCGACGAGGCCAAAAACCCCCTGCCCGTCCGCCCAAGCCCGGTTTGCACCTCATCCGCCACGAGCAACGTTCGATGCTCCTCGGTGAGCGTACAAAGCGCCTCGACAAAAGCCGCCGGCAAGACCCTCACCCCGCCCTCCCCTTGAATGGGCTCGACCACCACCGCGGCGACGTCACCACCCTTCATGGCTTTATGGAGCGCGTCCACGTCGCCAAACGGCACCGACTCCGCGCCGGGCAGGTGCGGGCCGAACGGCTCGCGCATGTATCCATGGTTCATGAGCGCGACGCTGCCGTACGTGCACCCGTGATACGCGCCGGTGAGGCCCAGAATTCTAGGCTTCTTGGTGAGCGCCCGCGCGAGCTTGAGCGCGGCCTCGACACCGCCGCTCCCCGTGCACGCAAAGAACGTGTTGTCGTACCCCGTCCGCTCGAAGAGCAGCCGCGCGAGCCTGCCCGCAAAGGGGTTCACCCGTGAGGGATACCAAGAGAGCGCGTCCGAAGCGAGGTAGTCGCGGATGGCCTCGGTGATGGCGGGGTTCCGGTGCCCAAACGCTTGTGTGCCGTGAAAGTCCTCGATCGCCCGGCCTTCCGTGTCATGGAGGAGCCCGCCCTCGGCCCGCACCAAGCGAACGGGCTCGCCCGCGAGCGACGCGCGCTGGGCGATGAGGGGGTTCACGTATTCTTGGTATTCGTCAAACCCCTTGTGCAAAATGTCGGCGAACAGGCTGCTTCGATCTTCGCTCATACCCCACCGTCGGCCACGAGCTTCGCGCCCGTCATCCACGTGTTCTCGGGCGACACCAAGAACGCCGCCATTTGGGCGATCTCCTCGGCCGTGCCCACCCGGCCGAGCGCACATTGCTCCACGTAATCGTTGCGCCGCCCCGCCGGGAGCCCTTTGCCCATCCCCACGTCCAAGAGCCCCGGCGCGAGCAGGTTCACCACGATTCCATACCGGCCCACCTCGCGCGCGAGCGCCTCGGTGAAGCCCCGGAGCGCCGATTTGGACGCGGCATAATGAACGGGCGCCTCGACCACGCGCTCCGAAGCGAAGTTGCCGATGGTGAGGATGTGACCCCTCTTTTGCTTGATCATCCCGCGGAGCACAGCCCGGCTCCACAGATACGCGCCCTTGACGTTGACGTTCATCACGAGATCCCAATCGGGCTCGTCGAGCAGCGAGATCGGCAACATCTGCGTGATGGCCGCGTTGTTCACCAGCGCGTCGACCCCGCCCCACGCCTCGTTGAGCGCCGCCACGTTCGCTTTGACGTGCGCGCTGTCCGCGACCGAGCCTTTGAGCGCCATCACCTCGTGCCCGCGCGCGCGCGCCAGGGCCACGGTCTCGTCCGCGTCCGCGTCGCGATGAGCGTAGGTGAACGCCACACGCGCGCCGCGCGCGGCGAGCGCGAGCACGATGGCCCGGCCGAGCCCGCGCGAGCCGCCGGTCACCACACATCGTTGTTCGAGAGCGGGATTGGGAGCGGTCATGGGACGATCGGCAGAACGCGCCGCCCCCCGGACCTGTCTCCCCACGTCGCGGGCGCCGTCATGAACCTAGGCTCCTTGTCGCGATAAAGGACGTTGTAGTTGCAGACCGGGATGCTCCGCCCGTCCGCATATACGTTGCTGTCGCAGCACTGATAGGCGCGCTCCACGTCGAACGTCTCTTCGTCCATGTGCGAGTGGATGTACACCGCCTTGACGAGCTTCTCCGAGGCGGCGAGCGCCGCGGCTTCTCCGAGCGACTCGCCGGGAGGGTACATGGCGCGGAGGAGATGGTTGAGCATCCCGAGCGTGCGCTCGTCGCCCCCGCTCGCCCAGAGGTCGTCGATGGCGTCCTGCATGGCCCGCTCGAAGCGCGGAGAGGGCTCCAAATACAGGTGATCGTTCAAACACTGATACACGGTCTCGGGCGACAAAAAGCGGTGGAACGGCACGGGCGGGCCGCCGCGCTCGTCGAGGAGCAGATACGCGATCTGATAACAGAGCGGGTGCGCCGACGGCGAAGGGATGAAATCGCTCGCGCGGAGCGCGCCGTTCGTCGTCTGTTCGATGCGCTCGAGCACTTCGAACATCGAGATGCGCGAGGCGCGCTCCGGGTCGAACGATTTGCCGCCTTGGCCCGTGTACGTGATGGTGTGAACCTCGATGTGGCGCACGCACGAGAGGCCCAATCCGAATTCGAGGATCCGGCCGATCTCGTGATCGTTGTGGCCTTTGGTCATCACGGGGATGAGCGTCGTGTCCATGCCGTGCTGGTTCAAGAGGTCGAGGCACTGGAGCTTGAGATCGACCAGGTTCGCGCCTTGGAGCGCGTAGTCCGGCCCGTGCTCGAACGAGTCGAACGAGAGCGCGATGCGCGCGCCCGCCTTGGCCAAGGCTTCGAGGAGCGCGCGGTCCTTGACCAGGCGAACGCCGTTCGAGCACACGCTCACCCGGTGAATTCCGCGCGCGTGGCACATGGTGACGAGCTCGACGATGTCCGGGTGAAGGAGCGGCTCGCCGCCCGTCAAATTCACGAGGTCGAGGTCGCCGTCGCTCGCCTCGACGAGCCCGTCGATCACGCGGCCAAACTCGGCCGGGCTCATGAAGAACGCGTCCTTGTTCTTGTTGTGGACGTAGCAAATCGGGCAGTCGAGATCACACGCGCTCGTGATGGTGATGACCGGCAACCGGATCTTCTGCGTGTGGCTCGCGCACGGCCCGCAGTCGAACGGGCAGCCGTGCTCGATGGGCGCGCGCACGTGCTTGGGCCGCGCGTCGATGGGCTTGAGCGAGCGGGTGCGCTCGTACCACGAGGCGTTCGTGGAGAGGCGCGCCTCCTGATCGCCGTGCTCCGCGCAGGTCTTTTGCATCCACACCTCACCGTCCGCCGTCGCGACGACGCGCGCCGGAACCGCGCATTTGCACGTGGAGCAGAGGCTCGTGGTCGCGTGGAGGAGGCGGGACGAGGGGCGCACGGAGGAGAAGGGTAACCAACATCGCGGCTCGGATGCGCGAAATCCATGCTAAAGGGCGCGGGCATGCTCGAAGACGATTCCCTCGCAGCGCCTTCCGTCGCGGAGGCCCTCGGCCCTGCCCTCCATGGGGCCCTCGAAGCGAGGGGGTTCACCTCGCTCACTGAAGTGCAAAGGCGGGTGCTCGATCCCGCGCTCGCGGACCGCGATCTGCGCATCACGTCGCAGACCGGCTCGGGCAAGACCGTCGCGATCGGCCTCGTGCTGCGCGCGCTCGCCGCGAGCGAAGAGGAGCCGAGCAAGGCGCTCCCCAAGATCGCGCGGCCCAAAGCGCTCGTGGTCGCGCCCACGCGCGAGCTCGCGAAGCAGGTCGAAGAGGAGCTGTCGTGGCTCTACGCGAAGCTCGGCGCGCGCGTCACCTCGGCCACGGGCGGCGTGAGCCTGCGCGACGAGCGGCGCGCGCTCGCGCAGGGCCCCAAGGTGGTCGTGGGCACGCCCGGGCGGCTCTTGGATCACCTCGATCGCGGCGCGATCAACGCGGAGCACGTCGGCGCGGTGGTGCTCGACGAGGCCGATCGCATGCTCGATTTGGGCTTCCGCGACGAGCTCGAGCGCATCTTGGCGCACGCGCCCGAGGGGCACCGCACGCACCTCGTCTCGGCCACGTTCCCGCGTGAGGTGCGCGCGCTCGCCGATCGCGTGCAGACCGATCCGGCGCACGTCGAGGGCACGCGGCTCGGCGAGGCCAACGCCGACATCGATCACGTGATCTACCTCGTCGATCCGAGCGACAAATTCGGCGCGATCGTGAACTCTCTCCTCGCCGAGCCCGACGACCAAGTGCTCGTCTTCGCGCGCACGCGCGCCGACGTCGCGGATCTCGCCGAGGCGCTCGCGCGCGCGGGGTTCGCGGCCGCGTCGCTCTCGGGCGAGATGGAGCAGCCCGCGCGCGATCGCGCGCTCGGCGCGTTCAAGAGCGGGGCGCTCCGCGTGCTCGTCGCGACCGACGTGGCCGCGCGCGGCATCGACGTGCAGGACATCGGCCGCGTGATCCACGCGGATCCGCCGGGCGACGCCGACTCCTACACGCACCGGAGCGGGCGCACCGGACGCGCGGGCCGCAAGGGGACGAGCGCTGTCTTGGTGCCTCCCGCGATGATGGATCGCGCGATTCGGCTCCTTCGCCGCGCGGGCGTCGGGTTTCGCTTCGAGGCGATCCCGAGCGCTGACATGGTGCGGCGCGCCGCGGACGACAGGTTGGTCGCGGCGCTGGTGAGCGACACGCCGCGCCCTGCGGACACCGACGCGCGGGCCCTGTCGATCGCGGCGAAGATCATGGCCGAGGGGGACGTCACGCGCACGCTCGCGCGGCTCGTCTCCGGGCGCGCGTCGGGGCCGTTGCCGCTCGACGTGCGGGTCATCGCCCCTCCCTCGCCCGACAAGCCCAAGGCCCTTCGCCCGCGCGCGCGCGGGGGGGACGACAAGAGGCCTTATGAGAGGCCGTTGCGCGACAAGGCATCTCCCCGGACCAAACCCTTTGGTGAGCC
>CAYTJL010000155.1:5901-10446 GCA_964437785.1 uncultured Polyangiaceae bacterium
GGAGCGAGCCACCTCCGTTTCGCGCGGAGCACAGGAGCAATCCGCCGCCCGATCGGGGCGAGAGCCGCGAGGTCGCGCTCTTTCAAGTCACGTGGGGAGAGGTGCACGGCGCGGACGCGCGCCGCGTGCTCGCGATGGTGTGCCGGCGCGGAGGCATCGAGAGCAGCGACGTGGGCGCCATTCGGATCGGCCGCGTCGCCACGATGATCGAGGTCCAGCGAGGCGTCGCGGAGCGCTTCGCCAAGGCGGCGGGCAAGGTCGACAAGCGCGATCCACGGATCGTGATCCGGCCTTGGATTCCAGGCTCGAACGACGATCAAGCCCCCTCGGCGGCGCCGCACAAACCCTCGTGGCGGCCCCCGCCGAGCCCCGGCAAGAGGGCCTATGAGCCCCGGGCCGCGGGGCAAGCGCCGCCCAAGCGGCGCAAGAAGGGGTGAGCGCTCAACCGAGGCTGCGCAGCTCGGTGAGCGCTTGGAGCAAGACGCGGAAGCTCCGGGAGGTATTTCTTGCGGGGTCCATGTGAGGGGCGATCTCCCGCGCAGCCTCCGTCTTGCGCAAACCCCCTTTGAAATAGCCCGCCGCTTGGAGGACACGTTCGAACGCCTCCCATGTTCCCCCGCGAACGGCGTCCGGCTCGCGGTACTTCGTCTGTGTCGGGATCGTCGCAGAGAGACGCGGATAAGCGCTTCGCACGGCGTCCCAATCGCCGAAGAACCACGCCTCCAGCTCCTCGACGACGACGCGGTTCACCACCTGATAAGCGGAGCCCTTCTTCGCCGTGGTGCGGGTGACGAGCCCCGCTCCTCGCGCGCTTCGTTCGAGCTTTGCTTTTAACACTTTGCAGTCGTCATCGTCGCGATCGACGAGGACGACCACGCGGAAGGTCGGCGGCAGCCAACCCTTGTATCCTCGCATGCGCTCTGGGAGGCGCTCCAGCAGCTCTGCTTTGCATTGGTGTCGATAGACATCGAACGTCACGTGACCGAGCACCTTTGGCAAAATAGCGCGGAGCGCCACCTCCATCGACGGCTCTTCAACCAAGAGCTCGACGTGCTCGACCGTCATGGAGCGCTCCGGTGTCGCGCGGGCCCTCCCGCGTTCACGAGCGGATCCCCAACACCAAAGCGGCCCTCCATCCACAGATGGCCGAGCGAAGCCCCTGCCTTCATGAAATCGGTGATCCCTCGGATGTCCGCGGCGCGAAGCGCTTGAGTGAACCCCTTGTCGTCGCGATACAGGACGCGCACCTCCTCCGGCTTCATCGCATTCAGCAAGAAGGGCGAGTGCGTCGTAAGGAGGATCTGCGAGCGCTCCGTGGCCCCCCGGCACTCCTCGGCGAGCTCGGGCAGGAGCGCTGGATGGAGGAAGTTCTCCGGCTCTTCGATCCCGATGAAAGGGGGTGCGTCAGCGCCGTGGAGCACCGCTAAGTAGGCTAACATCTTCAAGGTGCCATCGGACGCGAACCGAGACAGGATGGGGCGCTCGAAGGGGGCATCTTTAATCTGGAGGAGCAGCCGGCCGTCCGGCATGGGCTCGGCCAAGACCCGCTCGAGGCGCGGGACACGCCGGCTCAACGTCGTAAAGATACGATTCAACCGATCGGGGTGTTGCTCTTTGAGGAACTGAATCACGTTCGGGAGGTTGTCGCCCGTCTTGCTGAGACGCTCCTGCGGGCCTGCTTCGGGCTGACTCCTCGTGTCGTCGATGGACAGATACGACACGTACCAATCCGTGATGAATTCGCGGAGCGCGGCCACGCGTGGGTGCGCCGCGAGCTGCCCGAGGGTGCTCACGGCGAGCAGATCGGGAGCGCGGAGCGGGGCTTCAGAGCGTGTCGCGGTCTCGTCCGGCTCCTCGCCGCTGATGGCATAGCCCTGCCCGCGAGCATATTTGAGGAACTTAAACGGATACCCGACCCTCTTGCTGCGCCTCCAGGCGAGGGACTCCTCCACGACGACGAGCTTACCTGCCTCTTCATCAACGGCGAGGTGATACGTGATGGGCGTAGAGCCCTCAGCCTCGCGATATTTGAGCTCGATGACGACCGGGCCCTTTTCCCCCCGTGTCTTGATCTCCCGCGCGCGCCCCCGCCGATCCCAAGCGTGGCGGAGCCCAAATTGAAAGCACTCCGAGAGGAAGTTGAAGACGTCGAAGATCGTGGACTTGCCGCTCCCGTTGGGGCCGAGCAAGGCCGTCATGGGGGTGAGGTCTTTGAGCTCGATGGAGCGGAGCGCCCGGTAATTCTTGACGCTCACATATTCGATACGCGCCGGGATGGAGCCTTTGGGCTCGGGCCGCTTCGACGCTGTTTTTCGGCTTGCCATCGTTCACGTCTCCGGTGCAGGCGGCAATAGACCGCACGATGCGCCGACGGTCAAGAAGAGCGCAGCTCGGTGAGCGCGTCAAACGAGACCGGGAGACACCCCGCCCTCGCCATGGGGCACATGGTGCGCGGCGGCGCAAAAAAATAATAAAAATAATAGAAGAGAGCTTGCACACCCGGACCCCTCCCCCTGTCTTCAAGACGAGGGAGCCGATCGCGGGACCTTGGATGGTCTCTCGCGGCCGGCGAACAACGACGCTGCCTTCCCCATTCGGGAGGACGGCGATGAGACATCGTGGGAGGGTCATCATGCGCTGGTTTTCTCTTGGCATCCTCTTCGTTTCGGCCGCTGCGTTCGGGCTTGCCGCCCCCGGCTGCGGGCCCGGTCGGCCCGATTATCCGCTCATCGACGCGGGATGGGGCGAGACCACGAGCTCGTCGTCGGGCGGATCGTGCGCGAGCGCGCTCATGCCTTGTGAGGGCGAGGGCGCTTGTTGCGCGGGGCTCACGTGCCAGGGCTCGGTCTGCCAATGCCCGTTCGGACAGAGCCTCTGCGGCGACACCTGCGTCGACACGAGCTCGAGCCCGCTTCACTGCGGTCAATGCAACAACGCGTGCGGGGACACGTGCTGCAACGGCACGTGCGTCGACCTGAAGAACGACCCGGGCAACTGCGGCGCGTGCAAACACACGTGCTCCGGCGAGATCTGCGACAACGGAGCTTGCCCCTGCGGGACCGACGCCGATTGCGGGGGTGTCGGCGGAGCAGGCCGGTGCTGCCTGAACGACCAGAGCTCTCATTATGGGAGGTGCCAAGACATCACCGATCCATGCTCGTGCGGCGAAGCATGCTTTCCCGCCGAGGGGAAGAGCCATTGCGGCCCGGCGCACGAAGGGGGCCTCGTCTGCTGTGTCTCCCCCGGGGCCGGCGGCCAATGCGTCTCCGGCAGCCCGATGTCGGACCCGTCTCCTTGCCCGAGCGGGACGGTCCTCACCACGTGCAGCTATTGAGGCACAGAAGCGCGGAGACATCGACGCTGCACAAGATTCAGGCTATCCCTCAGAAAGATCGCGATCCTCCTCACATGAGCCTTGCAGAGCGCCCCGCGAGCGGCTCTCATGCTCAGACGGGGAAGCTCCATGACCATCCGCGATCAGCTCACCAAGCAGGCAACGGACGAAGCGCGGGCGATGGCGTCCCGCGCGCTCGACAAGGGCCTCGTGGTCCCTGCGCCGGCGGTCGACGCGCTCGCCCGCTTCGAGGACGCGAAGAAGGCGCACGACGCCGGCGCCGTGCCGCTCAGCACCCTTGCGCGCGTCCACGCTGTGCTCTCCAAGGTCGTCGCGCCCGCGTCCCCCGGCCTCTTGGTCGCGCTCCACGAGGACGGCGCCGAGCGCGGGCGGCCGGCGACAGGCCAGCTCCCCATCGTCCGGGGCTTCATGGCGGCCGCCGCGATTTCGCTCGTGGTCTTCATCGGGGTGAGCATCACACCGCAAATCAACGATCCTGCGCGCGGCAACTTCTTCACCTCGGCCGGGCTACCGCTGCTCGTAAACGAGCTCTTTTATCTCTCCGCCGCCGCCGTCGGCGCCTCGTTCTCCGGGCTCTTTCAGGTGAATCGCGAGATCTCCAAAGGCACCTTCGTGCCGAGGCTAGCGTCCGTCTATTGGGTTCAGCTCGTCCTCGGCATCTCGGCCGGCTTCCTCATGGCCACGGTGCTCAACATCAACTCCATCGCTCCCTCCGAGAAGACCGGCGCGACGCGCCTCGTCTTCTCGGGGGCTCTGCTCGCGCTGATCGGAGGCTTCTCGTCGAGCGTGGTGCAGACCGTCGTCGAGCGCATGAACGCAGCGCTCGAGTCCATCGTCCGCGGCAGCGCGCGGCAAGAGATCGAGGTGCGCGAGAAGGCCGGGCAGCTCCAGATTCAAGAGGCCATCGCCAAAGAGCGCATGCGCACGGCCGTGATGATGAACGACATCGCGCGGCGGCTCGCGTCCGGCGAGAGCCCCGTGTCGCTCATCGCCGTGCTCGACCAAGCGGGCCAATCGACCCTCGCGGGCGAAGCCCAACCCCTCCCGCCGCCCGTGCCCGGGCCGCCGTATCAACCGCCCGGCACGACGCCCCCCGCCACGACGCCCGAAGCGTTCGAGGTGGCGGCGATCCTCGAAGGCGACGACGGGGCGCCGCTCGTCGAGACCGACTATGAGCTGCGCCGCGATGG
>CAYTJL010000155.1:10546-15426 GCA_964437785.1 uncultured Polyangiaceae bacterium
GCGCGCGGGCTCTCGGCCTTCCACGCCATGCGAGGTGAGCTGAGCCGCGGGATCGCGCAATACGGCGCCGGAAAGACGTGGGAGACGGCGGGGTCGAACCGCGGCCCGCTGGTCGATCAATACATCTCGACCTTCATGAGCCCGCAGTCGGGGCCGCCGTGGTGCGGGATGTTCGTGGGGTATTGTTACCTCAAAGCAGGCTTCAAGACAGCGGGCACCCTGCCCGCGAGCCAAACCACCGACGGCACCTCGGTCCCGCGAAAGACGATGTTCATGTCGGCCACGCGCCTGATGCTGTATTTCAAAGGCGCGAAGCGGCCCTTCGTCGAATTCCCCAAGAAGAGCGGGGGCCCGAGCACGCGCGACGCTTGCAAGGCGTGGCTCGACAAGAACCTCGCGGGCTTCTCGCCGCGATCGGGCGACATCATGCTCTGTCACACCGGCGGCAAAGACTACTCCCACGTAGGGATGGTGGCCGCGTACGACCCCTCGACGTGCCTCCTCACGACGTATGAAGGCAACTACGGAAACCGCGCCGGAGCGTGGCAATGGGATCTGACCGATCCCAGCGAGACGGGGTTTTATCGGGTGAGCATGCTCGGGCGGCTCGGCGAGGACGATTTCGACCCCACGTGTGAGGTCCCGCCCGAGGGGCCTTCTTCGGATCCGGTGGTGGAGAGAGGGGGCGTCGCTTCGGCGACCTGAGCCATGGACACCCAGAGCACCGAGAAGACCACGTTGCGAGAGGACATGATCGCGCAGGCGGTCGCCATGGCCTCCCACGCGCTGCGATCCGGCGTCGCCGTCCCCGGCTGGGCGCTCGACGCCATCGCCGCCGCGGATCCTTCGGAGACCGCGGGCGACAAGCCCCGCGATCTGCTCCGCGCGCACAGCGAATTGGCGCGCTTGATCAAGCCCATGACGCCCGATCTCGTGGTGACGCTCGATCACGAGGCGGGCGTAAACGACGCTCATCAAGCGCTCGGCCCGGTGCGGATCGCGCGGGTGTTCATGCTGCTCGTGATCGGCTCTACGCTGCTGTTCATCGGGCTCAGCACGTCGCATTACCTGAAGGACCCCAAATACGGAGACATCTTCACGTCGTCGGGCTGGCCGCTCCTCGTGAACGAGCTCTTCTTCTTGACGGCCGCGTCGGTGGGCGCGTCGTTCTCCAACCTGTTCGAGATCAACCGCGCGATCACGTCAGGCACGTTCTCTCCCGGCGAGCGAGCGAGCTATTGGGTGCGCTTCGTGCTCGGCGTCGTGGCGGGGCTCCTGCTCGCGACGGTGCTGCGAATCGGCACGATCGCGCCGTCGAACGCGCCTCCGCAAATGCACTTCCAGAGCGCGGCGCTCGCGCTGATGGGCGGTTTCTCGTCGAGCGTGGTGCAACGGATCGTGGAGCGGTTGACCGAAGCGCTGGAGTCGGTGCTGAAGACGACCACCGATCTCGAGACGAAGGCGCGCGAGGCGCAGCACCGGCAAGAGCTCGACGAGATGGTGTCGAAGCACCGGATGAAGACGTCACTGATGCTGGCGGAGGTGCGGAGGCGGCTCTCGGCGGGCGAAGATCCGAAGGTGCTCTCCGGGGTCGTGGCGGAGGCCGGCAAAGAGGTGATGGAAGAGGACGCCTCATGAGCTCCAGCGGCACGACTCCGCTCTTCTTGGTTCACCCGGTGACGGAGGTCGAAGCCGGCTTCGATGGGGAGACGTTGACCGTCTCCTGGAAAAACCCTGTCGACGGGGCCACCCCGGAGGCCACGGAGATCGCTCTCCAGGGGACCTGGAGCCGCCAAACGATGATCGTCACGAGCTCACCGTGCGCCATGGTGGTGCGCAAAGACCTCCTGATCGCGCCGGGCGATTGGACCTTGACGCTGACACCGCTCCTCGACGCGGCGCGCGGTCCGGGCACGCAAACGATCATCGAGCGGTTCTCCGCGCCCGTCGAGCTCTCCGCCCGATGGGCGCCGGCCGGCGCGACATGCACGCTCGCGTGGGCGGCCGCCGAGAGCGGAGGCGGCTTGTTCAGCCCCGCTGCCTACAAGGTCGAGATCCTCTCGGGGAGCGTGACGGTGAGCACCCACGAAGCGCACACCACCAACTACGACGTGCCCGATGGCGCGCTGACGGCCGCCGGAGGGTACAGCTTCCGGGTTTGCGCGGTCAGCGGGGAGGGCCCTTGCCGCGCCGGCGTGTGGAGCGCGCCCGCGCCGATCGTGAGCGGGGCGCCAAGCACGCTCACGCTCGACTACGATGGAGCGACCCTCTCCGCGCGATGGTCGCCCGTCCCCGGCGCCACGGGTTATCACGTGGGGTTGATCGCGGATGATCAAGCGGCGGGCGATCCCTGGTTCGTGGCGGGAACCGAGAGCGAGACGCGGCTCCACGTCGCCGACCTCGACACCACCAAGACCTACGCGCTCGCCGTGCAAGCCATCGGCCCCGGCGCCGCGGGCCCGGCGGCGACGGCGCCGGTGTTCGGCGCAGGCCTCTATCCGCGCTTCGAGCATGGCTGTGCCCCGATGCTGATCCCGGCGGTCGCGCCCGACATGGCACCTCACCCGATCGCGCTCGGCTTGCCCGATCTCTTCGCCAAACCGCCGGACGACGCGGAGCTGCCCGAAGCGCCCCCCTTCTCGCTGAACAAGGTGTTTGCGGCGCCGTATTCGTATGTGCTCAACATCGCAGAAGAGATGGCCTGGAAGCCCTCCTCCGAGGCGGTGCGCGAGGGCCTCTACGCGGCTTATTGCACGTTCCTCGGCGCGCTCGAAGAGCGCGGCGCCACGCCCCTCGGCGTCCAAACGGTGCAGGCGGCGATCGCGCGGAGCATGCCGCAGACGTTCTCCGAGACGCTGCTCTACACCTATGGCTTTACGCCCGATCAAGGCTTCGTCGATCTGCGCCCGGGGATGTTGCTCCGCGTCGAATACGAAGGATCCACGACGGTGAACAGCGCGGCGCCGCGCGAGCGGGCCGACCCCTACGCCGGTTATCATAGCTCCGTAGCGTCCTCGGCGACGGGCGGCGCGGCCTCGCGCGAGCGGGCTTCTACGAATCATAATGGCTTCGTCGCAAACGGGGTGGCGCGCCATCGCATCACGCGCGCGTCCGGTCCTTCAGGGAGCTTCACGGCGCTCGACGCGTTTATCGGCTGGCTCACGGCGCACGGCGGCACCACGGTGGACTCGCCCGGAGCCGCAGAGCGGAGGCAAGGCGGCGGGCTCATCGACAGCGGCCGTGTCGAGATGCGAAGACCCTTCTTGCGGCTCGTGTATCCACGAGCGCTCTCCTCGGCCGAATTCAACGTGATGATCCTGGCCGCACCCACGCTCCGAGCGCTCGACGCGGCGACGGCGATCGCGCGCGAGGGCAGCGCGGTAGGGCCCGATACGGGCGCTCTCGTCTTTCGTGGTAGGACGACGCTCGTGCCGGAGATCCACGTGTGGGTGAACGGAGCGGCGATGGTGGTGCCGCTCGGCACGACGGTTATCGGCGTGCTGGCGGAGCTCGGGATGGATCCTCCAGACATCGACTTGCCTCTCCGTGGGCTCCGGCTGCGGCGCGGCGCCGGACAGGCGCTCGTAGGCTTGCCCGGCGCGTACGACACGCGCGGCGCGACGCCCGTGAGGCTCGACTGGGCGCCGGGGGCGAAGGCGGCGTTGACGTCGTTACCGCTGCTCGGAGGAGATCGGTTGGAGGTGGGGTGAGGGCCTCGCTCAACGGCCCATCGCGAACTTGCTCGGCGGCGCCGGATACCGCGGCGGTTTCTTGCAGGGCTGCCCGCCCTCGGCGAACACCAGAGAGGCGTAGTCGGGGCTCGTCACGACCTCATCGTAGTCGACCTCTTTTCCGTCGACGTCCACGGTGGGGCCCACGAGCCGGAATCCATGGCTGTAGTCGGCGAACCCCGGCCCGTGCGGGCAGCCGAACCCCCGTTGGATGGGCTTGCCTTCGCTCGTGAAGAACCCCCAAAACGCGAGCCGTTGGGCGAGGTCCTCGTGGCTCAAGATGACCTCTTTCCGGTGCCCCGCGACGAGCACCTTCGGGTGCGCGCCCGGCGGCAGCGCGCAGGTGCCCGCGTGCGTGCCCAGGTTGGGGTTCAATCGCCCGTTCGCCTCATCCACCTTCCCTCCCCGCTTGCAAGCGACCTTTCCTTGGATCACCTCCCCGTGCAGGCGCAGGGCGAACGTCGATCGTTGCCACTTGCCCCCGTAGCTCGTTTGGCAGTCGAACGGGTGCGCCGTGAGCTTGATCGCCGCCTGCTCGTACATGGCGAGCACGAGCCGATTGGTGGGCAGGCGGGCGTTGAGGAGCTCGGCCGTCCTCTGCGCGTAATACCCGCTGAGGCCGGCATAGAGCCAGTCGTCCTCGGTGCCGATCGCGAAGCAGTCGCACGCGACCTGGAAGGTGGCTTTGCGACCCTTCCCGTCGGTCAGGGTCAAAGGCACGAACGTGACCGCGAATGCAGGGAAGTTACGCGCCTCAATCTCGGTCCACAAGAGCGCTTCGCGCGCCTCGGGCGGGTCGTGCCAAATCACCTCTGGGAGACCGGCGAAGATCGCGTGCGCCCCGCGGCGAGCGGGATCGGCCTCCGGGGTGTTGGCCGCCGTCACCTTGGTCTCGGTGACAGGCGGTGTCGCGACCGCGTTGTTGTTGCTCACCGTGGCTGCGTTGTTCGTCGCAGCCGCGTTGTTCGGCACGGCCGCGTTGCTCGTCACCGCCGCCGCGGCGGGTTGGGTGACGGCGGCCGCGGTGAGCGGGAGAGACGCGGCGAGCGCGAGGCGCGGCAGGGGATCGGTCGCGCCGAGGAGCCGCGCGGCGACCATGAACCGCGCGACAAGCACCTTGCGCGGCGCGGGAGGAGGAGGGGGCGGCGG
>CAYTJL010000155.1:15526-16715 GCA_964437785.1 uncultured Polyangiaceae bacterium
GGAGGGGGCGGCGGAGGCGGCGCCGCTTTGGGAGCGAGCGAGGGATCGCCCGCGGGATCGGGCTCGAGCTCGGCATAGCCGGTGGGCGCGGCGGTAGGGACAGCCATGCTCTTGATGGGATCGAACACCGCGAGGTAGCCTTTGAGGTAGTGCTCGACGGTGTCGGTGAAGTAGTTGACCTGTTTGAGCGCGTTGACGTACGCGGTGGGGTCGCAGCTCCCTTCGAGCACGGCCATGACCGGCGCCTTGCGCCCCATGAACTCGACGAAATACGAGGCGCCGGCGGACAGCGAGCGAAACGCGCGGAATTTGGCGAGGTTACTCGGTTTGTCGGCGCTGAACCAGATCAGCTCGCCGTTGACGATCTCGTTGCCCGAGATGTACATGTAGTCGCAATCGCCGCTCGCGCGGATGTTGCCCATGTTGTAGCAATATCCGTATTTCCCCCACGTCGACTCAATCCCCCACTGCGCGGTCATGAGCCGGACCGCGTCGTCTTTCGGCGGCGCGCCGCGCGCCGCGATCCACGCGGCCCGCAGGGCGGCTAGGCAATCTGGTTTGGAGACCGGGGTGGCGATGGATCGGAAATAAGCCATGGCGGCGTCCCTCTGCGCGCGATCGCGAACATCGAGGAGACTCGGTTCGCCCGGCTATGTCAACCGGCATCGTCGCGCCATGGCAATGACTTACCGAGCCAAGGGACGAGCGCTCGTCTCCCGACGAGCGCCCCCCCATTCGGGCTCAGAAGCTCGTCACCATGAAGATGCCGCCGTTCGCCGAGCTCGCGCGGACCAAATCAGCACGCTTGTCGCCGTTGAAGTCCGCGAACCACCGCCGGTCGGCAGGGCCCCAGTCGGCGATCGGCTTCATCACCTCGTATTCGCCGCCGAAGGTCGCGCCGTTCGAGAGCGAACAAGCGAGGGTGTCGCCCGCGCCCACCGACCGGCAATAATCGATCTTGCCGTCACCGTTGTAGTCGATCAGGAAGCGTTTGTCGCCGTAGCCCCAGTCCGCGATGGGCGCCATCACCTGATATTCGCCGCCGAAGCCGCTGCCGTTCGACAGCGAGCAGCCGAGCCAGCTGTTCGCGCCGCCGGAGTTGCCGACCGCGCGGCAATAATCGGCCTTGCCATCGCCGTTGAAGTCCACCATCCACCGCCGGTCGCCGTAGCCCCAATCGCTGATGGGC
>CAYTJL010000155.1:16815-23380 GCA_964437785.1 uncultured Polyangiaceae bacterium
CCGTTGAAGTCCACCATCCACCGCCGGTCGCCGTAGCCCCAATCCCCGATGTTCGCTTGGACGGTCGCGGGCTGCCCGGGGAGCGGCGTGTCGATGTGCGTCTTGGCGACGAGCCCCGCCGGGACGCCTTCGAGCGGGTTCGGCCAATACACGTTCCTAAAGCAGCTCACCGCGCCGCTCTCCGCGAGCGCGCAGGTGCCATAACGCGCGGCGATCTGCGCGTAGTTGCCCGGGAGCGTCTGGAAGAAGCTGGAGCTCCAGCCGTACCAACACGCGATGGAGCCGTCGGTCATGATCCCGCACGTGTAGTCGTAGTCGTAGCCGGGCCCGCCGCCCGCGACGATCTTCTTGAACGTGCCGGCGGGCGATTGGGCCGTCCCGTACATGCCCCAACACGTGACCCCGCTGTCCGCCGCGCGGATCGCGCACGCGTGCCAAGGGCCGATGGTCACCTGCGTGAACTGGCCGGCGGGCGGGTTCAAGAGGCCGAACGAATAATATCCGTCGTAGCCCCAACACGCGAGCGTGCCGTCCGTTCGGACACCGCAGCTCGTGTTGAAGTTCGACGAGATGCCGAGGAACGTGCCCGCAGGCGCGTTGAGCTGACCATAGGAGTTGTCGCCCCAACACTGGAGCGTGCCGTCCGTCTTGATGCCGCAGACGTGCCTGTCGCCGAGCGCGATGCGCGAGAAGGTGCCCGCGGGAGGGCCGCCGTAGAAGCCCCAATATTGGTTCCAACAGCTCACCGTGCCGTCGGGGCGGACACCGCACGATCCATCACCGCCCGAGTCGATCTGCGTGAACGTGCCCGCGGGCGACGGCGCAGGGTTATAATCCACGTTCCTCCCCCAGCACTGCACCGTGCCATCGGTCTTGATGGCGCAGGCGTCGTAGAGGCCCGTCGCGAGGGTGCCGACGTCGCCATACGACTCGTTCGTGATTTGGCTCGTGAGCGCGTCGCTCGTCTCGGCGATGGCCCCTTCACTCTCGTCATCTCCTTGATCCGAGCCGCTCTCGTGGTCGCCGATGCAGCCCGTGAGGAGCAGCGGCGCGGCGACGATCGACGCGAGGAGCGCCGGGTGGGTCGTGATCATCGAAGGGATATAGGTGAGCGCGCTGAGCTTCATGTCTCGTGGACCTCCGAGGAGGACCCATGAGCACCGCGCGTGCCACGTAAAATGCGGCGTAATGACGAGGAATCCCTTCTTCTTTGCGCTGTCAGCGCCCCGCTGACGCGTCCGGCCTCCTGCGCTGACGCGTCAGCCTCGTTTGCTCTCGACGCCGAGATCGCGCAGCTTGCGCCTCAAGACCTTCTCGGAGATGCGGAGGGCGTCGACCATCTTCTCCACGTCGCCGCCGCACGCCTCGTGGGCGCGGAGGATCGCCTCGTTCGACGTGTCCGAGCCCTCGCGGAGCCGGGGGAAGCGCTCGAAGAGCATATAGAGAGAGGGCCGGGAGATGTGGAGTCGCGCGGCGGCGGCGGTGACGTCCCAACGGCTCGCGCGGAGCGCCGCTTCGAGCTCGGCCTCGGTCACCTCGCTCGGCTTGCGGCGCGGGCCCGGCTCGTCGGGCGCGTCGCCGGTGGGGGGAGCTTCGATCGAGGATGGCTGCGATTCGATGCCGGGGACGAGCGAAGGGCCTTGTGGACGGAGCAGGCGCTCGAGCTCGGGCTCCACCTCGACGCGGCGCCGGCCCCGGTTCCCGATCACGATCTGCCGGACCACGTTGCGGAGCTGGCGCACGTTCCCGGGCCAATCGTACATCGCGAGCTTAGCCACGAGCGACGCGGGGAGCCAAGCCTCTTTGGCGTCGGCGGCGCCCGCGAGCTTGTGGGCCTCTCCCACCTTGGACAGCTCCTCATAAAAGAACCACGTTAAGAGCTTGCCGAGGTCGTCGCGGCGGTGGCGGAGCGGCGGGACGCGCACCTCGTACGCCGCGAGGCGATGGAGCAGCGGCGCGCGAAAGGCGCCTTCTTGCACCTTGGCCTCGAGGTCGGCGTCCGTCGCCGCGAGCAGGCGCGCGTTGATGGGTTGGGGCTCGTCCGCGCCGACGGGCTGGATCTGGCCGGTCTCGACGGCGCGCAGCAGCGCGACCTGGATTTCGGGCGGCGCCTCGCCGACCTCGTCGAGGAACAACGTGCCTCCGTTGGCCTTGGAGAAATAGCCCTCGCGGCGCTTCACCGATCCTGTAAAGGCACCTCGGTCCGCGCCGAACAGCTCGGCCGCCGCGAGCGAGGGCGGGACCGCGCCGAGGTTGACGGCCACGAAAGGGCCGTTGCGCCGCCCGCTCAAGGCGTGGATGGCGTTCGCGACGAGCTCTTTGCCGCTGCCCGACTCGCCGCGGATGAGCACGGGGACGTCGAGGTCGGCGACGCGTCGGATCGATTGCCGGAGCTTTTGGATCGGCCCGCTGTTACCGATCAAAACGGCGCTCACCGCGTCTCCGCTCGTGGCGGTGGTGAAGAGCGAGCCCTTGACGGTGACGGGCTCGGCGAGGTGCAAGAGGAGCACGATTCGGCCCGCGAGCTCGATCGTCACGCCGCGCTCCAAAGCCTCCTTCGGGATGTCCGCGCCGCGGTCGAGCGGCGCGCCCGCGAGGAGGACGCGCGTGCGATGATTGCCCATCTCGATTCGTAGGCTCCCGCCATGAAGAGAGAGGGTGAGCGGAGAGCGGCTGAGGGCCGGATCGGCGAGCGGCTTGGGCGCGTCCACCGATCCAGAGCGGAAGAGCGGCTCGACCCGCGAGAGCGACGCTGGGTGGCCGAGCGCGAGGCAGGGCAGCTCGGCGCGATCGCCCACGCGCGACAGCTCCGGGTGATAAAGGATGGTCAACGTGGGAGCCTTGACCGGCGCGGAGGCCCGGAGATCGTCCTCCGACGGATCGTGGACCGTGTCGACGTTGGCCCATGAGGCCGTTGGAGAGGCGTCACGCGCCGGGCTCGAACCACGTTTGGCCATAGGAGCGGGCGAGCTTACCAGAGCGGCTCTCGCGCGTCGATACCCTCTCGGGATCTCCGTCCGGCGCGGTCTTCATCGGCGCCGCGGGAGCCCTCGCTCGCGCCTGTCAGCCCGAAGGCCACCAGAGGATCGACGGCGTGCTCTCGTAGTAGCCGTTCTGGGTGACGTCGATGTCGATGCGGAGCTGGCCATTGAACAATACGTTCCCAGGGTAGAGTTGGAGGAGCTGATAGCCCCTCGACACGTTGGGCACGAGCGACGCCGACCGCCAATAATAGCGGAAGGGCAGCGCGTCGATCTGGCTTTGGGAGAGGCCGGAGTCGGCGCCGACGTAGAGGCCGGGGACGAACCCGCTCGCCGAGACAGCGTTGTACCAAGCGTTGCAATATGCGATCACGGCGTCCGCGCCGGACGACGACACGGCCTCGATGTCGCAGAAGAGGTTCATGCCTCTCGGCGCGCCGAGGGCGAGGGCGTTGTTCGCGGCGGCTTGCCCGTCCGCGGTGCCCTGAGCAGAGGTCATGGTGCTGCCATGATATTGCACGAGGACGATCGCCAGACCGGCCGCGCGAAGGGCGCTCGCCTCGCTTTGGGTGAGCGGAGGGAGGTTCCGCGGGTTCGGGTTGGGCGCGCCGAGCTCGACGTAGCGCGCGCAATACCGATAGCCGGCGGCATAAAGCTCCTTCGCCCTATCGCTCGACACGACGCTGGCCGTATCGACGCCGAGCAGGCCATAGGGAGCCGGCGCCGCCGTGGACAGCCCCATGGCGTCGTTCACCATCTGGATGTAGGCCGCCATCGGGAAGCTCGTCCCCGGGTCGGTCGCCGTAGACTGCTTGAACGCGGTCGCGACGTCCGCGTGGGTGGTGATGCCTTTGGGGCTCGGGGCCGAGAGGCCCGCCGCGTTCACGTAGCTCGGAGGGAGGTTATGCCGCGCGCAGATGTCGGCCACGAGCTTCGCGCTCTTTTGAAGCATGGTCTGCGCGGCGGGCGACGCCCAGTCCGCGGCGGTGAAGGCCTGATTCGCGGCGTGGTCCACGCCGATGCTCTGGAAATTGCACGGCTTCGCGTGCCATGCGGTGTCCGCCTCCCGAACACACTGGAGGATCTCGTCCGGCCCAGCGACGTAATGTGCGCTCGCGCTCGCGCCCGCGGCCGCATAGGCGTTCGCGACCTGGCGGGCCACGCCGTTTTGGCAAGGCTTATCGGCGGTGTGGACCACGACCAAGGTCACGCTCGTGTCGTTCCGGCCGCTCTGGTAGTAGGATGCCTGTACGTAGTCGCCGGCCTCGGGAGAATCGGTTTTGGGAGAGCCCGACGACATATATTGTTTTACACGATTGATGTAGTCGCCGATCGGGAAATTGGCGCCGGGATCGGTGTGCCCGTTGCTCTGCCCTGGGTAGGCGGCGCTGACGTCGGAGTGCATCGTAATCCCGGACTTGTTCGCCAAGAGGCCGTTCTTATCCACCCGCTCGGCGGGGAGCCCGAGGCGAAGGCAGATGTCCGCCGCGAGCCTCGCGCTCCGGTCGAGCATCTGCTGCGCGCACGTCGAGCTCCAGTCTGTCGGCGGTTGTCCGGTCCTGGCTGCGTGCTCGATGCCGATGCTGATGTAGTTGCACGGCTTCGCGTGCCACGCGGTGTATTTCTCGCACACGCACTGCACGATGATGCCGGGGTCGACGACGTAATGTGCGCTCTCGGTCACGTCCTCGCGGGCGAAGTAATTGGCGACGCTCTGGGCGACGCCGCTCCCACAGTTTTGCTCCGCGGTGTGGAGGACGATCAGGCTCACTTGCTTGGCCTGACCGCCTTCGACCCTGGACCCCTGATAATGGCTCGCCTCGGTGAACGAGGAGGCCAGCGCAGAGTCCTTGTGGCAATGAGGGCACGGTGACGTCGTGGCGTCCCGATCGCCGTCGATGGCCTCCGCGATGTTCGCCTTCAGGTTCGGCGGCACATACGCTGTTGCGCAGGGCGGATCGACCCCCGGCTGCCTCACGATCTGGAGCGGCCCTTCGTCGGAGACGAGCGCCGAGAGCGTGGCGTCCGTCATGACGTCGACGATGTCGCGCGGCGCGCCGTCCACGATGCACCACCGTTGCACGAGGCGCATCACCTGCGAATAGTCGGTGTAGTTACAATCGTGCTGCGTCCCGATGGACTGAACGAGGTGATACGGACCGTTGTAGTTGGGGCCGCTGTTGCCCTGCCCCGCCGCGTCGTAATAAAATCCGTAGTTGGCCGCGGCCGGCTGGTTGGAGCTCGCGATGATCTTGCCGTTGATCTTGTTGGTGATGAGCCAATACTTGCCGGCGTTCTCGATGAGGCCCGAGGCCCCCGCTGCCTCGGCGGTCGCGACCTTGGCGTCCACGTCGTTATTGCACTTGACCATCTGTGCGACATCGTAGTTGAAGGGCCAATACGACGTGTACGCGACCTTCACGGTGGTGCTCGCCCAAATGAGGTCACAGAGCTTCGTCGTCGGCAGCACGCAGCCGATGCCGTCCGCGATCCGCTGGGCCGTCACGGCGCTCACGTCGATGCGGAGGGAGTCGTCGATCGTCCCGATCCGAAGCGCGTCGGCGCTCACGAAGAACGTGAGCTCATGGCCTCCGCCGCTGCTGGTGACGGCGATCCACGTGACGGGCGCGGCGTTGTCCCCAAGGGCCTTGTCGAGCATCGTCTGTTGCGTGGCGGGGAGCGACACACTGGTCGATGACCCGAGCTGGTTGGCGAGCTCCGTTCCCGAGATACGGGGGGCCAGGCTCGCCGAACGCGCCGGCCACGCAGCGGGCAAGAGCCGGCGGTTGTCTTTTTGAATCGCGACGCCGCCGGGGCGGGGGACGATCACGAAGCCTTGCGCGGGCGAAGCGCTCACGGCGTCGCTGTCGCGAAAAAAGAGGCGGGCGTGGAGATCGTTCGTGAGCTGCTCGTTCGTGAGCGCTTCATCGGAGATGCAGAGACCGGGAGTATAAACCGCGGAGGCGACGGCCTTGGCCCATGCGTTGTGGTAATCGATCAGCGCGGACGGGTCGGGCGCCGGCGTGACGCTCAGTCGGCAAAACACGCTGGCGCCGGCCGGGAGCCCCGCGGCCTTCGCCCATCGCATCGCCTCGCCTCCGTCGATCCGGCCTTGATCGGCCGAGACGGCGCCGCACGCGGCTTCGTAGATGACCATGATGCCGAGTCCGGCGTCGCGGAGGAGGCAGGCCTCTCCGGCGGTTAGCCCGTCTTGGCCGCCCAGCGTGCGGATACAGCACCTCACGCCGGCGCTGACCAGCGCGCACGCGTCCTCCTGCGTGAGCGGGTTTTTGACCACGCAGCCCAGGGTGCCCTCCGGCGTCGCCGCGGCGGCGAACCCGGTGTCCGCATGCGGCCATGGTGCCCCGGTGATCGGTTCCGTAACAGAGGATGGTGCCATGAGATCGCCTCCCAAAGAACGAGAGGCTATCGCGGGGAAGAGCGGATAAAAAGAGAAAAGGAACCAGGCCTTCTTGGAATCCGCGCGTCGCCCCTCGGGAGCGCGGCCCTCCTTGCAGTCCCGGCGGGTGGCGGAGAGGTGGCGGGCCGCCACCCCAAAGATCTCCTTTGCCCGCCCGTTGCCC